>NZ_JBSPTO010000008.1:0-205851 GCF_053850215.1 Mesorhizobium sp. f-mel
TGAATGTTGAATCAGAACTGCGATGATTTGGGAATCCCACGACTCTTACAAATCTCATCCCGCTCTAGAACATATGTAAAGCGCCGTCGGCAGGAGGGAGTGCTGTAGCATCGAACAACTTACAATAGGCGGATCTGCGTCGCGCCAATTCGTCGTCGTATGATGAAGACCGGGCAGATGAGCGTGGCGGGCCAGCGAGGCCCTATCTGCGCAAAAAAGACTCGCCGCTGTACCTGCCGCTTGGCAATACATCGCCTTGATGCGTGGCATTCCCTTTGCGCACTCGGCCGCCGCCTCACACAGCCAAACTGCCCTGCTCCGCCTCCTCGGCGTTGGGGTCGCCCGGTGCCGTTGCCCAGGCCAATTCGACGAGCGTCACGACCCGCCGGCCGAGACCGTCAAGCTGGCATACGATCAGGCCCTGTTCCTCGATATAGGTCAGCAGGCGCCGGGCGCGGCGCAGCGAGTGCGAGCCGTAGGCGCGGGCGATCGCCGCGTCGCTCGGGCAGGGCCAGCCCTCCTTCGCCGCGCGGGCGATCATCATGAACACACCCTGCATATCCTCGGGCAGCAGCGAGGCGCGCGCCGAGACATCCTGCCAGGCGTCATCCCCAGCCATGTCGGAGCCGAGGCCGGCGCGGGCGCGGGTCAGCATGCGGCGGAAGGCGGGCAGGTCCGGCACGACTGAGGCGAGGCCCTCGATCCGGCAGCGGACCACGAACTCCTGATAGAGCACGCCGATGACACGGAAGCCGGCGTCGGGCTGCGCCAGCACGGCGCGCAGGACCCGGTCCACCCGCTCCCGCCGCTCCGCCAAATCCTCGGCGCTGATCGGCGGCTCCACCGGTTCGGGGCGGATTTCCAGTGCCGCCGATTTCGCCGCCATCAGCTGGTCGAGCAGGTCCGGCGACGACCGGCGCTGCGGCCGGACAGTTTCCGGCGGCGGCGCTGCCAGGATGATGGCGCGGGCATCCTCCAGTGCTGCTTCCGGCAGCGGCATCAGCCGCGGCGTGCCATTGCGCGGGCTGGTATCGGTCGGGCCGATGCGCAGGCCCAGCGGACGGCGCGATAGCGCCGGGCCCAGCGCCATGAATTGCCCGCGCTCCAGGTCGCGGAAAGCCTCGGCCTGCCGCCGCTCCATGCCCAGCAAGTCGGCCGCCCGGGCCATATCAATGTCCAAAAAAGTTCGGCCCATGAGGAAATTGGAGGCCTCGGCGGCGACATTCTTGGCGAGCTTGGCCAGCCGCTGGGTGGCGATGATCCCGGCAAGCCCGCGTTTGCGGCCACGGCACATCAGGTTGGTCATGGCGCCGAGCGAGAGTTTGCGCGCCTCGTCCGAAACCTCGCCGGCGACGGCCGGCGCGAACAGCTGCGCCTCGTCCACCACCACCAGCATCGGATACCAGTGGTCGCGGGCGACCTCGAACAGTCCGCCGAGGAAGGCAGCGGCGCGACGCATCTGGTTCTCGGCGTCGAGCCCTTCGAGATTGAGCACCGTGGAAACGCGATGGATGCGCGCCCGCTCGCCGGCGCTCTGCAGGCCGCGCTCGGTATGCTCCTCGGCATCGATTACCAGATGGCCGAAGCGCTCGCCCAGCGACACGAAGTCGCCTTCGGGGTCGATGATGGCCTGCTGCACCCAGGGGGCACTCTGCTCCAGCAGCCGGCGCAGCAGATGCGATTTGCCGGAGCCCGAATTGCCCTGCACCAAAAGGCGGGTCGCCAGCAGTTCCTCAAGATCCAGTGCCGCCGGGGCGCCTGCGGTCGTGTGGCCCATCTCGATCGCAACGGTCATGTCTCGACTCTCCTTGGGGAGAGGGCTTATCAACCGCATCACAGCCCGTCGAGCGCCCATGGCCGACCGCTCGCTGTTGCGCACAGCTGTACGCTGCACGCGACGTCAGTTCGCCGAGGTAAGCATCACGCGATCATGCGCGAGAGGCTGCCGCCTGATCAGGATGATTGCCGAGAAAGCCAGTATGCCGAGCATGCCGACCGCAGCGGTCAACCAGAGCGATGGTTGGACGCCGATGCCTGCCATCGCCATGGCAAGGGCAAAGGGCGCAAGCGCTGAAGAAAACTGACGCGCGGCCGTCACCCAGCCGAGCCGGGCGCCGTAGCGCTCCCGCCCGAACAGTTCCAGGGGCAGCGTGCCGCCGACGATGCTGGCGAGGCCCGAGCCCAATCCAAACAGGATTACGAAGGCGATGGCGCCGGGCAGCGATGGTGTCATCGCCAGCAGGACGACAAGGCCGAGCGGCAGTAATGTCGCGCCGATCACCGCGAGCCAGGTCTGTGCCAGCCGGCCGCCGAACAGCATGTTGATCAACCGGCTCGCCACCTGGGAGGGCCCGAAAAGCGTGGTTACGACGAGCCCGGCGGAGCCAAGCCCGAGCGCCGTCGTCAGCGGCACCATGTGAACGAGAATCGAGGACAGCACGAAACCCTCGATCGCGAAGCCGCCAAGCATGAGCAGAAACACTCTGCTGCGGTCGCGTGGCGTGAAGGCACGGCCTGCCGGCGCGACGGCCGCAGGTGTCGGCGAGGCGCTTTCGTCTGTCCGACGCGACAGCCGTGCCAGCCAGGCATGGATGGGCAGGCAGATGGCGACATTGATGCCGGCAAAGACCAAATAGACCTCGCGCCAGGTCAGGTGTTCGTGCAGCGCAGCCGTCAACGGCCAGAACAGGGTGGAGGCGAAGCCGGCGATCAGCGTCAGATGGGTGATGCTGCGCTGCGCCCTGGCTCCGCCGATCTGGACGATCGCGACGAAAGCGGCGCTGTAAAGCACGAAGGCGGACGCCAGCTCCATCGCCACCAGAGCCAGCACAAAGCTCACCCGGCCGGGTGCTAGCGCGCAAGCGACAAGCGCTGCTGCGGCAGCAAGCGAACCAAAGGTCATCACCCGGCCGGCGCCGAAACGATCGGCCCAGCGCCCGGCTGTCGGTGCAAACAGGCCACCCACCAGCAGCGACGCCGACAGGGCGCCGAAAACCCATTGTTCCGGCCAGGCGAATTCGAGCGCGATCGACGGCACCAGGATACTAAAGCTGTAATAGAGCGTGCCATAGCCGATGATCTGCGTCAGCCCCAACGCCCAGAGCGCGGCAGCCGGGATCTTCCGGTCGCTCATCGAGCGGCGATCTCGAGATCGCCGCTGCGCACTGCTGCGATCGCTTGCGTGCTGCCGCAGCCGCAGCCTGACTTGCCGCTCGCCTTCGCCTTGGCGTCGTCGACACAACAGGCATCGACAGCAGCCGGCGCCGGCCCGCCGCAGCAACCCTGGGACGACGCGCCTGAAAGTGACGCCGGCACAGTGCAGACGCCGGTCTCGGGCAACACCAGCTGCACGGCATCGGCCGCAGCCATGTCGCCGGCGAGCGCCGCGGCGACCGAGCGGACCTGCTCATAGCCGGTCAGCAGTAGGAACGTCGGCGCCCGGCCGTAGCTTTTGACGCCGACCGTGTAGAAATCGGGCTCGGGGTGGCTGAGCTCGCGATGACCATGCGGCGGGACATCGCCGCAGGAATGTTCATTGGGGTCGATGAGCGGCCCCAGCGCCTTGACGCCTTCGAGCCACGGATCAAGGTCCAGCCGAAGCTCGCGGGTCAAGGTGAGATCAGGGCGCTGACCGGTCGCGGCGATAATCCTGTCGACGGGGCCGAGCGTGCGCAATCCGTCTTTTGTCTGGCCTTCGACAACCAGGCGGCCGTCGACCTCGCGAATGGCAACCGTGGCAAAGCCCGTCACCAGCCGCACGCGGCCGCTCTCGGCGAGATGCCGGACATCCGAACCGAGTTCGCCCCGCGCCGGCAAGGCGTCGGCATCGCCGCCGCCGTAGATGCGGACAAGGTCGGTGCCGCGCGTCACCCATAGTGCCGAGGTGCCCGGTTCGGTTTGCGCAAGCTCCGCCAATTCGAGCAAGGCATTGGCAGCGGAATGGCCGGCGCCCACGACCAATGTCGTGCGGCCTGCATAGAGATGACGGTCCCGTCCGAGGACATCCGGTATGCCGTAGGCAATGCGGTTTCCAAATTCCTTCTCACCTTCGGCCGGCAAGCCGCCCGCACCGAGCGGGTTCGGCGTTTGCCAGGTGCCGGACGCATCGATGACGGCACGAGCGCTGTCCCGGCGCGTGCCCTCGGCGGTTTCGACCAGAAGCACGAACGGCCGCGTCTCCCGCGCCTTGCTCAAGACCTTGTCGGCTCCCCACCGGGAAATCGCGACAATGCGGGCATTAGTCTCGATCGACGGCGCCAGTTCGGAAAGCTTTGCCAGCGGCGCGAGATACTGGTCGACGATCTCGCCAGCCGTGGGGAACGCCTCCGGCTCCGGCATCTGCCAGCCGTGGCTCTCGAGAAGTTTTCGGGCGACCGCATCGACACAATAGCGCCACGGCGTGAAAACCCGCACATGACCCCAATCCAGAAGGTTCGACCCGACCGCGGAACCAGCCTCGTAAACCTTGACCGAAAGGCCGCGGCTGACAAGTTGAGCGGCAGCCGCCAGGCCGACCGGTCCGCCGCCGATGATGGCGACCGGGAGATTGCTGTTGGGAACCATGATGCACCTTCTATGCTTCTAGGATTATAGAAATATAGGCCAAAAAGAGTTACGCAGCAGCCTCGCCGACAGCCGGGCCGCATACGGCATCGGCACAACATTCATCGGCAAGAAAGCCGAGGAGATCGTTCATGACAGGGTAATTGGCACGGCAGATCAGCGTCGTTGCCTGGCGTTCCTGGGTGACCAGGCCGGTCAGGATAAGCCGGTGGAGATGATGCGACAGGGTCGACGCAGCGATGCCGAGGGCTTCCTGCAGATAACCGACCGGTCGTCCGGTTTCGCCTGCCCTCACCAGCGTGCGATAAAGCTTCAGCCGCGTCGGATTGCCGAGCGCCTCGAGCTGTTTTGCTGCTTGTTCGAGTTTCATGGAAATACGCTAGCTCCCGCTGCCGGGTGTCGTCAAGTTCTATTTCCAAGATTATCGAAGAACTGGATTATACCTTCAGACGCGCCGCCCCGATGCATCGATCACCACTTCGCCGTCTTCCTTGGTGAACGGCCCGATAGAATTGGGCAGGATGTCGAGAACGGCTTCGGACGGCCGAGCAAGCATGGTGCCGAGCGGCGTCACCACGATCGGCCGGTTGATCAGGATCGGATGCGCCAGCATGAAATCGACAATCTCGTCGTCGGTCCATTTGGGATCGCCGAGGTTGAGCTCGGCGTACGGCGTACCCTTCTCGCGCAGCAACTCGCGCGGCGTCATTCCCGTCGCCTTGATCAGCTCGACCAGCCGTTCGCGCGACGGCGGGCTCTTCAGATACTCGATCACATTAGGCTCTTCGACGGACTGCCGGATGATGGCGAGCGTGTTGCGCGAGGTGCCGCAGTCGGGGTTGTGGTAGATGGTGATGGTCATTTCGCGGCTCTCATCTGTCTGATTGGTTTGGGCTCGCTGAGCAGCCATCCTGCCAAGGCCATGGCAAGCAGCGCGCCCAGCAGCTCGGCGACGATGAACGCCGGCAGGTCAACAGGACGGATGCCCGCGAACGTGTTTGAAACCGCTCGCGCAATGGCGACCGCCGGATTGGCGAACGACGTCGATGCGGTGAACCAATAGGCCGCGGTGATGTAGAGGCCGACCAGCCAGGGAATCGCATCCGAACGGAAGCGAAGTCCCGCCAGAATGGTGAAGACCAGGCCGAAGGCGGCCACCAACTCCGCGAGCCATTGTCCGTTTCCGGTCCGCACGGTTTGCGAGAGCTGTAGAATCGGCAGTTCGAACATAGCGTGCGCCATTAGCGTCCCGGCAACGCCGCCGACAAGCTGGGCGATGACATAGGCCAGTGCGGCGTTCGCTTCGATTTGCCGCCTGAGGGCGAAAACCAGCGTCACCGCCGGATTGAAATGCGCCCCGGAAATCGGTCCGAGTATGGTGATCAACACCACCAAAATCGCTCCAGTCGGCAAGGTGTTGCCGAGCAGGGAAACAGCGAGGTCGCCCGTCAGCCTGTCGGCCATGATCCCGGACCCGACAACCGTCGCGACAAGCATTGCCGTGCCGAGCGCTTCCGCGACAATGCGACGGGACAGGTCAACCGCCATATTAGCCGGCCTTCGGTAGATCGCGGCCGATTTCATCCAGCCGTTTCTGCAGGGCGAGCCTGTCGATCATGTTCATCGGCAGGCTGACGAAGATCGAGATCCGATTGTTGAGCATGCGATAGGCTTCGGCAAAGGCCAGATGTTTTTC
Organism: Mesorhizobium sp. f-mel; assembly: GCF_053850215.1. Classification (NCBI taxonomy): domain Bacteria; kingdom Pseudomonadati; phylum Pseudomonadota; class Alphaproteobacteria; order Hyphomicrobiales; family Phyllobacteriaceae; genus Mesorhizobium; species Mesorhizobium sp. f-mel. The sequence goes on from NZ_JBSPTO010000008.1 coordinate 6,260, forward strand.
GGCGTCGGTGCCTTCCACGGCGGCCGGGTCGGGCACGCCCCAGTGCGCCGTCATCGGCTGTCCCGGCCACACCGGGCAGGATTCATTTGCCGCATTGTCGCAGACGGTAAAAACGAAATTCATCTCGGCCGCGCCGGGAGCCGCGAATTCCTGCCAGTCCTTCGAACGGGCGAAGGACGTGTCGTGATTCAGGGTTTTCAACAGCTGGAGCGCGTAGGGATGGACCTCTCCCTTCGGGTGCGATCCGGCCGAATAGGCCCTGAACTTGCCGGCGCCGACACGGTTCAAGATCGCTTCGGCGAGGATCGACCTCGCCGAATTGCCGGTGCAGAGAAAAAGCACGTTGTATGGCTCGCTCATGGCGTAGTCCCTTCTAACAGTTGCAGGTCACCGCCTGAATGACCGGCTGGCAGAGCTCCGGCGCGCCGCTGCAGCAATCCTCCATGAGATAGGCAAGGAGATTCCGAAAGCCGGTCATATCGGCGACGTAGCGGATTGTCCGGCCGTCGCGCTCGGCACGGACCAGGCCGGCATGGTCGAGGACCTTCAGATGCGCCGACATGGTGTTCTGCACCGTACCGAGGCGCAAGGCGATCTCGCCGGCCGGCACACCGTCTGCGCCCGCCCGGACCAGCAGGCGAAACACTTCGAGCCTGGTGTCCTGGCCAAGCGCTGCCAGTGCGAGAAGAGCTGTCGTCTTGTCCATGTATCCACAAATCCGGAATTATGGATTCCTACGGCCACCGCATCACAATTTGATGACGACAAGGAGAGAGCGATCCAGCCGCTTCATCTCGTGTCGGAATCCCAACTCCCGTCAGTTGGAGCAGCAACGACGTCTATCAGCTTCCGGCGATATCCTCGAAGCTTAGATCGAAGCGCATGAGATATTTGCGCAGCCGGTCGGCATCGTTGCCACTGGTCTTTTGCAGCCGCGAAACCGCGAATAACTTGCGCCCGGCCGCGCTGAGGGAATTGCTGCCACGACAGACTTCAAGCACTGTGGCAAGTTGCGCCCGGTCGAACATGTCGATCCGATTTCGGCGATCGGGATCGAGAATTTCCGACAGGATTCGCTCCCCATCGCCGAACTGGGCTGCGCCGGCACGCCACAGCACCGTCAGCCGATCGATCTCGTCACGCACGGTCTCTTCGTTGATGCGTCCAAGCGGCGCCAGCGTGGCCATGCGCGTGACGGACGCGGAGAGATCGCGGAAATTGGCTCGCCACGTCGCCTCCGGCGCTACCGCGAATCTGAGGTAGAGGTCCCGCGCTTCCTTGTTGAAGGTGGCGTTCTGCCCCTCGCGCTCGCTGAATCGGCGCAGCTCGAATTCGAGATTGGGTTCGATGTCTTCCTTGCGGTCTCGCAAAGCGGGGAGTTGGAACGTCCACAGATTGAGGCGGGCGAAAAGATCCTCGCGGAACTTGCCCTCCTTCACGCCGATCGAAAGGTCGCGATTGGTGCCGGCGAGAAGCTGGAAATCCGACGTCACATCCTGATCGGCGCCGACCGGCAGGAAGCGCTTTTCCTCGATGGCTCTGAGGCACATGGCCTGCTCGTCCGGCCCGAGCTCGCCGATCTCGTCAAGGAACAGAACGCCCTTGTTGGCCGATTTCATCAGCCCGGCCCGCTCGTTCTGGGCGCCGGTGAAGGCGCCTTTGACGTGGCCGAACAGGGTCGACATCGCCTGGTCGCCACGCAGTGTCGCGCAATTGACCTCGATGAAGGCGCCGGAGACCTGTCGCTGCGCCTTCTTGAGTTCGAAGATGCGCCTGGCCAGCTGCGACTTGCCGGCCCCGGTCGGCCCGGTCAGCAGAACCGGCGCACGCGACCTTATCGCCACCTTCTCGATCTGGTCGATCATCTGGTTGAAGGCCGGATTGCGGGTCGGGATGCCGGATTTCAGAAAAGACGTCGCCTCGTCGCGTTCCGCGGCGAAACGCGTGGCGATCGCGTCATAGCGCGACAGGTCCAGGTCGATAATCGAATGGCCACCCGAGAACTCGCCGCCGCCCTCGCGTTTGCGCGGCGAGAGCTGAAGCAGCCGCGCTGGGATGAAGCGCGCCTCGGTGAGCAGGAACCAGCATATCTGGGCGACATGCGTGCCGGTGGTGATGTTGACGAGATAGTCTTCCTTCTCGGGGTCGAACACATAGGCGCGGGCGAAATCGCGCAGCTCGGTATAGACCTCGCTGAAATCCCAAGGGTCGTTCATGCCGATGATATGCTGCCTGACTTCGGTCGCCGGCGAGACCGTCTCGATGTCGGCAATGATCTGCGTGGCCAGCCGCTGCGACTGCACGTCGTGGATAAGCTCCAGCCGATCGATGAACAGCCCCGGTTGCTGGCAAAGCGCAACCGTCGGCCGCCATTTCTTCCAGCGGTCGTCCTTGCCACTGGAGTCAAGCGTCGTTCCGAGAATACCAATGGCAACACGTCTTCGCATCTTTATCTAACCGTATAAATGACGATACATCGGTATCATTGATCCGCAGAGCTCGTAAACAGGCCCGCCAGGACTTGTTCTCGTTCTGAAAATTTATCTGCAAAGTAAAACAATGACTTGTTGTCGCGCAAGCGTCGAAAAACAGGTTCCCCTTTAAACTGGCACGCACCTTGTACTGCTACCGGTGTGAAATGAAGGATAAGATCAATGGCGAACAAATCCGTGTTTGCGACGATTGCAGGAAAGCTGCTCCCGCCAGCTGACACCAGGAACCATGAGGGTGCCCAGGCTTATCGCCTGTCGCCTGAACAGGCTCTGGCTCAGCTGGCGGCGACGGGAACGTTCAACGCGACTTTCTATGCCGAGTCGCGCGAGCAGTTGGACGAGGTCCTGAAACTGGCCTGGCAGGTCGAGCCGGGATTCCTGGCGCGCACCGCCGTTCACGCCTTCGAGCAGGGCTACATGAAGGACATGCCGGCATTCCTGTTGGCTGTCCTCTCCTGTATGCAGGGCAACGAGTTCGACAGTGTCTTCGGGCGCATCGTCAAGAACGGCAAGATGCTGCGCACCTTCGTGCAGGTCATGCGTTCCGGCGCGACCGGGCGCAAGTCGCTCGGCACACGGCCGAAGCGCCTGGTCCAGGCCTGGCTCGAGCAGGCGGCCGATTTCGAGATCATGCGGGCTGCGGTCGGCAACGATCCGTCGCTGGCCGATGTCGTCAAGATGGTTCACCCGAAGCCGAAGTCGGCTTCGCGTGAAGCTCTTTATGGCTACCTTTTGGACAAGCCGCATGACGTGGAGGCCCTGCCGGACGTGGTGAAGAGCTTCGAAGCGTTCAAGCGCTATCCGTCGCTGCCTGTGCCGGAAGTGCCGTTCCAAATGCTGACCTCTATGCCGCTGACATCAGAGCATTGGGTGCAGATCGCCGAGACGGCCGGATGGCAGATGCTGCGGCAGAACCTGAACACGTTTGCCCGCAACGGCGTGTTCGAAGTGGAAGGGTTCGCCGAGAAGCTGGCGGCGCGTCTGCGTGATCCGGAGGAGATCCGGCGCGCGCGGGTGTTCCCGTATCAGCTGATGGTGGCGTTCACCACGGCCGATGCGAAAGTGCCTGACGTGGTCAGGGATGCGTTGCAGGATGCGATGGAAATCGCGCTCGGCAACGTTCCCAGCATCAAGGGCAATGTGGCCGTGTGCCCGGACGTGTCCGGATCGATGGCTTCGCCGGCGACCGGTTATCGCAAGGGCTCGACTTCGGCCGTCCGTTGCATCGACGTGGCTGCCCTGGTGGCCGCCGCGCTGCTGCGCCGGAACCCGACGGCCAGGGTCCTGCCGTTCGAGAACGATGTGGTGGATATCCGCCTCAACGCGCGCGACACCGTGATGACCAATGCCGCCAAGCTTGCCGCCATCGGCGGAGGCGGAACCAACTGTTCGGCGCCGCTGGCATGGCTGGTTCGGGAGAAGGCGAAGGTCGATCTGGTGGTGTTCGTGTCGGACAACCAGTCCTGGGTGGATGCGTCCGCGCATGCGCATCAGGGCACGGCGACGATGCAGGAATGGAGCAAGCTGAAGGCCTTGAACCCGGCGGCGAAGCTGGTCTGCATCGACATCCAGCCTTACGCGACGACACAGGCCCAAGGGCAGGCAAAGCCAAAGGCCGACATCCTGAATGTCGGCGGTTTCTCCGACCGCGTCTTTGATGTGATCGGGACCATGCTGTCCTCGAAAGGCGACCCGGACCATTGGGTGCGCACGATCGAGGCGGTCGAACTCTGACGACGATCCCGGCGGCGCCTCCGCCGGGATCGGCCGGGAGAAACAAGGACATGACGAATGCCGGCGAAACTACAGGCTACACACCTCCAGGTCGCGGGTTCGAATCCCGTCGGGTCCATCACTATGGGCCTGTAGCTCAGCGGTCAGAGCAGGACGTTTCGTCAAACCTTGTCGTCATGCCCGACGACTTTTGCGCGGCGTCGGCCGCATTTGGAGAAGGAGAACAGACAAAGGCATGACGGATGCCGGTGGAACTACAGCTTTGGGTGCTCCTTACGCAGGTTCGATTCCTGCCGTGCTCGATCGAGCATGTGGCCGAGTGGTTAGGCGGGAACGTTTCACCAATACCTTGCCGTCATGACTCGAAATAGCCGCGGCGAATGCCGGATGGAACTACAGCATCAGGAACGGGATGCTCCGTGAGGTTCGACTCCTCACCTCGCAGGCGCTCTCTGGCACGAGCGGGACTCCCGGGTTTCATCTTCTCTTGTCGCCGTGGCGACGGACGTGAAATGGCGAATGCAGGGCAGGACTACAGGGGTAGAGCGTCCGCAGCGAAAGTTGCGGAAGGTCGGGTGTTCAAGTCATCCCTTCCATTCGATGAGGATGGAAAGTAGCTCAGTTATTGTCTTGCCGATCCTTGTCGCCAGACTGAGTGAAAAGGACGAATGCCTGCGAGACTACAGGTAGACGCGGCCCGCTTTTGCGGGTGCCGAAAGGCGTGAGGGTTCGTGTCCCTCCTTCGCATCTAGCGAAGTGGCGGAATGAAAGCGTCTCGTGTTCTCTTGTCGTCCGCCTACGAGAACGTGACTGCTGGACGAACACCGTCGAATTGAAAGTAAAAGACATGACCGAGATTTTGAGTGGACAGGATTTGATCGACGCCGGAATGCCGCAGGGCAAGTGGTTCGCCAAGGCGCTCGCCGCTGCAAACGCCGTCCTGGAGAGCGGCGGCTCGCAGGGCGATGCGCTGGAGGCCGCGCGTGCTTTCGCGCCGCCGCCGGCTTTGCCGCTGCATGCGGCTGCCTCCATGCCGCTACATCTGAACATCGAGGCTGAAACGCCTGACGAAGCCGCCAATGTCGAAGCCGTCACGCGCAGCATGACCGAGTTGATGCGCACGCCGGTGATCCGTGCCGGCGCCATCATGCCGGACGCCTGCCCAACCGGTCCGTCGGGCACCATTCCGGTCGGCGGTGTCGCCGTGTCCGAGGCGATCCACCCAGGCATGCATTCGGCCGATATCTGTTGCTCGATGGCGATCTCGGTATTCCCTGGCGTGGCGCCTGCCGCGCTGATCGATGCTGTCCATGCGGTCACCCATTTCGGGCCGGGCGGACGTCCGCGCGGCCAGCAGATCCGGCCGGCCAAGGAGGTCTTCGAGCGCTTCGAGGCCAACCCCTTGCTTCGCGATGTGACCAGTGCGGCGATCGAGCATTTCGGCACCCAGGGCGACGGCAACCATTTCGCCTATGTCGGCACGCTGAAGTCGAGTGGCGAGACGGCGCTGGTCACCCACCATGGCTCGCGCTCTCCGGGCGCCCGGCTCTACAGCAAAGGGATGAAGATCGCCGAGGGGGTTCGCAAGATCTTGTCGCCGGAGACCTTGCCGCAGAATGCCTGGATACCAGCCGACACCAGGGAAGGCGATGAGTATTGGGACGCCCTGCAGACGATCCGCGAATGGACCAAGGGCAACCACATGCTCATCCACGATATGACGGCCGAGCGTCTGTCAGCGAAGGTGTCCGACCGATTCTGGAACGAGCACAACTTCGTCTTCCGTCGCTCGGACGGGCTGTTCTACCACGGCAAGGGCGCCACCCCGGCCTTCGACAACTGGGCCGAGGATGCGACCGATCTGACGCTGATTCCGCTCAACATGGCGGAACCGGTGCTGATCGTGCGCGGCAAGAACGCTGCCCATGGACTTGGCTTCTCGCCACACGGCGCCGGGCGCAATTTCTCGCGCAGTCAGCACCGGCGCATGCAGGCGGGCCGCAGCGACGCCGATATCTTCGCCGAAGAGACGAAGGGCATCGATGCTCGTTTCTTCTCCGGCGTGACGGATATTTCGGAGCTGCCCAGCGCCTACAAGAACGCAGCTTCGATGCGCCGCCAGATCGAGCATTTCGGCCTGGCCGAGATCGTCGACGAGGTCCTGCCCTATGGCTGCATCATGGCCGGCGACTGGGAAGCCAACGCGCCTTGGCGCAAGAAAAGGGACGCGCGCTCGCAAGAGAAGCGCCAGCCATAGTCGAAAATCGTCGCCGGATGCGGGCTGCAATGGTCTGCATCCGGCAAAGACAACTTCGAACAGGACAGGATCAAATGGTCTCGGTGTGTCGCCCTAATCCAGCTTGAATGTGAAAGGCGCCGCGACAGATGTGCCCGCTTTTTCCGGCGGCGGCGCCGGCACTTTGGCGCCCTGCAGCGCGCTGAGCGCCGCGCTGTCGAGGTCCGGATCGCCGGAGGAACGAGTAAGCCGGGCGGATAGGACCCGGCCGGATGCGTCGACCGTAAAGGTCACCTTCGGAGTACCTTCCGCGCGCCGGGCTTTCGCTGCCCTCGGATAGCGCGTATGCCGCCTGATCCACGCATGCAATTGCGAGTTCCACTTGGACGAGCTCACACCTGATCTCGAAGCCGTTGCTTTGGCCGATTTCGGTGCGGCCGCCCTGGCTGCGGGTTTCTCAGCGAGACTGGCCGTCGTCCGCGGCGGTGCGGCTTTCTCCTTTTTCGGAAGGTTTTTGGCCTTTTCGACCGACTTCTTCGCCTTCACCTCGGCCTGCTCTTTTACCTCAGTCTTTGCCTGCTTCTTTGTCTTGGCCTCGACGGGTGCCTCGACCGGTTTCGGCTGCGGCAGCGGGATGACCACTTCCGGCGTGACGGCCTCGGCAATGTCCGGCATGACCTCCTCGAGCGGCGGCTGGTCGACCCGCTCCGCCATGGTCGGCGGGGTGGGCTCGACTGTGTCGGCCGGAGCGGTTTCCGACGGCTCGGTGACCGGCTCTGCCGGCTCGACGGGCGATTCGGGCGGAGGCTCCGTTTCGGCTACGGGCTCCTCGGCAGGATCCGGCTGATCGGGCGCCACCTCGTCCGGTATCGGGGCCGGCATCGCCGGCGTGAACGCCATCGGCGACAACTCGATCACCTGCGCCTGCGGCGGCCCGCCATCGGGCTCGGCCGGGCGCCAGCTCTGCATCGCATAGCCGATCGCGGCATGCGCCACCAGAACCAGCGCAGCCGCGCCCGCCCACCAGGCAATCTCGCGCATGCCGAAACGCCGCTGATCGGCCATCGGCAGGGCGGCCGCCGGCGACATTATTGGCCCGTTCCGACTTGCGGCGCCGCGGCATTGCCGGGCGCGGTCTCGAGGCCAACCAGCGCGATCTTCAGATAACCGGCGCCGCGCAGAAGGTTCATCGCCTCCATCAGATCGCCATAGCCGACCGCCTTGTCGGCGCGTAGGAAGATGCGCGTCTGCCTGTCGCCTTTTGTCCTGCCGACGAGCGTGGCGGCGAAGGCTTCGCGCGGCACGGCGTCGTTGCCGATCGCCAAGCTGAGATCGTTTTTCAGCGTCACGAACAGCGGCGTCTCCGGCCGGGGAGCCGGCGTCGCGGTCGAGCCCGGCAGGTCGACATTGACATCCACCGTCGCCAGCGGCGCCGCGACCATGAAGATGATCAGCAGGACCAGGATCACATCGATGAACGGCGTGACGTTGATCTCATGGTTTTCCTCGAGATCGCCGTCGATGTTCTCTCGAATTCTAGCTGCCATGGCGTCACTCCGTGTTCATTCCGCGGCCATCTGCTTTGCCGGCGCGACCGTGCGGAAATCCAGATCCCGGCTGACCAGCCGTTCGACCCCTGCCGACGCGTCGGCGAGGATCTGCCTGTAGCCGGCTATCGATCGCGCGAAGACGTTGTAGATGACCACCGCCGGGATCGCCGCGACAAGGCCCATCGCGGTGGCCAGCAAGGCTTCCGCGATTCCCGGGGCAACGACAGCGAGATTGGTGGTCTGCGCCTGCGAGATGCCGATGAAGGCGTTCATGATGCCCCAGACCGTGCCGAAAAGGCCGACGAAGGGCGCGGTCGAGCCGATCGTCGCCAAAACGCCGGTGCCGCGCGACATGCGCCGCGCCGCCGCCGCCTCGATGCGCGACAGGCGCGAGGTGACCCGCTCCTTCAATCCGTCGCCGGACACATGGTCGAGCGAGCCGGCCGAAAGCGCGGTCTCTTCCTCTGCCGCCCGCACCAGCAGGGCGCCGGGACCGCCATTGTGACCAAGCGCGCGCCCCGCCTGGTTCAGCGTCGCGGCATTGCCGATCGCTTGTGCCGCGCGGCGGGCGCGCAGCTTGCCGCCAAGGATCTCCAGCGATTTGGCCAGCCATATCGTCCAGGTGACGAAGGACGCAAAAGCCAGCCCGATCATCACCGCTTTCACGACGATATCGGCCGCCATGAACATGCCCCATGGCGACAGATCATGCGGCAGGGTCAAAGACGTCGCCGTTGAAGGCCCCGTCTCGATAGGCGTGGTCTCGGTGGGCGTGGTCACGGTGGGCTGCGCCGGTGGCACGACCGCGTCCGGCGCAGCCTCTCCAGGCGCGGGAGCTTCGATCGGCGGGGCCGCGCCTGGTTGCTCCTGGGCGGCAATGCCGCCAGCCGACAGGATGGCGAATGCGATCACCGCCGCGAACAAACCATGTCTGGACAAGGGCTTCTTCCTTATTCTCACAGTGGCCTCATTGCACATAGCCGATCGGCTGGCCGGTGACGGGATGCGTAAACACGCCCATCTCCACACCGAAAATTCCTTTGAGCACCTCGCCCTGCATGATCTGGTCCGGCGTGCCGCGCGTCAGCAGCCTGCCGTCCTTCAACGCGATCAATTCGTCGCAGTAGCGCGCCGCCATGTTGGGATCGTGCAGCACGACGACGACGCACAGGTCGCGTTTGCGGCTGGGGCCCTGACCAGCCCCAGCACCTCGACCTGATGGGCGATGTCGAGCGCCGAGATCGGCTCGTCGAGCAGCATGACGCCGGCATTCTGCGCCACCAACATGGCCAGCCATGCGCGCTGGCGCTCGCCACCGGACAATTCGTCCACCGGCCGGTCGGTGAAATCCGCCATGTCGGTCAGGACAAGCGCCTCGTCGACATGGCGCCTGTCCTCGTGCCCGAAGCGGCCGAGCGCGCCGTGCCAGGGATAGCGCCCGAGCGTCGCCAGTTCGCGCACGGTCAAGCCGGTCGCCGCCGGAGTCGTCTGCGGCAGATAGGCGAGCGCACGGGCGAGTTCGCGCGCGCCCCACTGCACCAGCGGACGCTGCGAAGGTGATGCCGCCCGAGCTTGCGGGCTGCTGGCGCGCCAGGAGCTTGATCAGCGTCGACTTGCCGGAGCCGTTGTGCCCGATCAGCCCGTAGACGCGCGAGCGTTGCAGTTCGAGTGTGACCGGCCCGAGCAGCGTCCGCTCGCCGACAGCGAACCGCACCGCTTCGACATGGAAGGCAGTCTGGGCGTGAGTTCCTGCCACGGTCTCGGCCTCCCTCCAGCTTTGTGCGTGCATCTCGAAATCCGGCTTTCGGCAATCCCGGTTTTCGGCGCCGATGCCCGGTTGACTATGAAACATGAGTTTAATAGTCAACAATGGTGATGGCTTTTTGAGTCACCAAAATGCGTGACGCTCCGGATTTGCGTCGAAACTCGAAAATGTGGAGCGCGCCGAGATGGTCGTTGGTTCAGGTCGCGGAAGAACTCAAGATGAAGTGACCGCGCGCCGGAACCTCCTGATCGCGGCGATGTCGCTGCCGGTGCTGCTTGGCGGCGGCCACGCCGTCGCGCAGGAGGCGACCGCCACTCTCGACCCGATCAACATTCAGGAACGCGTCGAAAGCGACCTTTGGGACGGTCGATGGCTATGTCGCCACCCAGGGCTCCACCGCCACCAAGACCGATACACCGCTGATCAAGACGCCGCAGTCGATATCGGTCATCACCAAAGGCCAGATGGAAGCGCAGGCGGTGGACAGCCTGACTCGCGCGCTGCGTTATACGCCAGGCGCAAGCGGCAATCTCTACGGCACCGACAATCGTGGCCACGGCCTGCAGATGCGCGGCATTTCGAACTCCAGCGGCGTCTTCTACAAGGACGGGCTGCAGCTCAAGGAGAGCAATTTCACGCTGGTCACGGCGCTCGATTCCTACGGCGCCGCACCTGGCCCGCATGCTCGGCTTCCAACGTGCCTTGCCACCGCTTTTTCGCATCCGCGATCCTTGGCGGCATGATCCTTGTTTCGGCCGACTGGGCCGGCCGGATGCTCATTTTCCCGTGGCAGATTCCGGCGGGTTTGCTAGCTGCTCTGGTCGGCGGGCCTTATTTCATGGTGCTGATGTGGAAAGGCCGGCAATGAGCGGCACCGCCAAGCGCTTCGGGCTGGCGGCCAGACAGCGCATAGCCCTGCCATTCGACGAACGGCGGCCGGCGCCAAGTGCGGCGCGAAAGCCAGGCTTCTGACACCGCATCGAGGACTTTCGGCGTCAAGCCTTGCGGGCTCCTCACCCGGCACGTGCTTCTCTGATCGCGCGAGAGACAAACGCCTCGGGCTGCGGAGCCTCGCGGTGCGCCAGAGTGTTGCGCAGCAGCGCGATCATTTCGCGGCCAGCCATTGCGATCTCGCGCGGCCTGTCGACGCCGATGATCATGAATTCCTCGATTCCCAGGGCCGCATAAGGGAGCAGCGACAACGCGATCTGCGCCGGCGGCCCAGCAATTTCGACGGCTTTTTGGCAGGAGGCGTTGTCCTCCGAACGGATCCGGACGGGAAGCGCGAAACGCAGCTTGCCGGCCCGGCCGTGTTCGGCGGCGGCACTGCGCACCCGCTCCATCAGCTGGCGGATCTCGTTGAGCGAACCTGGCGCCAGTTCGAAGACATCGGCATGCCGCCCGGCCACCTTGAGGGCCGTTCCGGACTGGCCGCCCATGCGGATGGTCACGTCAGCGACAGTCGGCCCCTTGCGCGGCACATAGCCGCCCTTGACGCTGTAGAAGGCGCCTTCATGATCGAACGGCCAGTCGTTCGACCACAACCGCTTCAGCAGCACCAGATATTCGTCGATCCGCTGCCAGACGACCGTATGACCGACCGGACGTGTTTCGGCATCGTCATCGTTCAGCGGCTCGCTGAGCATCCTGAGCGACAACCGCGCGCCGCTTTTCGCGTCGAGCGCCGCCAGTTGCCGTGCCGCCACCGTCGGCTCGATCACACCGGCCCAATGCGTGAGAACGACCTCGAGTGAGGACGTGCGGTCCAGCGCCCGGGCGGCAATATCCATATTGGTCAGCAGCCCGGCCGGATCGTCGACGACGATCTTCTGGAAACCGATGTTCTCGATCAGCGACAGCTTTGTCGCGGTTTCCGCGAAATCGTAAAAAAACGGCACGGTTGAATCGGCAGGGTGAGTTTTACCGGGAACATGCGTGAACTCGATCGGCATTGCCATCTCCTCCATCACGTTGAGATCAGGGCGCGCAAAAGCACACCGGCATTCGGTTCATTCAACTCCGATATTGCGAAACGGCAGATCGCTATCCCTGTAAGTCAGGACCCGATCACTCGGGGCGCCATGATCAGGGAATAAGACCCAGAACGACTGCCCCGGTGAACACGAACGCAAGGGCAAAGACGAGATAGGCAAAGGCGCCCGCATAGGCCGGCCGCCAAGTCTGATCAGAACCGAGCCTTTGGCCTTTGCGGGCAATCCGGGCGTTCTGGAAATAGGACATATCGACCTCCGTCTCGGCGATCAATCTATAAAATCAGTAGACTTTGTCGAGTGCTATTTTCCAGCGATCCTTAGAATGTTCTTCTCAAACTGGATGGAAATTTGGTTTGTTTGCTGCTTAGAGCGGCACTTCCAAGCCCGATGGCAAAACGCCGGGCTCATGCAGGCGGAGGGGCGGGAATGGGGGGCGGCCGCCTATTTGGCGGGCGGCCTGTAAGCTTCCAGACCGAACAGCATCAGCACGAGCGACACCAGGAAGAACCCGACCGCCACCCCGAGCGCGATCCGGGCGTAGAGTCTATAAACGTCACTCATGATGGTGCCGAACACCCGTCGCGCCGGACCATCGGCTGGGCGCGATTTCTCATCAAGGTAGAGCCAGACTTCGGTGTGCTTGGGATCCTTGCTGGCTGCGGTCGTGGCTTTCCACATCAGGGCCAGAACCATCGTCAGCGTGAGGAACGCGCCGGAGCGGAATGCGGACACCGGGCTGAAGGAGAAGCCGACCATGACACAGCCGATGGCAAGCGATCCGAACATTACGGCGCGCCCGATACACCCCACAGCAACCCGCCTGATCTCATCCATCGGCGCCTCGGCAACAAACTCGCCGACAATGTGCGAGCGCCGCGACCGTATCAAATCACTTTAAGGCGAATGTGCCGCCTGGACGGGTGGTCCTCCGGGATTCAGTATGGACGTACCGGCGCGCAGCTCCAGGCCGACCGGGGCATCTTTGCGAGCGCCACAGCATGAAATTCGGCCATCGACGCGGCCCGCCGGCGCGCTCTATGCTGCAGGGCAAGCAGGATCGACCTTTCCGACATCGACAGGGCGCTGTCTCGGCAAGAAATCCGGCAGAGGAAGGCTATCGGCTATGCCGAAGGGGACGGAATTGAAGCCGGCGACCGGCGCGACACCGCTGATAGCAATTGCGGCTGCCGCCGTTGACACCGAAACAACCGGGCCCGACGCCACCAAGGCGCGCGTGGTCCAGATTGGCGCGATCGGCATCGCGCATGGCAAGGTCGTCCGGCAACCTCGGTTCGATCTCCTCATCGATCCTGGCGAAGCAATCCCGTCCGAGGCTTCGCTCGTCCACGGCATCACGGATGGCGATGTTGACGGCGCCGGGAGCTTCCCGGATGCATGGGGGCAATTCCAGGAGTTCGTCGGCGACCGCATCCTTGTCGGCCACTCGATCGGCTTCGACCTGGCGGTATTGGAGCGCGAATGCCGACGCGCCGGTTTGCCCTGGAAAAAGCCTCGGGCGCTGTGCGTCCGGCTTCTTGCAACCATAGCAAATCCCAATCTGGCGGACCATTCGCTGGAGACGATCGCCGCCTGGCTTCGCCTGGAGATAGCTGGCCGCCATTCGGCTCTGGGCGATGCGATCGCGGCGGGAGACATCTTTGCCGGGTTGATACCGGAGTTGCGCAAGCGCAACATCCGAACACTCGGAGAGGCCGAAGTCGCCTGCCTTGCCCTTTCGGATGCTCTCGAAGCCGGCCATCGCGCCGGCTGGGCCGAGCCGGTGTCGCGACCCCAGGCTCCCGCGTTTCAGCCGGTTGATCCCTATGCCTATCGCCATCGCGTCGGCAGCCTCATGAGCAGCCCGCCAGTCGTGGTGAAATCGACCAAACCGACAAGGCAGGTCATCGACCTCATGGTCAAGCGCAAGATCAGCTCGGTCCTGGTGTCCGACCGAGGAACGCCGGATCGACCGATTGAGGAGTATGGTATCGTTACCGAGCGTGACCTGCTGCGCCGCATATCGTCCGACGCCGAGCGGGCTTTTGACATGCCGGTCGGAAGCATCGCAACGCGACCGCTGATAAGCATCCGCGCCGCCGCCTTCGCTTATCGGGCGATCGGCCGCATGGATCGGCTGAAAGTCCGCCACCTCGCCGTCCACGACGGGGGCGTGCTGGTCGGCGTGCTTTCGGCGCGTGACCTGCTGAGGCTGCGCGCCGCCGCTGCCATCGATCTCGACGACACGATCGAACATGCCAAGGACGCCGCCGAACTGGCCGCCACCTGGTCGATGCTGCCGGGCGTGGTACGTTCGCTCATCGGCGAAGCGATCGACCCGCGCGCGGTGGCGGAAATCATCAGCGATGAACTTTGCTCGCTTACCCGCCGCGCCGCCGTGCTTGCCGAACAACAGATGCAGATCGAAGGTCACGGCCCGCCGCCCTGTGCCTACGCCGTGCTCGTGCTCGGCTCAGGCGGCCGTGGCGAAAGCCTGATAGCCCCCGACCAGGACAACGCAATCGTCTTCGCAGATGGCGAGCCGGGCGGGGCCGAAGACAGCTGGTACAAAAAGCTCGGCACCAAGCTCGCCGACATGCTCGACATCTCAGGCGTGCCGTATTGCAAAGGCGGGGTAATGGCCGCGAACGCCGCATTCCGCGGAAGCCTCGACACCTGGAAGGGGCGCGTCGAAGATTGGGTTCGCCGCCTACGGCCGGAGGATCTGCTCAACGTCGATATCGTCTACGATCTGCGGCCGGTTCACGGTGACACGACGCTGGCCGCGCAGTTCATCGAATATGCGTATGACCGTGGCCACGCCGAGCCGGTATTCGCGAAGCTTCTCGGCGAGCAGATGACAACCGGCAATCCCTTCACTGTTTTTGGCGGCTTTCAGCTTGAAAATGGCCGGCTGGACATCAAGAAGTATGGCCTTTTTCCTATCGTCGCGACCGCACGCACGCTTGCAATTCGCCACGGCATCCGCGAGCGGAGCACGCGTGCCCGGCTCGAGAGACTGATCGCGCAGGATATCGGCGGCGAGCGCGACATGAAGGCGATGCTGGCCGGCCATTCCATGCTGATCGGCTTGCTGCTCGCTCAGCAGACGCATGACATCTACGCTGGTATACCTGTATCCAACCGTATCGAGATCAATGCCCTGACGCGCGAGCAGCAGGCAGAGCTCAAGAGCCTCATCAAGCGCCTCCAGTCGGCACCCGACCTGGTGCGGGACCTGATGTTCGCATAGCCGGCGACGCTCGGACGGAGTGAGGCCGAACGGGGAGCCCTGGATATCGGCGCGCCGGAACAAAGCTCAGATGCGCGCGGCACCCAGCAACTCGTCGGCGAGGGCGCTGCGGTCAGCCTGCGCAAGGAAATCCTCATGCGCGCGCAGCAGATTCATCCTCAGGAAGTTGAAGATATAGTCATAGTCGTTGGTCAGGAGATTGGGGTGGATCGGGACCATCTCGAAAACCGTTCGCGCCAGCGGCTCGGGGATTTCGCTCACCGGCCGCGGCGGACCGATCTGCGTGGCGGTGAGACGTTGACGTGTGAGCTCGGTGGCGTCCTCCCAGAAAGTCGGGGGCGAGCCGTCCGGAACGGCATATTTGGAGAAGCTTGCCAAGGCCACTTTTTCCAGCGCCGCTGGCAGGCCTCGCTGGCGCAAGCCGGCGGGTTCGCGCAGCGCACCCTCCACCATTTCCGCCACGATGGCATAGCAGGCAGGGTAGGCGCGCCAGCGTGAATGGTTGAGCGCCGCCTGGAACTCCTTCTCGCTGAACAGCTTCTGCCAGTAGACCCCTGCCCTGACGCGGCAGAACTCGACGATGCTTTTCTGCGCCAGGAAGGCGGCGCGCGAATCCATGAAGTCAGCCAGGTCGCTGACGCTGACGATCGGGTGCGGCTTACGCAGGAACTCGGGCAACAGGTTGGTCAGCAGGCCCATGACGCTCTCCCTTCGGTTTTTCCAACCGATGTTGATCGTTTAGCCTCCGTGACGCCGCACCGCCAGCCCTCTTACCGATTCAAGTCCTCTCACCGGTTCTCCAGTCCTCTCACCGATTCTAAAGTCGTATGAACAGAAGCGGCAAGAAGTGTTACTCCTATAAAGTTACGGTCACTGATTCTATACCTGACCGCTACACATGCCGGAGGGCTTCCGCCTTAGCGGAAGAGGCAAGCTTTAAACGGCGCCTTGCGGTCGAGACGGTTCGCAAGCTGCCAACCAAGGGAGGTTCAACGCTATGGCGACACCAGACCGCGTAAGTTATTGGAACAAGACCAAGAGCCTCATGTTCGTCATGCTGGGCCTGTGGGTGTTCTTCGGTTACGTCATCCACATGTTCGTGGAGCAACTCAACACCATCGTCATTTTTGGTTTTCCGCTCGGCTTCTACATGGCCGCCCAGGGTTCGCTTATCGCCTTCGTCGTCATGCTGTTCTGGTTCGCACGGCGCCAGAACGCGATCGACGAAGAGCATCATGTCAATGAAGATTGATCGGGGGGAACGTCAATGGCTAACACGACATCTACCACCGCAAGCGGAGGCGACTTCACCTCCAATCTTGGCCGCATCTACGGCATCTACACCGGCGGCTTCATAGCCTTCATCATCCTGATGGCCATCTTGAGCGCCATGGGTGTCGAGAACGTTGTAATCGGCTACCTGTTCATGGGCTTTACCATCGTCATCTACGCGGTGATCGGCATCCTGAGCCGCACCATGCACGTCGGCGAATATTACGTCGCCGGGCGTCGCGTACCGGCGCTCTACAACGGCATGGCGACCGGCGCCGATTGGATGTCGGCGGCTTCCTTCATCGGCATGGCCGGCTCGCTCTACCTGCTCGGCTATGACGGCCTCGGCTTCGTGCTCGGCTGGACCGGCGGCTACGTGCTCGTGGCCATCCTCGTTGCGCCCTATCTGCGCAAGTTCGGCGCCTACACGGTTCCCGACTTCCTGTCGGCGCGCTATGGCGGCAATCTTGCCCGTTTGATCGGCGTGATCGTTCTGTTCTCCTGCTCGTTTACCTATGTGGTCGCGCAGATTTTCGGCACCGGGCTGATCTCGGCTCGCTTCCTTGGCATCGACTTCAACGTCGCAGTCTATGTTGGCCTCGCCGGCATCCTGGTGTGCTCGATGCTCGGCGGCATGCGCGCCGTCACCTGGACGCAGGTCGCCCAGTACATCGTGCTGATCATCGCCTACCTGATCCCCGCCATCTGGATGTCCACGGTGAAGACGGGCATTCCTATCCCGCAATTGATGCAGGGCCAGGCGCTGGCGAACATCACCGCGCTTGAGACGGCGCAGGGCATCACGGTGCATCACATCACGCCATTCGTGCATGGCGGCTATGACGCCAAGAACTACTTCCTGCTCATTCTCTGCCTGATGGTCGGAACAGCGTCATTGCCGCACGTCCTGATGCGCTACTTCACCACCCCGTCGGTGCGGGAAGCGCGTGTCTCGGTCGCCTGGTCGCTGCTGTTCATCTTCATCCTGTACTTCACGGCGCCCGCCTATGCGGCATTCGCCAAGTGGACGATGCTCGACCTGGTGGCGTCGGGCCTGACCCCTGAAAACATCGCCGAGAAAGCCGGATGGATGATGCGCTGGGCCGCTGCCGACAATACGCTCGTGCAGATCTGCGGCAAGGCGGCGACAGACACCGCGGCGATCGTCGCAGCCTGCGCCGAAAAGGGCGTCACGGCCCTTTCGTTTGCCGACATCAACCTCAACGCCGACATGATCGTGCTGGCCACGCCGGAAATGGCCGGCATGCCTTACGTCATCTCGGGCCTCGTCGCCGCCGGCGGCCTTGCCGCCGCGCTGTCGACTGCGGACGGCCTGCTGCTGGCCATCGCCAACGCGCTCAGCCACGACATCTACTACAAGATGATCGACCAGAATGCGCCTACGTCGCGGCGTCTGATCGTGTCCCGCATCTTGCTGGTTATGGTCGCGGTGCTGGCCGCCTACGTCGCGTCAACCAAGCCGTCGGACATCCTGTCGATGGTGTCGTGGGCGTTCTCTCTGGCCGCCGGCGGGCTCTTCCCGGCGCTGGTGCTCGGCGTCTGGTGGAAGCGCGCCAACTCGGCGGGCGCTGTCGCCGGCATGATCGCAGGCTTCGGCATCACCCTCTTCTATCTGGTGATGACCCAGTACGGCGCCGATTTCGACAAGGCGACGCCGAACATGGAATTGTGGTGGGGGGTGAAGAACATCTCGTCGGCGACTTTCGGACTGCCGGTGGGCTTCGCCGCGATGATAATCGTCAGCCTTCTCACCAGGGCGCCGTCCCGGGCTATGCAGGATTTCATTGAGGAAATCCGTGTCCCTCGCGGCAAGCAGATGATGGAAGAAAAGATTGCCTGATTGCGCATAGCGATCGGCGCAAGAGGCGGGGTCCGGTGACGGACCCCGCTTTCATTTCGGGGACGTCGCTGGCATAACGCGGCGCCGCCGCCGCTTGGAAAATCGCCCATGAACGATTTCTGGTCCTATTGGTATTTCCACATACCGAATTTCATCCTCGCCGCGGTGATGTACACGCTGATGGGGCGTCTCCTGCTCGGCCTCTTCGTGCCCGAAAGCTGGGACAACTACATCTGGCGCTTCTTCAAGTCCGTCACGGACCCGGTCCTGCGGATCGTGCGGACCATCACGCCGTCGATCCTGACCCAGCCGGTGGTGATCGTCTTCAGCGTGCTCTGGCTTATGGCCTTGCGCGTCAGCTATCTCGTTTTTCTGATCAATTTCGGCATTGCGCCGATGGCTTCACAAGGGGGTTGAGGCAATGGACAGAAACGCTCTTGTGCCGGTCATGGCGGTCGCCATCGTCAACGGTATCTTTTCGCCGTGGGTGCTGTTGGTGTTCCTGTTCTATCCGGTCTGGTATCCGGGCTGGGCGCCTCCCTTAAGCCAGATCGTTTACATGGCAAGTGCGCTGATCCTGTCGACGATGACCATCATGCTCGCCGGCGTCCCGGCCGCGCTCTATGAGCGCTGGTCGGCGTACCCCAGGAGCATCGTCGTCTCGTCCATCTGGCTTGCCGGCACGGTTTTGTTGACGCTGCCGGCGCTGCCGAATGTGATGCGGGCGCTAAGCGGCGGCTGAGAATCCCTTTCGGCTCGGGCTAGATCTAGATCGACTTGCAGCGCCCCCACTCGCGCATATCAGCATGCGATGGATTCGAACCGACTGGCGCGGAGCGCTTCCCCCTGGCTATTTGAAGGGAAAGCGGGATTCCGGCCACGGCCATGTTGCCGTGGTGTACAGCCCATGACCCTCTTGAAGGCCGTGCTGAAGGCGCTTTCGGATTCGTAGCCGAGCGACAGGGCGATGATGGAAATTGGATCGCTGGAATTCGCCAGCCTGTCCCCCGCCAGCAGCATTCGCCAGTTCGTCAGGTACTCCATTGGTGACGTCCCAACCATCTCTTTGAATTTCTGGGCAAAGGTCGATCGTGACATGCCGGCACGCTGCGCCAGCTCCTGCAATGTCCAGCGATGCGCCGGATCGTCGTGCATGGAGTTGATCGCAGCAGCCATCTGTCTGTCTGCCAGGGCGAAGAACCATCCAACGCCACCTCCCAGCCCTTCCGCCAGATGCAGGCGCAAGGCCTGAACCAACATCATGTGGGCGAGGTGTTGCGCGACCAGAAAACCGCCAGGCTGCGGCTCGTGCAGTTCCTGCATCATCCGCTCCACCGACCAGCGCAGCGCCGCCTGATCCGTTTCTTTCCGAATATGGACGATGGGCGGCAGCATCCCCAACAGCATGCCGGCATGACTGCCACTGACGGCGAAGCGGCTGCCGACAAGAAAGAAATCACCGCCGCCATTATAGGTCACGACGCCGCCAGCGCGCGCCGGGGGAAAAATCGTGCCAGCTTCGACCGGCATCAAAGTCATGTCGCTTGCGAGGCGGAAAGGCCGCCCACTCGGCAGCACGAAGCAGTCTCCCTTCTCCAGGCGCACCGCGTCGGCAACGCCTTCCACGGAGAGCCAGCACCCTCCGGAAACCACAGCGTAGCATTTGATGCGTTCGTGCTGGTCGGAGAACTGGATCGACCAGTTCCCACCTGCGTCGAAGCCAGCGGACACGTGACTGCGTGGCTTCAGCAGCGACAGCACATCTGAGAGCGGATCCATGGGCGTTCCGGACGATTGCGAAGATGATACGGACTTTACAGCATAGACCGCATTTCCTCAACTGGGTATTTAATAACAACGCCTCCGATAATGCGGCCATCGGTGATGTAATAATCAGAACTATTGAAATGTTTAGATGTTACCGCTGCGGGTAACGGAGAAAATTCTATGGGTAACGCGGAATAAACTCGCCATCATCACTGAATGACACCGGATGATTGCGCCAGATAAAGGAACAAGAGTCATGACAGCGTTCACGATCAATGGACGGGCGGTGGACCTTGCTGCCGAGCCAGATACGCCGCTTTTGTGGGTGATACGGGAGCATCTGAAACTCACGGGCACCAAATTCGGCTGCGGCATCGCGCAATGTGGCGCCTGCACCGTTCACGTCGACGGCGTGCCGACGCGCTCCTGCGTGACCATGCTTCAGGACGTGGCCGGAATGGAAGTGACGACGATCGAAGGCCTGTCGCCGGATGCCAGCCATCCGCTGCAGCAAGCCTGGATCGCCGAGCAGGTGCCGCAATGCGGCTATTGCCAGTCCGGGCAGATTATGCAGGCGGCGGCGCTCCTCAAGAGCAACCCCGACCCCACCCGCGACCAGATCGTCGAACACATGGACGGCAACATCTGCCGCTGCGGGATCTATGTGCGAATCATCAGCGCCATTCAGCGCGCCGCACGGAAGGCCTGAGCCATGACCAAGAGATTGCAGCTGCACACCAGAGCGCTCTCGCGGCGCAGCTTCCTCATCACCGTCGGCGCCACCGGCATGGCGGTTGCGTTCGGAGGTCTGCTCCAGGATGCCTCGGGCGACAGCGTTGCGCCGACGGTCGAGGGCAGTTATCGGCCGAACGGCTGGCTGACCATCGCGGCCGACGGCACCGTGACCATCATGTCACCCGCATCCGAGATGGGGCAAGGCATCATGACGACGCTGCCGCTGCTAATCGCCGAGGACATGGACGCCGATTGGCATAAGGTTCGCGTCGTCCAAGCTCCATCCGACGCAGAGAAGTACGGCAACCCTGGCTTTTACGGCGTGCAGCTCACCGGTGGGAGTGAATCCACGCGGGGCTACTACAATATGCTGCGCCTGGTCGGCGCCCAGACCCGCAAGATCATCCTGGCGAGTGCTGCCGCCATGCTCAAAGTTCCGGTGAGCGAACTCACCACGGATCCCAACCGGGTCGTCCACGCGCGATCGGGCCGCTCGCTCGACTACGGCGAGGTCGCCGCGGCCGGCGCGCTTCCGGATCCGCTGCCGCAGGCGACCGAAGCCGATCTGAAGCCGAGCGATCAGTGGCGCTATATCGGAAATCTGACTGTACCGCGTGTCGACGTGCCCTCGAAGGTCGACGGCACCGCGATCTTCGGCATCGACGTGCAGCTTTCGGACATGCTCTACGGAGCGGTGCTGCGGGCACCGGTACAGGGCGAGCAGCCGGAAACCATCGACGATGTCGAAGCCAGGGCCGTGCCGGGCATCATCCATATCGTCCCGCTGCCCTACGGCGTCGGCATCATCGGCGAGACGGTCGAGGCGACGAAGCGGGCCAAGGATCTGCTCAAAATTGTGTGGACCACGTCGTCGCGGATTCGCAGTTACACCAGCGATCGACTGTTGGAAGAGTATCGCAACATTGGCCGCGACCTCGCCCAAACCGGCGTCAGCGCGGGCACGGAAGGTGACGCACAGACAGCGATCTCGAAGGCCGCAACTCTCATCGAGGTCGATTACATGAGCGACCATGTTCACCACGCGACTATGGAGCCGATGAACGCCACGGCGCTGGTGACGGGCGATACGGTTGAAGTCTGGGCGCCGACGCAAGGGCCAACGGGCACGCAGGGCTTTGCTGCGGAGGTGGCCGGCACCACCCCTGACAAGGTCAAGGTGAATACCACCTTGCTCGGTGGCGGCTTTGGTCGCAAGGCCGAGGCCGACTTCATCATCGATGCAGTGTCGCTCGCCAAGACGGTGCAAGGCCGCCCGGTCAAGGTCATCTGGAGCCGCGAAGACGACGTCCAGCATGGCAAGTACCGGCCGCTCGAGGCGCAACATGTGCAGATTGGGCTCGACGCCGACGGCAACATCGTCGGATGGCGGCACCGCATCGTGGCGGATTCCATTTTTGCCCGCACGATGCCTCAACTGTTCGAGAGCGAAGGCGGCCACGACAGTGTGGTGACCGAAGGCGCGCATTTCAACTATGCCATCCCTGCGCATCAGATCGAATATATCCGCCAGGATAACGGCCTGGACATAGGCTTCTGGTTCGGGGTCGGGGTTGGCTACACCAGGTTCGGCATCGAATGTGTCATCGACGAAATCGCGACCGCCAATGGGGTCGATCCTGTGGCGCTTCGGCTGGAGCTCCTGAAGGACCAGCCGCGAGCGCGCAAGGTCATCGAAACCGTCGCCGAAATGGCGGAATGGGGCCGCCAACGCGACGGGCGGGCGCTGGGTGTCGCCTATTCCGATGCCTTTGGCTCCCACTGCGCTGAGATCGCCGAGGTCTCGCTTGACCGGGAGACCGGCGAGATCCGCGTTCACACCGTTTGGTGCGCTGTCGATCCGGGGATAGCGGTACAGCCGCGCAACATCGAAGCGCTGATGATTACCGGGATCACAGGCGGTGCCAGCCATGCGTTGTTCGAGCAGATCAACATCGTCGATGGCGAGGTGCAGGAATCGAACTTCGACACCTATCGGGTGATACGCATGTCCGAGGCACCAGACATCCAGGTCACCGTGATTCCAACGCCCGAGAATCCGATCGGCGGCGTCGGCCAGGTCGGTCTGCCGCCGATCGGTCCGGCGATCGCCAACGCGGTGGCGCGGCTCACCGGCGGCGTGCGGCTCCGGCACTATCCATTCCTGCCGGAGCGGGTGCTGGCGGCGCTCAACGCCTGAATTGGAGGTGCTCACCCTCGCACCGTTGCGCTCATCACGGTCGTCTGAGTGACTCAGGCGACCGCGATCGGCGGGGGACGCGAGAGCTACCTATCCCCGTCGATCGCGAAAAGCGGTCACGACCCGAAGTCAGAGATTCATATGATCGTCATCACCACACCCACAGGCAGCATCGGCCACCAAGTCCTCGAGAATCTCCTCGACAGCGGCCGACCGATCCGCGTGATCGTGCGCGATCCTTCCCGTCTCTCCTCGCACACACGTGAGCGCGTCGAGGTCGTGCAGGGGTCGCACGGCGACATCGACGTCGTCAACCAGGCGTTCGCTGGCGCCGACGCCGTGTTCTGGCTGGCGCCCCCGAACGTCCACGCCGAGAGTGTCGAGGCTGCCTATGTGGACTTCAGCCGGCCGGCCTGCGACGCGATCAAGAGCCTGGGAGTCAAACGTGTGGTCGCAGTGTCGGCCCTTGGCCGCGGAACGGCGGTTGCCGCGAGGGCCGGGCATGTGTCGGCGTCGCTGGCAATGGACGATCTGATCGCGAGTACTGGCGTGAGCTACCGGGCGCTAACGGTGCCTTCGTTCATGGACAACATCCTGCGCCAGGTGGGGTCGATCAGGGACCAAGGCATGTTCTTCTGGCCAATCTCCGGGGATCGCAAGCTCCCGACCTGCGCCACCCGGGACATCGCTGCTGCCGCCGCCAAGCTGCTGCTCGACCCCACCTGGAGCGGAGAGGGTCATATCGCGGTCCTTGGCCCCGAGGACCTGTCCTTCAACGATATGGCGCAGATCATGTCGGAGGTGCTGGGAAAACCGGTGCTCTTTGAGCAGATCTCCTTCGAGGCGTTCAAAGCGGGTTTCATCGAACGCGGTGCCTCCAAGGCTTTCGCGCAGGGTATGCTCGACATGGTCCGGGCCAAGAACGAGGGCCTCGACAATGCCGAGCTGCGCACACCACAATCCACCACCCCCACCAGCTTCCGCCAATGGTGCGAGGACATATTGAAGCCGGCGGTCCTCGGCTAATGCATGTCGCGCAAAAGTGCGCAGCGGTTTTGCGATAGCGACATGCGTAGAACACAACAATCAAAAGCGCTTCGCAGGAGGCCGGTCGAATGCGACGCGCTTTAGTCAGCGTTCTTCCCGGCGGAACGGCTTGAGCAGCGCCGAAGGCGCGACGGCATTGCGCGACATCACCGCCATGGCGACGATGGTGAAGATGAAGGGCAGCATCAGGAACGCCTCATAGGGGATGTGGCCGAGCCCGCTCGCCTGCATGCGCAGTTGCAAGGCATCGACGAAGGCGAATAGCAGGGCGGCCCCTGCCGAACGCCAGGGGTCCCAGCGACCGAAGACGACGAGCGCGATCGCCACCCAGCCACGTCCGGAGACAAGGCCGAAGGTGAAAGCGTTGAACTGCACCATCGACAGGAAAGCCCCGGCCAGCCCCATCAGGGCGCCGCCGAGGATCACCGCCTGGAAGCGCGTGGCGATAACGCCGACGCCGGCCGAATCGGCGGCGCGCGGATTTTCGCCGACCATGCGCACGGACAGGCCCCACGGCGTCCGGTAGAGCACGAAGGCGGCCAGGGGAACGGCTGCCATCGCCATGTAGACCAGCGAAAACTGGTTGAACACCGCCGGTCCGAGCACCGGGATGTCGGAGAGAACAGGGATCGGCAGCGTCTCGAAACTCTTTATGCTGGGCGGCACCGATTGCTGGCCGAAGATCAGCCGGTAAAGGAAATAGGCGAGGCCCGACGAGAACAGCGTCACGCCGATGCCGCAGACATGCTGGCTGAGGCCGAGCGCCACCGTGAACAGCGCATGCACGGCACCCATCAGCGCACCGGTGACAACTGCCGCAAGCACGCCGAGCCACAGGCTGCCGCTGAGGCTGGTGGCGGTGAAGCCGGTCATCGCCGACAACAGCATGATGCCTTCGATGCCGAGATTGAGCACGCCGGCGCGCTCGGAGAACATCTCGCCCAATGTTGCGAAAGCCAGCGGCGTGGCAATCCGGATGATGGCGGCCAGGAAGCCGACCTGAAAAATCTGTTCGAGCACGACGCTCATTTTGCTGTCCCCACGCGGCGGATGCGGTAGGCGGTGAACAGCAGCGCCACCAACATGGCGAGCAGCGCGGTTCCCTGGATGACATCGCTGAGAAAGGCCGGAACGCCGGTGGCTCGCGACATCGCCTCAGCGCCGGTCATGACGGCGGCGAGGAAGAGCGCCGCCGGCACCACGCCGAGCGGGTTGAGCCTCGCCAGCATGGCGACGACGATGCCGGAATAGCCATAGCCCGGCGAGATGTCGCTCATCACCTGGAAATGCACGCCGCCGACCTCGCCGACGCCGGCAAGCCCGGCCAGCGCGCCGGACAGCAGCGCCGTCGAGATCAGCACGCGCTCGACATGGATGCCGCCATAGCGCGCAGCTTCTGGATTTTCGCCGATAACCCTGATCCTGAAGCCGAGCGTCGTGCGCGCGATCAGGAACCAGATGACCGGCGCAGCAAGGAACGCTGCCACAACGCCGAGATGCAGCCGCGTCCCTTCGAGCAGCACCGGGAAATTCGCGGAATCCTCGATCGGCGGCGAGATCGGGTAGCCGCTGAACGTATCTTTCCACGGGCCCTCGATCAGCGCCATCAGGGCGTAGAAGATGACCGAGTTGAGCAGCAGCGAGCTGACCACGTCATCAACACTAAATTTGACGCGCAGCGTCGCCGGCACCAAGGCGACTGCGGCACCGGCGGCAGCGCCTGCCGCAGCCATGAGAAGCATGGCGAGCGGCCCCGGCATCGGGATGGCGCCGACCGCGCAGCTCGCCACCGCACCGGCCAGCAACTGCCCCTCGGCGCCGATGTTCCAGAATTTGGCACGGAAGGCGACGGCGACGGCCAGCCCGGTAAAGATCATCGGGGTCGCGCGCACCAGCGTTTCGGTGATGGCGTAGCTGTCGCCCAGCGACGCCGAGAACATCACACCATAGGCTTCGATGACGCCGGCACCGGCCAGCGCGATGAGGCCGCTGCACAGCACCAGCGTTGCTCCGATCGCCAGCAGTGGCAGAGCGAGATTGAACCAGCCGGGCGTGCTGGTGCGGGCTTCGAGGCGAAACATCAGGCTGTCCCCTCCGCCCCGGTCATCATCAGGCCGAGCCGCGCAATGGTGGCGTCGGCGCTGTCGAGCGTGCCGACGATCCGTCCCTCATACATCACCGCGATGCGGTCGCAGAGCATGAGCAGCTCTTCGAGATCCTCGCCGAGGACGATGATGCCGCAGCCCCTGCCACGCATGTCGAGGAACTTTTCGTGGATGAAGCGCGCCGCACCGATGTCGAGACCGCGCGTCGGCTGCGACACGATCAGCACCTTGGGGTCGAAGGCGAGCTCGCGCGCCAGCAGCGCCTTTTGCAGATTGCCACCGGACAGCGCTCCGGCCCGCGTCATCGGTCCGGGGCAGCGTATGTCATAGGCCTTGATCTGCGCTTCGGCGAAGGCGCGGATCGCATCCGGCCTGAGCAGGCCGTTGCGGCTGAACGCCCCCGTGCCGATGCGCGGCAGCACCATCGAATCCGCCAGCGGCAAATTGGTGACCAGACCGGTCGTCATCCGGTCTTCCGGGATGCGCCCGAGACCGAGCGCCTGCACCTCGCGCGGCGAGAACCGCGAGACCTTTTTGCCGGCTATCGTCATCCGGCCGTCATCGGGCGCGCGAACGCCGGAGATCACCTCGGCAAGCGCCCGCTGGCCATTGCCCGCGACACCGGCAATGCCGAGGATCTCGCCGGCACGCACGAAGAGCGACACGTCGCGCAGCGCCATGCCGGAATGCCGCGACGTCGAGATGCCGTCGAGGGTCAGCACCGGGGCACCTGGCGTCGATGGTCCCCTGGCCGGTGGAACGATTTCGTGGCCGCACATCAGCCTCGCCATCTCCGAGGATGTCGTGCTTGCGGGGGTATCGACGCGCCCGGTCACGCGGCCATGCCGCAGCACCACGCAGCGATGGGTGAGCGCCCTAACCTCGTTGAGCTTATGCGAGATGAAGATGATGCCGAGGCCCTGGGCCGCCATCGAGCGCAGCGCCGAAAACAGCCCGTCGACCTCTGTCGGCGCCAGCACCGCCGTCGGCTCGTCTAGAATCAGCAGCCTTGCACCGCGAAACAACGCCTTGACGATTTCGAGCCGCTGCTGCTCGCCGATCGACAGCACCGAGACGGGAAGGTCCGGATCGAGCGTGAGTCCATGCTGCCGGCCGATCTCGTTGAGCCGCGCCAGCCCGCCGGCGCGGTCGATCCGGCCCGACTTTCCGGGGATGCCGATCAGCAGGTTTTCCAGCACCGAAAGCCGCGGTGCGAGATGAAAGTGCTGGTGCACCATGCCGATGCCGGCGGCAAGCGCGTCGGCCGAGCTGTTGATCGTCACCGGCCGGCCCTGAACCAGGATCTCGCCGGCGTCGGGCGCATAGGCGCCGAACAGCACGTTCATCAGCGTCGTCTTGCCGGCGCCGTTTTCACCCA
The DNA here is from genome assembly GCF_053850215.1 of Mesorhizobium sp. f-mel. NCBI lineage: Bacteria > Pseudomonadati > Pseudomonadota > Alphaproteobacteria > Hyphomicrobiales > Phyllobacteriaceae > Mesorhizobium > Mesorhizobium sp. f-mel. The sequence continues at coordinate 33,643 of NZ_JBSPTO010000008.1, forward strand.
GCAGCCCGAGAATCTCACCCGGCGCGACGCTGAGATCGACGGCTTCGTTTGCCTTGACGGCGCCGAAGCTCTTGGAGATGCCGCGCATTTCGATGAGTGGGGCAGATGTTGACAAGGGTGCTCCTGGTGGGAGATGGCGCGACTCTTCGCCCTCCCCCTTGTGGGGAGGGTCGGCTTACGATCGTAGCGAAGCGAAGATCGAGAGACGGGGTGGGGGGGTACGGCGCCGACCCCCACCCCGCTCCGCTTCGCGGATCGACCCTCCCCACAAGGGGGGTAAAAAACTCAATCCGAAACCGGCGTGTTCTCGTCGACATCGACGCGGAAATTGCCGTCGAGGATTTCGGCCTTTTTCTTCTCGACCAGCTCCTTGACGTCGGCGGGCAACGTCTTGTCGAATTTGTGGTACGGAGCCAGAAAGGAGCCGCCCTTAGCCATGCGCGAGAAATCACCGTAATCCTGGGCGGTGAAGACGCCGGCCTTGACCAGTTTGATCGCGTGCTCGACCGTCGGATACATGTCCCACACCGGGCCGGTTATCACCGTGTCCGGGCCGAGGTTGGACTGGTCGGACATGTTGGAGATAGCGAGGATCTTCCTCTCGACCGCCGCTTCGATGACGCCGAAACGTTCGGCATAGATCACGTCGACACCGGCGTCGATCTGGGCGATAGCCGCTTCCTTGGCCTTTGGCGGGTCGAAGAAAGAGCCGATGAAAGCGACCTTCCGCTTGATGTTAGGATTGACCTCTCGGGCGCCGGCAAAGAAGGCATTGACGAGCCGGTTCACTTCCGGAATGCCCATCGCCGCAACGGCGCCGATCGTGCCTGATTTCGACATCTTTCCGGCGATCAGGCCGGAGAGATAAGCCGGCTCGTGGATCCAATTGTCGAAGACTGCGAAATTCGGCTCGGCCGGCCCGGCGCCGGAGCCGAACAGGAAGGCAACCTTCGGGAACTGCTTGGCGGTCCGGCGGGATTCCCGTTCGGCGGCGAAGGCGTCGCCCATTACCAGCTCATAGCCGCCTTGCGCATATTCGCGCATGACACGGCTGAAATCCGCCGTCTGAACCTTCTCCGACCATTTGTACTCGATGCCGAGTTCCTTCTCGGCCCTCTGCAGGGCGACATGGATCTGGTGGACCCATGGCTCCTCGGTCGGCGTGGCGAAGATGGCCGCCACCTTCAGCTTCTTGTCCTGAGCTAAGGCCAGACCCGGCAGCATGGTTGCTGCCAGGCCGAGCGCGCCCAGTTCCAGAACGCTGCGTCGCGAAAGCCCTTTGCATTTCGACTGGACTTTGCTCTTCCCGTTTTCCATCGCATGCCCCTCTGATTGGCGCCGTGGCGAGCCGGCTGTTTCTTTGAATTGTCAGCTGGGGAACTATGGAACGGAGCCGCACCTTTGTCCACATGGTCAAATTTTTCGGGGAGCAGCAGCTGCCGCCCGCCGCGGCAGACCGCGGCCGGCGCTCGATCTTTTTTACTGCCGTTCCAGCGCCACGGCGATGCCTTGGCCAACGCCGATGCACATGGTGGCGAGCGCATAGCGGCCGCCGCGCTCCCTGAGCTCCAGCGCCGCAGTGCCTGATATGCGCGCACCCGACATGCCGAGAGGATGGCCGAGTGCGATGGCGCCGCCATTCGGGTTGACGTGCTCCGCGTCCTCGGCAATGCCGAGCTGGCGGAGCACGGCGATGGCTTGGGAGGCAAAGGCTTCGTTGAGCTCGATGACGTCGAAATCTGCCGGCTTCAGCCCGATCCGGGCACACAGCTTCTGTGTCGCCGGCACGGGGCCGATGCCCATGATGCGCGGCACCACGCCGGCGACCGCACCGCCGAGGATGCGGGCGATCGGCGTCAGCCCATATTTCTTCACGGCAGCTTCCGAGGCGACGATCAGCGCCGCGGCACCATCGTTGACGCCCGACGCATTGCCGGCCGTGACCGCGCCGCCTTGCCGGAACGGCGTCGGCAATTTCGCCAGCGCCTCGATCGTCGTACCCGCGCGTGGATGCTCGTCCTTCGAGACGACGATCGCGTCGCCCTTGCGCTGCGGGATCGTTACGGGAATGATCTCCTTCGCCAGCCGGCCATTGGCCTGCGCGGCCACCGCCTTGTCCTGGCTGCGTACGGCAAACGCATCCTGGTCCGCGCGGGAGACGGCGAACTCTTCCGCGACATTCTCGCCGGTCTCCGGCATCGAATCGATGCCGTACTGCTCCTGCATCAGCGGGTTGACGGAACGCCAACCGATGGTGGTGTCGTGAATCTCGGCATTGCGGGAGAAGGCCGTCTCCGCCTTGGGCATGACGAAAGGGGCACGGCTCATCGATTCGACGCCGCCTGATATCATCAGCTCCGCCTCGCCCGCCTTGATAGCGCGTGCGGCGATGATGATGGCATCCATGCCCGAACCGCAGAGGCGATTGACGGTCGAGCCGGAAACCTCCTTGGGCAACCCGGCCAGCAGCAGTGCCATGCGCGCGACATTGCGATTATCCTCGCCGGCCTGGTTGGCGCAGCCATAGACGACGTCATCGATCGCGGCCCAATCGATGCCGGGGTTGCGCTCGACCAATGCTCTCAGGGGGATCGCGCCAAGGTCGTCGGTGCGGATCGAAGACAATGACCCACCAAAGCGTCCGATCGGCGTGCGAATGTAGTCGCAGATATAGGCCTCGGCCATCTAACAGCTCTCTTTTGCGTTTCCCTGCTACGGCCCCGCTCGCTTGCGCTCAATGCTTGATGCGGTCGCGCATGGCGTACCAGAGCATGCCGAGCACATAAAGCGGACCGCGCAGCGCCGTGCCGCCGGGAAACGGTATTGGCCTTAGCGTCGAAAACAGATCCAACCGCGAAGCATCGCCGGTGATCGCCTCAGCGAGCAGCTTTCCCGACAGCGTCGACAGGATCACGCCCTTGCCGGAATAGCCATGCGCAAAATAGACCTCGCCATAGTGGCCGACATCCGGCAGGCGCGATGTCGTCACCGAGACGAGGCCGCCCCAGGCATGGTCGATGCGGCGGCCGCGCAATTGCGGAAAGGTCTTTTCCATATGCGGCCGCACGAAGCCGGCAATGTCGGCGGGCGGCGACGGCGTGTAGCGCTCGCCGCCGCCGAACAACAGGCGTCCGTCCGCCGACAGCCGGTAGTAGTTGACCACGAAGCGGGTGTCGGAAACGGCGACATTGCTTGGGATGACGTCGCTCGGGTCGTCCAACGGCTCGGTTGCGACGATGTAGTTGCCGACCGGCATGATGCGGCTGTTGACGCGCGGCTCGAGCCCCTGGAGCAGCGCGTCGCCCGCCAGCACGACATGCCTGGCCCGGACCGAGCCCTTGGCCGTCGCAACCCTGATGGCAGGTTCCCGCTCCAGCCGCAGCGCCACCGAATTCTCATGGATGCTGACGCCCGCAGCTGCCGCGGCGCGGGCAAGACCCAGCGTGTAGTTCAGCGGATGCATATGGCCGCCGAGCTTCTCGTACATCGCGCCGTGATAGGGGGTGTTCACCATTCCGCGCGCCTGCGCCGCCGACAGCATCTCGACGTCATGAAAATTCATCACGCTGGCAAGGCACTCGGCCTCTTCTTCAAGGTCGCGCAGGTCGGAGGCGTTGACCGCACCGGCCAGATGACCGGTGAGCCTGAGGTCGCAATCGATGGCGTGACGCTTGATCTGGTCGAGCACCAGTCCGCGTGCCTCGAAGGCGAGAGCGAAAAGCGCCCGCGCCCGTTCGGGCCCATAAAGCTTGACCAGACCCTTGGCGCCCTTGCGCAGGCCTGGAATGATCTGGCCGCCATTGCGCCCCGACGCCCCCCAGCCGATCTTGCCGCCTTCGAGCAGCACCACCTTCAGCCCGCGCTCGGCCGCGTGAAGGGCCGCCGACAGGCCGGTGCAGCCGCCGCCGACCACCACCAGATCGGCGTCGACGTCGCCCTGCAGCGCCGGATAATCCGCGGCCGGATTGGCGGTCGCGACATAATAGGATTTGCCGATATCCAGGCCGGAGTTGAAGCCCATCATCAAACCTTGAGCAGCAGATGATCGCGTTCCCAGCTGGTGACGACACTCTGGAACAGGTCGAGCTCGACGCTCTTGACGCGCAGATACGTCTGGACGAAATCCTCGCCGAGCAACTCCCGAACCGGGCTGCACGCGGCGAAACGGTCGAGCGCCTCCTCCATGGTTTTCGGCAGCGTGCTCTTGCTGCGATAGGCATTGCCCGATGCCTCTGGCGAGCGCGAGAGCTTTTCTTCGACGCCGAGATAGCCGCAGAGCAGCGAGCCGGCCATCGCCAGATAGGGATTGGAATCGGCGCCGGGCAGCCGGTTTTCCACCCGCCGCGCGGCGCGCCCGCCGGCCGGCACGCGCAGGCCGCAGGAGCGGTTGTCGTGCGACCACTCGATGTTGGCCGGGGCGCTGTGGTTCGGCCGGATGCGGCGGAACGAATTCACGTTCGGCGCAAACAGCGGCATCACCTCGGGAAGGTATTTCTGCAGGCCGCCGACGAAATGCCCGAACATTTCGGTGTCGGCATCGTCGCGCCCGGCAAACAGCGTATTCCCGGCCTCGTCGACGACCGACATATGGAGATGCATGGAGCTGCCGGCCTGTGTGGCGATCGGCTTGGCCATGAAGGTCGCGTGCATGCCGAATTCCTGTGCAGCCTGGCGCGTCATCCTCTTGAACAGCAGCACCTTGTCGGCCAGCGGCAGCGCGTCGCCATGCAGGAAATTGATCTCGAGCTGCGCCGTGCCCGATTCATGGATCAGCGTGTCGAGCGGCAGCCCGGCCGCCGCGGCATAATCGTAGAGGCGCCGGATCACCGGCTCGAATTCCTCCAACGCCGCCATGTCATAAGGATGCTGCACTGTTTCGGAACGGCCATTGCGCCCGACCGGTGCGCTCAACGGCCGATCAGGATCGGGATTAGGCGCGGTCAGGTAGAATTCGAGTTCCGGCGCCACCACCGCCCGCCATCCCCGCTGGCGGTAGAGATCGAGCACGGCCCTCAAGACGTGGCGCGGCGAGGCCATCCACGGCCGGTCGTCCATGTGAAACGCATCGGCAAAGACATAGGCTTTCCCTGCTCCGGCACCGGGTGCCAGGCAGAGCGTCGCAACGTCCGGCATCATCCGCATGTCGGGGTCCTGATAGCCGAAGCCCTCGTCGTTGGATCCGGAATAGCGGCCGTCGATGCAGACCAGGAAGGCGCTGCTCGGCAGGTAGAGCGCGCGATCTTCGAGCGACTTCAGGAACTTGGCCGTCGGCAAGGTCTTGCCGCGCAGCACGCCGTTCACATCCGGCACCAGGCACTCGACTTCCCTGATCCCCTGCTGCTCCAGCCATCCCTTCGGATCGTCCGTCGGGGTCATTTGCGGTGCATCCGTTGTCGTGGTGTTGAGCATCAGGTCACGTCCTTACGAGGGCGAGAATGGCTTCGGCGGCGATTTCGGTTCCCGGCGCCCGTGCCATGGTGACCGCATTCTCCTTGAGGCGAAAGCGCATCCCGCTGTCGGCCATTAGGCCAAGGATGGCATTTTCCAGTTCATCGTCGCTCCAGCCGTCGCGGCTGATGTGGCGGCCAACGCCGGTTTCCTCAGCGCGTCGCGCATTGTCATGCCCGTCCCAGCAATAGGGCATGATCAGCGACGGCACGCCGAAACGCAGCGCTTCGCAAAAGCTGTTGTTGCCGCCGTGATGGATGAAGAGATCGGATTTCGCGACGACCGACGGCTGCGGAAACCAGGCGTCGAGATAGACATTGTCCGGAACCGCGCGATAGGTGTCGCGCAGACCGCCGACATTGACGATGAACCGAGCCGGAAGCCGGTCGAACACGGCAAGCATGCGCTCGATCAGGCCGACATCCATGGCGCCCAGGCTGCCGAAGCTGAGATAGACCAGCGGCCCGTCATTGCGCGGAAAGACCGGCACATCGAACGGCCCTTCCGAACGGACGCAGCCTTCGAGATAGACGAAGCGGGCCGGGTCGAGCGGCTCGGCCCGCTCCCTGCGCACGATCGTTGGGGTCAGCAGCAAATTGAGATCTGGCGAAGCTTCGAGAAAAAGGCCCTTCGGCAAGGGCGCAAGACCGGCGTCGATCCGAAGCCGGTTGAAGCGGTCATGCGCCGGAGCGACCGCTGCCAGATAGCGCGCCTCGAAGGCCGCGCGGCTTGGGTCGTCGGCGGCGAGACCGGACAGATAGGGTGGTACATCGGCGTCGGGAAGCTCGGTCTCGGCGCAGGAGACGACGCGCACCCATGGGCAGCCGGCGGCGGCCAGCGCCGGAAACATGATGACATTGTCGAGCACCACGGCATCCGGCTTCAGCCGGGCCAGCAATTGGCGCAGCGGCCCCTCGGCATTGACCGCGGTATCGACGATCGCTTCCCAGGTCGGGGCGACGTAGGTTTCGAGCTGATCGATCGGGCTCAGCCTGAAATGCGGCAGATGCCGGCGCACGAAAGCTTGCCAGTAGCTCTGGCGTTCGCTGTCGGTCAGCGGCTCGTGGGTCGGCAACTGGTATTCCTGAAAACCATAGTCGGCGAACACACCGGAAAAGCCGGCGTGACAGATGAACACCGGCCGGGCTCCACGGGCGCGCAAGGCTTGCGCGATACCGACGCAATTGAGCGCGGCGCCGAAGCTCGCTTCGGGAAACAGCGCGATGGTCGGGCTGGCTTTGCGCGTCACTACGGTCCTCGTGAGTCCGGCCGGCTGATCATGCCGAACAATGCGGGGGCCCCGCGACTGGCCGCCTGCGGCCGCTGGCTGCGGGAGAGCCGCAGGTGGACGCGAAGCAGATCGGCTGCAACCTCATACTGCCGGCTTTCCAATTGGTCGAGTATGGTCAGGTGCTCGCGCAGCGATTGCTTCAGCCGGAAGACGTTGACGCCGGCATAGGTTCCCGGAAGCCGGCGCAGCCTGAGATGGTCGGACAGCGCGTCGGTGACGAACCGGTTGGCGGCTCCGTCGGCGATCATGCCATGAAAATCGATGTCCAGCCGCTGGAACTCTCTGATATCGAATGCGGCATCGGGCAGCGCCAGCAGCGTTTCCATGCCCTGGCGCAAGGCTGCCGCGCGCGTCCCGTCCAGCCGAAAGCCGGGCGCCAGAATGGCGGCGGGTTCCAGCAGCAGGCGGAACTCATAGCTTTCCCCTTGTGCCTCCGGATCGTCAGGCGCCCGCCTGAACAGCCAGGCCTGCCCCGGTGCACGGTCCAGAAGATTTTCCTCCGTCAGTTTCTTTAGCGATTTTAGTACCGTCTTTCGTTCGGCACCATAGCGCCGCATCAGCGCGCCGATGGTCACCGTTTGATCCAGCCGGCGCGCCGATCGATCGCGCAGGATCATCTCCGCGAGCTCGTCTTCCTCGGCGCTCGGCAGGTCGGCTGAAACGGTCGCTTGGTTGGTGAGGTCGACGGCCAGCCGATAGCCCGATTCAGCCTCCCAGCGCACGACACCCCTTTCGGTGAGCAGGCGCAAAGCGGCGCGCACCGGGGTTCGAGATACGTTGCACAGCGAGGCGATCTGCTGTTCCGGGAGATGAGCGCCGGCCTCGAAGCCGCGCTGCCGGGCCACATCGAGAATGCGCTGAGCGAGATCGAGATGGTTGGTGCGCGGTCGTCTGGCGGCGGCTTGCATGGCGATTTCTCATGAACGGCTTGACCGCTACGGCTTGACCGATCGCGCTTATAGCGCGTTCGGCGATTTCGCAGCGACGTGCCAAATTATGGATTGACGTACTTTTTTCTGCAATAGTACTGTGAGGTCAAACGGCAACAAAAAGACCGGGGAACAGGATCGAAGCGGCGGCATGGTCGCAAGCGCTGGTCCGACGATTGATTGAATTCGACGATCAACCAGAATGGGAGTCTGTAATGACCGCCTCAACCCGCCTGCGCCATCCGTTAAAGATATCTTCGGTCGCGCTTGGTCTCGCCCTGGCGCTGTCGGCGCCGGCGGCCGCCGCCGACCTCGTCATTTCCAACTGGGACGGCTACATGGCGCCGGATGCCATGGCCGCCTTCAAGGCCGCAACCCGCGTTTCCGGCGAAGTCGTGGTTCACGCCACCAATGAGGAGATCATGGGCAAGCTCGTGGCTTCGGGCGGCAAGGGCTATGACGTGGTCTTCGTCTCCTCGCCCTTTGCCGAAGTGCTGAACAAGCTCGGCCTGATCGAGGCGATCGACCACGCGAAGATCCCCAACCTTGCCAATCTCTATCCCGAGGCGACGAAGCTGCCGCACGATGCCGGCAACAATTTCTCCGTGCCTTACACTTGGGGCACCACCGGCCTCTGCTACCGCTCGGATCTGGTCAAGACCGAGCCGGCCAGCTGGAACGATCTTCTCGCCCCCTCCGACGACCTCAAGGGCAAGACCACCATGCTGGCGACGGACCGCTGGCTGCTGGCCGCCGGCCAACTCGCGAAGGGCTATTCGGTCAACGAGACCGATCCGGCCAAGCTCGCCGAGGTCAAGGACCTGCTGATCTCGGCCAAGAAGACCTTGCTCGCCTATGACGACACCACCTTCTACTCGAAGCTGGTCTCCGGCGAGGCGTTGTTGGTGCAGGCATGGGACGGCTGGTGCAATTACGGCATCGCCGAGAAGCCTGAGATCAAATACGTCATCCCCAAAGAGGGCTCGGATCTGTGGGTCGACACGATGGTGGTGATGAAGGCTTCGGCCAACAAGGACGCCGCCTTCCAGTTCATCAACTTCATGCTGGACGCCAAGAACCACGCCTGGGCGGCGCAGAACATCGACTATAAGGTGCCGAACAAGCCGGCTATGGAAAGTCTGCCTGCGGATTTCCTCGCCAAGTTCCCCAATATGAGCATGCCGGTGGCCGAGCTGGTCAAGTTCGAGCAGTTGCGCGACGTCGGCGACGCCCAGCGCGACTATTCGAAGATCGTCAGCGAGATCAAGGCCGCGCAGTAACCGGTATCAAGGTCAGAGATCGCGGTCGACGGCGGGCCTCCGCCGCCGGCCGCTGAGTGCGGTATCGCAATCGTGTCCCAAACCAGATTTCGCTCCTCCTTGCTGATGGCGCCGGCGCTGGCCTGGCTCACCGCCTTGATGGTGGTGCCATGCGCTCTGGTCCTGGCGCTCGCCTTCTTCCGGCGCGGCATCTATGGCGGCATCGAATACACCTTCACGCTGGAGAATTTCGGGCTGGTGTTCGACCCGCTCTATGCCGGCATCTTCCTCAATTCGGCGCGCATCGCCGGCACGGCAACGCTGATCGCGGTGGTGATCGGCTATGCCGCCGCCTATGCCATCGCGGCGGCACCACGCCGGTGGCAGCCGGTATTCCTGTTCTTCGCCGTCCTGCCTTTCTGGTCCAACTACCTGATCCGCACCTACGCCTGGATAGTGCTGCTCAATCGCGAGGGCCTGATCACGCAGCTCTTGCGCTGGCTTGGCTATACCGGCGAGCCGCCGTCGATGCTCTACACCGAAGGCGCCGTCATCGCCGGTCTGGTTTACAATTATCTGCCCTTCGTCATCCTGGCCTGCTACGCGCCGCTGTCGCGGCTCAATCCGGAGCTCGCCGAGGCCTCACGCGACCTCGGCGCTTCGGCGATGACCACATTTCGCCGGGTCATCCTGCCGTTGACCGTGCCGGGCATCGCCGCCGGGGCGGTGTTCGTCTTCGTGCTGTCGATCGGCAATTTCGTCACGCCGGCGCTGCTCGGCGGCGGCCGCTTCCAGATGATCGGCAATCTCGTCTACGACCAGTTCCTGACCGCCAATGACTGGCCCTTCGGCGCCGCACTTGCCATGGCGCTGATCGCCATAATGCTGCTAGTGCTGACGGCGCAGGCCCTGGCTGCGGATCGCGCCGCAGGCCGTGCCGCCGAGGCGAAAGGAGGCGCCGATGGCTGAGCGCTCCCCCGCCACGCGGCGCACGCTCTGGCTTGTGCTTTCGCTGGTCTTTGCCTTTCTCTACATCCCGATCGCGGTGCTGGTGGCGCTGTCTTTCAACCAAGGCGGGCTGCCGACCGTCTGGTCGGGCTTTTCACTGAAATGGTATGCCTCGTTGGTCGGAAACGCCGCGATCCTTTCCGCTGCCCTCAACACGCTGATCGTGGCGCTCGTCTCGACGGCAATCGCCACCTTGATCGGCACGCTGCTGGCGATCGGTGTCGAAATACGCCGGCAATATGGGAGCGGCCTCGAGGCGCTGATCTTTGCGCCGATGATCATTCCCGACATCGTGCTGGCGATCGCGCTGCTCAGCTTCTTCTCTTTGCTCGATTTCACCCTGGGCCTGCACACCATCATCCTCGCCCATGTCGTCTTCAACCTCGCCTTCGTCTGTTCGGTGGTGCGCGCGCGGCTGAAGAGCTTCGACTGGTCGATCGTCGAGGCCTCCGCCGATCTCGGCGCCTCCGCGCTCACCACCTTCAGGCGGGTGACATTGCCGGTCATCCTGCCGGCGGTCGTCGCCGGTGCGCTGCTCGCCTTCACGCTTTCGGTCGACGAGTTCATCATCGCCTTCTTCACATCAGGCGCCGGCCGCGCCTCGACCACGCTGCCGATGCAGATCTATTCGATGATCCGCTTCGGCATCACCCCGGAGATAAACGCATTGGCGGCCATCGTCATGGCGGTCAGCATCACCGCGCTAACCCTGTCGCAGCGGCTCAACCGCGGGGTGATCGGCCAATGAGCGCACCCCGCACGCTGCTGGCGATCGACAAGGTGTCGAAGAATTTCGGCCGGGTGACCGCCGTCGACCGCATTTCGCTCGATATCCGTGAGAACGAGTTCTTCGCCCTGCTCGGGCCGTCGGGCTGCGGCAAGACCACGCTGCTGCGCATGTTGGCCGGCTTCGAGACGCCCAATGACGGGCGCATCCTGCTCGACGGCCGCGACATCGCCAGGACCCCGCCCAACAAGCGGCCGGTCAATCTGATGTTCCAGTCTTATGCGCTGTTTCCGCATATGAGCGTCAGGGCCAACGTCTCCTACGGCCTCGAAATGGAACGCTTGCCGGCAAAGGAAATCCGCTCCCGCGTCGACGCCATCCTGGCGACGACCGAGCTCATTCCTTTCGCCGACCGCAAGCCGGAGCAACTGTCGGGCGGGCAGAAGCAGCGCGTCGCGCTTGCGCGGGCGCTGGTCAAGCGGCCGCGGCTGCTTCTGCTCGACGAGCCGCTCGGCGCGCTCGACAAGAAATTGCGCGGCGCCATGCAGCTGGAGCTGAAGCGCCTGCAGCACGAGGTCGGCATCACCTTCGTCATCGTCACCCATGACCAGGAGGAATCGCTTGTCATGGCCGACCGCATGGCGGTGCTGAGAGACGGCAAGCTGCTGCAATGCGACACGCCGCATGCGGTCTACGAGCATCCCGCCGACCGTTTCGTCGCCGACTTCATCGGCGTGATGAATTTCGTGCCGGGCAAGGCCACCGCCGACGGGGTGAAGGCAGCGGACGGCACACGGATCGTCGGAACGGTTCCCTCGCCTCTGGCTTCCGGCGCAGCGGCGGTCGCTTCAGTGCGGCCCGAGCGAATCCGGCTTTTCCCGTCGCCAGAGACAGCCAACCGGATCGCCGGCACCGTCGAGGCGCTCGCCTATCATGGGCTCGACCTGCAGCTGCATGTCCGCACCGCTCTGTCGCCAAAGCCGTTCCTGGTGCGCGTCACCGCCGACGCCGCCGACCGGCGCCCGGTCTCGTCAGGCGATGCGGTCGAACTCGGCTGGGATGCCGCCGACGTCAGAATTTTCGCAGATTGATTGGAAGGAGAAGCTTGATGGCTCAGAAGACGATCGCGTTTTTTCCGGAAGCAGCCTACGGCCCGGCGCTCAATTCGGTCGGCATCGCCCAGGCGGTCGAGGCGCACGGCCACAGAGCGGTGTTCCTGTCGGACCCTGGTTTCCTCGATGTCTACAAGGGCTACGGCTTCGAAGCTCATCCGGTGAACCTGTCCGAGCCGATGCCGCCCGAGCAGATGGCAAAGTTCTGGGAAGACTTCATCAACGGCCACATCCCGAACTTCCGCAAGTCGCCCTACGACCAGGTCGACAACTACGTGAAGGATTGCTGGACGGCGATTGTCGACAGCGCCAAATGGGCTGAGAAGGACCTGCCTGGTGTACTTGCGACGATCAAGCCGGATGTTATCTGCGTCGACAATGTCATCCTGTTCCCGGCGATCAAGCAGTATGGCAAGCCGTGGGTGCGCGTCATCTCCTGCTCGGAAAACGAAATCGAGGACGAGGATATCCCGCCGCATCTGTCCGGCTGCGGTGAGAATGACCACGCCTGCCATCGGCGCTACCGCGATCATTTCAACGCGGCCATCAAGCCGATCCATGACGACTTCAACGCGTTCCTAAAGGCGAACAACGAGGCGCCGTATCCGATCGGCCAGTTCTTCGAGGCTTCGCCCTATCTCAACCTGCTGCTCTATCCCGAGGCGGCAAAGTTCAAGCGCCGCCATCCGCTCGACCCGGCAAAATTTCAGTATCTGGAAGGCTGCGTGCGGCAGGAGAAGCCCTACACCGTGCCGACCTTCGCGAAAAACAATGACGGGCCGCTGCTCTACGTTTCCTTCGGCAGCCTTGGCGCCGGCGATGTCGATCTGCTGAAGCGCATCATCGCGACGCTGGGCAAGACGCGCTACCGGGCGCTGGTCAATGTCGGGGGATACAAGGACCAGTACGCGCAAGTCCCCGAAAACGTCATCGTCGAGAGCTGGTTTCCGCAGCCCTCGGTCATCCCGCAGGTCGATGCGGTCATCCACCATGGTGGCAACAACTCGTTCACCGAGTGTCTCTACTTCGGCAAGCCGGCGATCATCATGCCCTATGTCTGGGATGGCCACGACAACGCGACGAGGGTCGAGGAGACCGGCCACGGCTTCGGCATGCCGCGCTACGACTGGAGCGATGCCGAGCTGATCGCCAAGATCGAAACCTGCCTGACGGACCCGGCAATCAAGGCCAAATTGGCTAGGACATCGGCGCAGATGCAATCGCAGAACGGCCCGGAGAAAGCGGCGGGGCTGCTGGAGAAACTTCTGTGACCGGGCTTATGGGTATGGAGTTCCTTTGCGCCCCCCTCTGTCCTGCCGGACATGTCCCCCACAAGGAGGGATATTGGCTGTCATCAGTGCTTTTCGCCAATCGCCAACTTCGCAAATGGGGCGCTCTCGGCGAGGGTGCCGATCTCCCCCCAAGCGGGGGAGATGTCCGGCAGGACAGAGGGGGCGCCGTAGAGCGAAGGCCTCTCGAAAATGAGCGTCGCACCAACGAAGTACCCACATGACCTCCTCCGCGCCACATCTCCACCAGGCTTCCACCCGCGCCGACCTCATCGACTGGGGCACCCAGCCCAATGTGCTGGAAGGTGCTTCGCACTCGACGGGCAGGCTGGTCCACAAGGGGCCGAACAACCAGCCGGAATCCGGCATCTGGGTCTGCACGCCCGGCCGGTGGCGGCTGGCGATTCCGCGCGACGAATTGTGCCATTTCGTTGCCGGCCGCGCGACCTACCGATCAGATGACGGCGAGGTGATAGACGTCTCCGCCGCCACGGTGGTCATGTTCCCGGCCGGCTGGGCGGGTGAATGCACTGTCCACGAAACCATTCGCAACATCTACATGCTGGCCTGAAGCCAGCCACTGGAGCTTCACGACATGCCGACACCGATCATGAAATCGCCGCTCGCCCTCACCGACCTGGTCGACTGGGGCGTCATCCCCACCATGATCGAGGGCGAATCCCGCACTTCCGGCAAGCTGCTGCACAAGGGACCGGAGGGCCGCTCCGAATGCGGGCTGTGGGTCTGCACCCCAGGCAAATGGCACTGCCATGTCACCCGCGACGAGTTCTGCCATTTCCTCGAGGGACGCTGCACCTATGTCCACGAATCCGGCGAGGTGATCGAGATCGAACCAGATACTGCGGCGTTCTTTCCGCAGGACTGGAAGGGCGTTTGCACTGTCCATGAGACGATCAAGAAGGTCTACATGATCCGCTGAGCGGGTTGAAAGGAAGACCATGGAATTCTCCGCTGACCGGCCAACCTTTTTTGTCAATCCGGATTATCGGCCGATGACCGGTGCGGCAAAACCAGTAATCGATCCGGCGACGCTGGAAACCGTGGGCGCCATCGCTGCCGCAGCCGACGGCGAGATCGACGCCGTGCTCACCGCGGCGACCAAGGCGCAAACGGCGTGGAAGAAGCTCGACGCCAAGAGCCGCGCCAGACATCTGCATGCTGTCGCCAACGCTATCGAGGCGGCCGACTTCACGCGCTGCGCCGAGCTGATGGTGCGCGAGATGGGCAAGCCCTATCCGGAAGCGATCGGCGAGATCGCCAATTGCGCACCGATCTTCCGCTATTACGCCGAAATGGCGCGTGACGACGCCGGCAAGGTCGCCGGCACGACGCAGGCCGGTTCGTTCCAATATGCGCGCTACGAGCCCTACGGCACGTCGGTGCATATCATGCCCTACAACTTTCCGATCCTGTTGATGTGCTGGACCGTCGCAGCTTCGCTTGCCGCCGGCAATGCCTGCGTGATCAAGCCGGCCGAGGCGACGACATTGTCGACGCTGGATTATTTCAAGGTGTTCCGCTCACTGCCGGAGGGCCTGGTTTCCTGCCTCCCCGGCGGGGCGGCCACCGCACAGGCGCTGATCGCTTCCGACCGTACCCATGCGGTCGCCTTCACCGGCTCGGTCGCCGCCGGCAAGGCCGTCGCCGTCGCCTGCGCCGAGCGCATGAAGCCTTGCGTGATCGAGGCCGGAGGCAGCGATCCGCTGATCATCAGCCAACACGCCCCGCTTGACGTGGCGGCGGCCGGCAGCGTCACCGCCGCGTTCCACCTCACCGGCCAGGTCTGCACTTCGGCCGAACGATTCTTCGTCGTCGATGCCGTTCACGATCGCTTTGTCGATCTGTTTGCCGAGAAGACACGGACGCTGCGCATCGGCAACGGCCTCGACAAGACCGAGATCGGGCCGCTGGTCAGCGAGGCGGCGCGGGCGAAAGTCATGCGGCTGGTCGACGATGCGATCCGAAGCGGCGCCAAGGCGGTCACCGGCGGGCGCATTCCGCCGGCGCACAATGTCGGCTGGTTCTACGAGCCGACAATCCTGACCGGCATCACTCCAGACATGGCGATCGTGCGCGAAGAGTGTTTCGGACCGGTCGCCGCGATCTGCCGGGTCAAGGATTTCGACGAGGCGATAGAGCTTGCCAATGACAGCCCGTTCGGGCTCGGCGCCTCCGTGTTCACCACCGATCTAGCCGAAGCGCATGAGGCTGCGGAGCGGCTCGAGGCCGGCATGGTCTGGGTCAACAATCCGCTGATCGACAATGACGCGCTGCCGTTCGGGGGCTGGAAGGCGTCTGGCCTCGGCCGCGAACTTGGACGCCAAGGACTGGATGCCTTCCGCCGCTCGAAGATGGTCATCATCGAGCACAAGCCAGTGATCCAGGACTGGTGGTATCCCTATCCCGACAGCTGGTTCCGCGAGGCCGGCGGCCGCAAGCACGTATGAGGTGACACGGAGCGCATTGTCGCGAAGTGTCAGCCGATGCTCTCGCCGCCGTCAATCACCAAAGCCTGGCCGGTCATAAAGGACGAACGATCGGAGACGAGGAACAGGATCGCTTCGGCTATTTCTTCGGGGCTGGCCCAGCGCTGCATGGGAATCTTGGTGCGGACATAGCGTTCGATCGCATCCCGCCCGCCCATCTGGGCGATGAAGGGCTCGTTGAAGGGCGTATCGACCCAGCCCGGACAGAGTGCGTTGACGCGGACATTGTGCGTGGCATAGTCGAGCGACATCTGCCGGGTCATCGCCACCACGGCATGTTTTGAGGTTGCGTAGGCGATCATCTCGCGGTCGTAGAACACACCTGAATTCGAGGCGGTATTCAGGATGACGCCGCCGCCCTGTTCGATCATCGACGGCATGACGAGCCTGGCAGCGAGGAACTGCGCCCGCACATTGATCCGCCACGAGGCATCCATGCCGTCGACGCCGACTTCGGTCAGCGTACCGCCGACCTGGACTCCGGCGTGATTGTGCAGGATGTCGATCCGGCCATGTTTGCCCAGCGTTCCGACGATGAGTTGCTCGACTGCCGCGTCCTCGCCGACATCCGTGGCGATCGCCTCGGCCCGGCCGCCGGCGGCACGGATGTCGAAAGCGGTGGCTTCGCCGGCAGCCTGATCCCTGTCGGCGATCACCACCACCGCGCCTTCCCTGGCGATGATCATGGCACCGGCCCGCCCGATGCCCGACCCGGCGCCCGTCACCACGGCGATGCGATCTTTCAGAATCATGATGCGACTTTCAGTTTGATGGTTTGCGTTGGCGCAATTGCCATTGGGCAAGCACCACAAGCAGCACCGAGGCGACGAGCACGATCGTCGCGATGGCGTTGATTTCGGGCGTCACCCCGCGCCGGATCGAGGCAAAGACATAGATCGGCAACGTCGTCTGTGCGCCGGCGACGAAGAAGGCGACGATGAAATCGTCGAAGGAGAATGTGAAGGCGAGCAGGAAGCCGGCGATCACCGCCGGCATGATCTGCGGCAACACGATGCTGCGGAAAGTCGTCAGCGGGGTGGCATAAAGATCACTCGAAGCCTCGACCAGATTGCGGTCGAGGCTGCCGAGGCGTGTGCCGACGATCATCGCCACCAGCGCCATCGAAAACAGGCCGTGCGCGGCGATGATCGACCCGTAGCCAAGCGCTAGGCGTGGCGGCTGGTCGTTCGGCCACAGCGATGCGAGAAACGGATTGACGACCCCAAATAGCTGGACGAGCGCGACCAGCGTCGAGATGCCGATGACGACGCCCGGAACGACGATCGCAGCACCCAAAAGCGCATCGAATATGGCCCGTGTCCGCGCGCCGACACGCGCCAGGCCAAGCGCCGCCGCCGTGCCGCACAGCGCCGCGAGCAACGCGCTGGTGGTGGCGATGAACAGGCTGTTCTTCAGCGCTTCGACCAGGAAAGGGTTCGACAGCGCCTTGCCGTACCATTGCACCGAAAAACCGGTGAGCTCGCTGGCGTGACGGCCGGCATTGAAGGAGAACAGCACCACCAGCGCGATCGGCAAGTACAGGAAGGCAAAGACCGCAACGACGAAGGCGCGCATCAGACCAGGTCCACCCGACGCGCGCCCGAAAGCCGGGTCGAAATGCGGTTGGCGGCAAGCAGCACCACCACCGAAACCAGAACCAGCGTGATCGCGATTGCCGATCCGAACGGCCAGTTGCGCGATTGCAGGAACAGGTCGACCAGCGCGTTGCCGATGAAGAAGACCTTGCCGCCGCCGAGCAGCGTCGGAATCAGATATTCGCCGAGCAGCAGGATCATGACCAGCGAGAAGCCGGTCATCACACCCGGCAGCGACAGCCGCAGCGTCACACCAAGGAATGTCGAGACTGGTGTCGCGCCGAGATCGGCGGAGGCTTCCAGCAGCCGGCGATCGAGCCGCTCGAGGCTGACATAGATCGGCAGGATCATCAGCGGCAGATAGCCATAGACGATGCCGAGCAGGACTGCGCCCGGCGTGTTGATCAGCCGCACATCTTCGAACCCGACATAGGCCAGCAATGCCGGGATGCCGCGCCCGCCCAGAATATACATCCAGGCGTAGGTTCGCATCAGTAGGCTGGTCCAGAACGGGATGACGACAAGCGCAAGCAGGATCAGCCGCCACCGCTCCGGCGCGCGCAAGGCGAGGTAGTAGGCGACCGGATAAGCGACGAGAAGACAGGCCAGTGCGCCCGCCGGCGCCAGCACCATCGTATTCCAGAAGGCAGTCGCCCGCGCCGGAAGATTGACATATTGCGCCAAGGTGAAAGCGGCCTGATAGCCGCCTTCCGGCGCCCGCTCGCCGACGCTGAAAACGGCGATCGCGACGAACGGCAAGACCAGAAACACCACCAGCCAGGCGGTTGCTGGACCGAGCAGCAGCGCGGTCAGGAGATTGTGACGAAGGACATTGCTGCGCATGAAAAACCGCCCCGGTGCCGGCGGACATCAGCCCGCCGGTAGAGTTGCCTGCATCGGACCTATGGCCCGCCCGGTTCAAGCCGACTTGAAGCGCGCCATCAGTTCGGCCCGGCCCGGATCGGTCAGCGTCGCAGCCGCACCGAATTCCAGCGGCTTCAGCAGATCCGCCGCCGGGTAGAGGATCGGATTGGCCAGCACTTCCTTTGGCAGCAGCGCATTGACCCGGGCATCGGTGGAGGGCGCACCGTTGGCCAGGTGCTCGTTGACCGCAACTTTTGGATCCATCAGGTAGTTGAGCAGGGCATAGCCGGCGGGCTTGTTGGGCGCATCCTTCGGAATGGCGTAGAAGTCGGTCCAGATCTCGCCGCCCTCCTTGCCAAGCACATAAGCGATCTCCGGAATGTCGCGGTGAAGCTGCGCCCCGTCATTGGTCCAGCACATCGTCATCCAGGCGTCTCCGGCACGCATCGACGGCTGATAATCGCTGGAAACCGCGAACAGATGCGGCTTGACCTTCAGCAGCAATTCTTCCGCCTTGGCGAGTTCGTCCTGCTTCAGCGAGTTGAACGAGAAGCCGAAATATTTCAGCGCATTGCCGATCGTGGTGAGCTGGTAATCATGAACCATGATCCGGCCGTCGCCTTCCGCCATAGCCGTGTCCCAGAATTCCTTCCAGCTCGTCATCGGCTTTGTGAGCTTCTTAGTGTTGACGGCAAATCCGGTGGTGCCCCAATTCTTCGGCACCGCGTAGGTCACGCCATCGATCGTGCCTTCCCCAGTGAAGCGTGGGTCCTGTTGCGAGCCGTCGAAATTGGCGAGCTTGGCCATGTCGAGCGCTTCGATGATGTCGAGTTTCTTATAGGTGGAGATCGTGTAGTTGGTCGGCACGAAAAGGCTCCAGCCAGAAGCGCCGGCTTGCAGCTTGGCCAGCATCTCCTCGTTTGACCCGAACACATTGACCTCGACGGCGACGCCCGTCTCGGCCTTGAAATTCTCGAACGTCGTCGGGTCGTGGTAATTGGGCCAGGTGGCGATCGACATGCGGTCGCCAAGACCCTCTTGGGCGAAGGCCGGCGAGGGCATAATGCCGAGCTCGCGGGCCATCACCGCCGTTGCGATGCCAAGACCGGTGAGGCCAAGGAATTCGCGGCGGCCGATGGAACCGCGCTTGAGGCGCATCAATTGATCGACGAATTTTTCGGGGCTTATCGGCAGTCCGTCACGATATGATTTCGACATGTTTGTTTTCCCTCTGGTTGGTCCCGTTGTTCTTGGGGTCCGGAAACGCGAGCGGCGTTCCGGCTGTAAAGCCGATGGCGACGGGTTCACCCGGCTTGAAGAGATTTTTACTGCCGATCAGGTGATCGGCCTTGGCGAGCAGCGTTCCGATACCCCCGACCTCGATCGCATATTCCGCGGTCGAGCCCAGAAAGATCCGGTTGCGGATAATGCCGTTGAGCCGGCCGCTTCCCGGCGCGCCGAGGCTTAAAGATTCGGGACGCAGGCTGACCGCAACGGCTTCGTCCTGCCGCAGCGAAGTCCGCTTGCGCGCAGCTATGACGGTACCGTCGGCAAGCACCACCTCGACGAGGTTGCCCGAGTGCCCAGCGACCTTGCCGCTCAAGAGATTGGTCTTGCCGACGAAGTCGGCGACGAACAGGTCGGCGGGCTCGTCATAGATTTCGCTGGGCTGTCCGAGCTGGACGATGCGCCCGCCATTCATGACGCAGACGAAATCGCTCATCGACAGGGCTTCTTCCTGGTCGTGCGTGACAAGGACGAAGGTGATGCCGATCTCGCGCTGCAGGTTCTGCAACTCTATCTGCATGTCTGTGCGCAACTTCTTGTCGAGCGCCGCCAGCGGCTCGTCGAGCAGCAGCACCGCCGGCTTGTTGACCAGCGCGCGCGCCAGGGCGACACGCTGCTGCTGGCCGCCGGAAAGCTCGTGGATCTTGCGGCGGCCGTAGCCGGCAAGCCGCACCATGGCGAGCGCCTCGCCTGCCCTCAGGCTGATCTCCCGCGACGCCAACCGCGGCCGCGCCTGGCGCAGCCCATAGGCGATGTTGTCCTCGACATCCAGATGCGGGAACAGCGCATATTGCTGGAACACCATGTTGACCGGCCGCCGGTAGGGCGGCGTGCCGGCCATGTCGCTGCCACGGATGAACACCGCACCTTCGCTCGGCTGTTCGAAGCCACCGATCATGCGCAGGCAGGTTGTCTTGCCGCAGCCGGACGGCCCGAGCAGAGCGACAAAGGCAGATGGCGGGATGGCAAGATCGATGCCGCTGACCGCAGTCACGCTGCCGTAGCGTTTGGTGACCCCGCGAAACTCGATATCTGGCACTGCGGTCAAAGCTGCGGGCTCCAGCGAAGGCGATTTTCATGACGCTATCAGAGCCAATGGTGACTAGTATATACCTCGCAGGTGGTATATTCGGTCTATTTTCTCGTTTAAAGGGGTATAAAATTGAGCGGATCGCGCGGCGACGAATACAATCAGCTCGCTGCGCTCATCGCTGCGACACGGGAGACGAGCGGCGAGCTTTTCGGCAAGGCGATGGTCGCTTGGCTGCGGCAGCATGTCAGCTTCGATCACTGTGTGGTCTTCGGGTATCGCGGCGCCTCGCGCCCGCCGCTGCTGTTCGAGACGTTCTCGCCAGCCGAAAGCCACGTCTTCGTAGCGCTCTATCAGGAGGGGCCTTATCTGCTCGACCCGTTCCACCACGCGGCGGTCGAGCGCAAGGAAGGTTTTTGGCGCATGCGCGAGCTGGCGCCGGACCGCTTCTATGCCAGCGAATATTACCGCTCTTACTATAGCCAGACCAAACTGGCCGAAGAGGTCGGCTTCTTCGTGCCGCTGCCGGGAAAGGACGCGCTGGTGGTCTCGCTGATGCGACTGCATGCTTCGGGACCCTTCGGAACCGCCGATGCCAGATTGCTGCGCGACATGGCGCCGGCGGTGATCGGTTTCGCAAGGCTGCGCTGGCCGGCCCTTCCGGCCGACGAACCGGCAGAGACGAAGCAGGACGAAGCGATTGCGCCGGTCAACGAGTTCGAACGTGCTCATATCTGGAAGAGCCTTTCGCTCACACCGCGCGAAAAGCATGTCGTCGATCTGGTGCTTCAGGGGCACTCGACGGAATCGATAGCCAGGGCGATGCGCATCGTACCGGGAACCGTAAAGGTTCATCGCCGCAACATTTACCGCAAGCTCAAGATCAAGTCGCAGGCTGGTCTCTTCGCGCGTTTCGTCGAGATCATGGACGCGCGGATTCGGTAGTCCACGATTTTCGAAAATGGCCTCGCTCAGGGCAGTTTAGCTGGAAATGCCTTCCCAGGAGCCGGTTTCAGCCATTTGCCTGAGCAGGGCCGCCGGCTTGAAAACATCCTTGCCGGTCCGCTCGTGCCAGTGGTCCAGCCGTCCGATGATCTTGTCGAGTCCTTCGAGGCCCGCCCAGAACATCGGCCCGCCCTTGCCCACCGGAAAGCCGTAGCCGTTTACCCAGACGACATCGATATCGGAGGCGCGGGCAGCTATCCCTTCCTCGAGGATCTTCGCCCCTTCATTGATCATCGGATAGAGCGTCCGCTCAATGATCTCGTCAGCGCCGATCGCGCGCGGCGCGATGCCCTTCTCGGCAGCCTTGTCGCGGATTAGCGCTTCGACCTCGGGATTGGGAGCCGGCGTACGCGAGCCGTTCTCGTAGAGATAAAAGCCTCTGCCGGTTTTTTGGCCGAAATGCCCCTGTTCGCACAGCGTGTCGGCGATCATTGCCGTCTGGCCGCGTGCCTTGCGGTTGCGCCAGCCTATGTCGAGGCCGGCGAGATCACCCATCTGGAACGGCCCCATCGGCCAGCCGAAATCGGTGAACACGCGGTCGATCTGCTGTGGCGTTGCACCTTCGACCAAAAGCGCCTCGGTTTCCGTGCCCCGCGCAGCCAGCATACGGTTGCCGACGAAGCCATGACAGACGCCGACCACGACCGGCACCTTGCCGATCCGACGCGCCAGTTCGACGATTGTCGCCAGCACATCGGGCGCGGTCTTCTCGGCGCGCACGATTTCCAACAGCTTCATGACGTTGGCCGGCGAAAAGAAATGCATGCCGACGACATCCTGCGGGCGCGAGGTCGAGGCGGCGATTTCGTTGACGTCGAGATAGGAGGTGTTGGTGGCCAGGATCGCGCCTGGTTTGGCCACCGCGTCGAGCCTGCCGAACACCTCCTTCTTGACCGCCATCTCCTCGAACACCGCCTCGACGATCAGGTCGCAATCGGCGAGGTCGTCATAGGCGGTGGAACCCTTGAACAGGCCGAGCCGCTGACGCTTGTTGTCTTCGCTGAGCGAGCCGCGGCTGACCGACACGGCGTAGTTCTTGTCGATCATCGCCAGCCCGCGTTGCAGCGCTTCCTGCGTCGCCTCCAGCACGGTGACGGAGAAACCGCCATTGGCGAACGCCATGGCAATGCCGCCGCCCATGGTGCCGGCGCCGATGACGCCGACCCGCGCGATCTTGCGCCTGACAATATCCTTGCCGGCAACCTTCGCCGCCTCCCGCTCGGCGAAGAACAGATGACGCTGCGCGCGCGACTGGTCGCCTGCAACGAGCTTGGCGAACAGTTCGCGTTCCACCGCAAGCGCTTCTTCGAACGGCAGCGTCATGGCGTTGCGGACCGACTGCGCGCAGGCGATCGGCGCTTCGAGGCCGCGCGCCTTTTTGGCGAGTCCCGCCGCCGCCTTGTCGAATGCAGCCAAGTCAGCCTTGTTGAGACGGCCATCACGGTCGCGCACCGGCGTGAACGGTCCACCTTTGCCAGCCATTTCGCTGGCGAAACGAACCGCCTGCCCGGTCAGGGCGCCGTCGAAGACAGCGTCGATCAGGCCGGAGGCAAGCGCCTCGGCCGCGCCGATCGGCGTTCCCGAAACGATCATGCTGAGCGCCTTGAGCGGCCCGACGAGGCGCGGCAGCCGAACAGTGCCGCCTCCGCCAGGCAGCAGGCCGAGCTTGACCTCCGGAAAGCCGAGCGTGGCCTGGCTGTTGGCAATGCGAAAATGGCAGCCGAGTGCCAGTTCCAGGCCGCCGCCGAGCGCGGTGCCGTGAATGGCGGCAACCGTCGGCTTGGCAATGGTTTCCAGCATGGCAATGATGGCGCGCAAATCCGGCTGCTGCACCGGCTTGCCGAACTCGGTGATGTCGGCGCCGGCGACGAAGGTCCGCCCGGCACAGGCGATGACGATGGCCGCGACATCGGGCTCGTCGCGCAAGGAAACAAGCGCCTGCATCAGCGGCTCGCGAACATGGAAGCTCAGCGCGTTGACCGGCGGATTGTCGATGGTCACGACGGCAACGCCGCCGTCCCTTGTAACGCTCACGAAATTGGACACGCAAACCTCTCGCAATGATGTCGACTGACAACGCGACGGGATTTACAGGGCCAATGCCCGGAAGGGAACCCGACGTTTTCCGGCAGGCTCTCGTCAGGACCGGCTGACACTGACGGTACTTCAGCGCAACGCCTTCTGGCCGCCGGCGGCGGTGATGACGCCGACGATGATCAGTCCGGTCAGCAGCAGCCGGACGCCGGCGCTGACGCCGAACGTGTTGAGCATGGTCAAAAGCAGCACCAGGAACAGGGCCGCGCCCCAGACACCCGGCACGTTGGCCTTGCCGCCGGCCACCGACGTGCCGCCGATGACGACGACGGCGATCGAGGCCAGCAGGTACTCGTTGCCGATGTCGACATTGGCGCCGCGGAAATAGCCGGCAAGCAGCGCCCCGTCGAGGCCGCCGAGCGCGCCCGACAGCGTGTAGGTAAGGAAGCGGATGCGGCCGACATTGACGCCGGCCAGCCATGCGGCGCGGATGTTTTGGCCGATCGCCAGCACCGAACGACCATAGATCATGCGCTGCAGCGCGATTGCAGCGCCGATGGTGAACAGCACGGTGAGGATCGCCAGCACCGGAATGCCAAGAATCTGCCAGTTGGTGAAATTGGCAAAGCCCGGCGGCGGCTTGATCTGCAAACCGCGGCCATAGCTGATGTCGATCGACTGGATGATGAAGCTCGCCGATAATGTGGCGATGATCGGCGGAATGCGCAGCGCCCAGATCAAGAGATAATTGGCGGCGCCGACGGCCATGCCGCAGGCCACCGCCGCCAGCAGCCCGACAGCGATCATCGCATCGTTCCCGTCCATCACCTTCATGGCGACGGCGCTGGCGAGGCCGATATTGGCCGGCAGCGACAGGTCGACATTGCCTGGTCCGAGCGTGATGACGAACATCTGGCCGACACCGACAATGACGGTGAAGACGGCCAGAGAAAGTGCCGCCGTGATCATGCCGCCGCCGCCATATCCGCCGGTGAAGGTGATCGTCGCCAACCACACCAGCAGCGCGCCGATGAAGGACCAGATCCAGGGTTTGGTGAGCAGCAATCGCAACGATGCCATCGCTCATCTCTCCCTGCGGCTGATCAGCACCCGGGCCGCCAGCACGATGATGAGGATGGCGCCATTGGCGGCAACCTGCCAGTCGGGCGGGATGTGCATGAAGGTGAGCAACGGCGACGCGGCGAGCGCCAGCGTCAGCGCCCCGATGACCGCGCCGATCGGCGATACCCGGCCGCCGACGAATTCGCCGCCGCCGAGGATGACTCCGGCGATCGCAAGCAGCGTATAGCCATTGCCGATATTGGCGTCGGCCGAGGTGGTGATGCCGATCAGGGCCATGCCGGACAGCACCCCGAACAGGCCGGCGAGTGCGAACAGCACGACCTTGGTCTTGAGCAGCGACCAGCCGGCGCGTTCGAGTGCGGCGGCATTGCCGCCCGATCCGCGCAGGATCACGCCATAGGAGGTGCGCATCAGCCCGAAATGGACGACCGCAGCGATCAGCAGCGCCGCAATGATCGGAAAGGGGATGAGATGCGGCCTGAAGGCCATGAGCGACAGCAGCCAGTCCGGCGCTTTGCCGCCGGGCTTCGGCAGGATGAGGATGGCCAGACCCTGCCAGACAAAGCTCATGCCGAGCGTCACGACGATTGAAGGCAAATTGCGCAGATAGATCAGCGCGCCGAGCAGTGCATAGACGCCGATCGACCCGAGCAGGATCAAGACGCCGACCAGCGGCGCATCCTTCAGCCACGTCGCCGTGACGCAGCCGACGAAACCGACAAAAGTGCCGATCGACAGATCGAGTTCGTTGCCGGCGATGACGAACATCTGCGCGATCGTCGCCAGGGCGATCGGGATCGCCAAATTGAGCATCAGGCTGAAGCCGAAATAGCTGATGGCGCGCGGGTTGAGCCAGGCGATCGCCAGCAGCACCAGTACCAGCGACAATGCCGGCAGCAAGCCGCGCAGCAGGCGCGCCCGCGCCAGCCTGTCACGCTCCGAGGAACCTTTGAGGCCGGTCTCGATGGGTGCTGCCGTCATCTCAGGCAGCGTCGCCGAACGAGGACTGGATGATCTTTTGCTCCGTCAGCTCGTCGCGACGAAGGTTGGCGACGATCCGGCCGTTCTTGAAGACGTAGATTTGGTGGCAATTGTCGAGCTCTTCGGTTTCCGTGGTGTACCAGAGGAAGGTGCGGCCGCGGCCGGCCTCTTCGCGCACGAGGTCGTAGACCTCGAGCTTGGTGCCGATATCGACGCCGCGCATCGGGTCGTCCATCAGCACAATCTTTGCATCGGAACCGAGCGCCCGGGCAAACAGGGCCTTCTGCTGGTTGCCGCCGGACAGCGAGAAGATGTTGTTGTTCATGTCGGGGGTGCGGATGCCGATTTTCTTTTGCCAAAAGTCGGCGAGTTCGGCTTCGCGCTGCGGCGAGATCAGCAGGCCGTTGCGCAATCGCTTCAGCGAGCGGATGCCGATGTTTTGCGCAATCGACCATTGCGGGAAAATCCCGTCCGACTGCCGGTCCCCGGCCACCAGGGCCACCGGCGCGGTGACCTCGATGCCGGTTTTGGCGCGCGCCGCGGCGGCGAAGATCGCCAGCAGCAGATCGGTCTGTCCATGGCCGGCCAACCCGGCAAGGCCGATGATCTCGCCAGCATGCGCCACAAGTTCGTTGCCGTCCTCTTGGCGCGCTGGGCGGGCCCGGACCCGCAACGGCCCGGTCTCCGGCTTTTGAGTCGCGATCTCGGCCGCTATCTTCTCACGCGCTTCCGCTCCACCCATGGTCGTCACCAGCCTGTCGCGATCGAAAGCCTTCGCCGCATCTGACGCAACGACCCTGCCGTCGCGCATCACCACGATGCGGTCGGCATGCTGCAGCACCTCGCCCAGAACATGCGAGATCAGGATGCAGCTCCGGCCAGTTGCGACAAAGCGCCGGACGAAGGCCAGCAACTGGCCGGCCGTATGCGCGTCGAGCGAGGACGTCGGCTCGTCGAGGATCACCAGCTCGAGCGGATCCTGCGTCACCGTGAAGGCACGCGCCACCTCGACCATCTGCCGCCTGCCGATGGAAAGGTCGCTGGCGATGTCGGAGGCGGAGATGCTGTGGCCCGGAAATATCTCGTCGAGCTTGGCCGCGATCAGATCGGCCGCCTTGCGCCGCCAACCGAGGCCGCGCAGCGCCGGGTGGTTGATACGCGTGTTCTCGGCGACGCTGAGGTTCGGGCAGAGCGAGAGTTCCTGGAACACGCAGCGTATACCGAGCTGTTGCGAGCGCGGCACCGAATAATTGTCCTCGACATGGCCGCGCACCGCGATCCGCCCGCTGTCGGGCACGAGTGTGCCCGCCACCATATGCATGAGCGTCGACTTGCCCGCGCCATTATGGCCGACGAGGCCGACGCACTCGCCGGCGCCAACGTGGAAATCGACGCCGGCGAGCGCCCTGACGGCGCCGAAATGTTTTTCGGCTCCGTCCAGTCTGATGATGTCCATATTGGCGGCGCCGAAACGTTTTTCGGCGCCGTTCAGTCCGACGATGTCTGTGTTATCCTCGGGCATCCCTAGCGATGTCCAGTTAGCAATGCAGCTGACAACGTGCCACGCTCACTTGACGTTGGCTTTGATCGCCGCGATGGCGTCTTCCTGCGTGTATTCGTGGCTGGCCACACCACCCTTGGGGATTTTCGGCAGCGCGGCCTCGAAAGTATCCTGGGTGAAGGCGAGGTATGGCACCAAGAGATCATGTGGCACATCCGTGCGGCCGTCGAGCACCTGTTGCGCCACCCAGAAGGCCAGCGACGATACGCCTGGCGCAATGGATGCCGACCAGGTCTGGTAGCCGTCCTTGTCCTTCTGTTCCTTCCACCATTGCAGCTCATCCTGACGATTGCCCATGATGATGGTCGGGCGCGGTTTGCCGGCGGCGGCAAAGGCTTGTGCCGCGCCATAGCCGTCGCCGCCCTGATCGACGACGCCGACGATTTCAGGCAGCGACGGCAGGATTGTCGCGACAGCCTTCTGTGCTGTGGTCTGATCCCAGTCGCCGGTCACCGAACCGACGATCTTGAACTTGGGATGAGCGGCGACGCCTTCCAGAATCCCGGCATGGATGGCGTCATCGATCGACGTGCCGGCAAGGCCGCGGATTTCCAGCAGATTGCCGCCCTCGGGATGGAACTTGGCCATCTGCTCGACTTCCTGCCTGCCCATGTCCTTGAAGTCGACGACCACTCGATAAGCGCAGGGCTCGGTAACGATGCCGTCAAAGGAGACGACGACGATGCCGGCATCGCAGGCCTGCTTGATGGCGCCGTTGAGCGCGTCCGGCGAGGCGGCGTTGATGACGATGGCGTCATAGCCTTGCAGGATCAGGTTCTGCACCTGGGCCGCCTGGGTCGGCACTTCCTTGTCGGCCGTCGTGAAGATGTCCGCGGCTGCCACCACCCCGTCGGCGACCGCCTTCTTGGTGACGATGGCATAGCTGTTGAGCATCGCCTGTCGCCACGAATTACCGGCATAGTTGTTGGAAAAGGCGATCTTCTTGTCGCTTGTGTCGGCCAGCGCGGTGCCGGACGCTAGCATCGCCGCGAAGGCGGCCAAAACGAATATTCTCTTCATGTCATACTCCTCCCATGGATTGATGGTCTTACTGATGGCTGATACGTTCGCGACGTTGTTTTTTATCTATTATCAGACAAATGCAGATAGGCAGCAAGCTGTCAACAGCAATCCGTCCCGACGATCTACTTGCGGTGCAATGATTGAAACGGGTTCGGCTCCTGGTCTAGGGATGGCACTGGAGACCGATTGAATGGCAGCGACGCCAAACCTTGCCCCGGGTGCACCCGGCATTCCGGCGCGCTGGACGTCGAGCGCCAAGAGCGGCGTCGGAACCGCGCTTTCTCGGGCCTGCCCTATCTGGTTCACGATCAGCCACGGCATTCTCAACGAGGTCTATTATCCCAGCCTCGACAGCGCCTGCACCCGCGACATGGGGCTGGTCGTCACCGGCCCCGGCGGCTATTTCTCGGAAGAAAAGCGCGATGCCGTGCACAGCGTCGAGCCGTTCGAGGATGGGGTGCCCGCCTACAGGCTGGTCAACACCGCCGCCGACGGCACCTACCGGATCGAAAAGCGTATCATCACGGATACGAAACGCCCCGTTTTGCTGCAGGAAATCAGCTTCACGCTGCTGAGAGGCCCAGTTGCCGACCACCGCGTCTACGCACTGCTGGCACCGCACCTGGTCAACGCCGGCATGGGCAACACCGCCTGGGTCGGCGACTACGAGGGAAGGCCTGTCCTGTTTGCGTCCGGGCGTCGCGTCTGCCTGGCGCTCGCCTCGTCGCTGCCCTGGGGAGCATGCTCGGCCGGCTATGTCGGTGTCTCCGACGGCTGGCAGCAACTGCGTCGTGACGCCCGGCTCGACCCGGCCTGCCGAAGGGCCGAAGACGGCAATGTCGCGCTGACCGGAGAAATCGGCTTTTCGGCTGTGAACCCAAAGGCCTTGCTGGCCCTGGGTTTCGGAACGACGCCGCAAGAGGCGGCGGAAAATGCCTCGGCCAGCCTGAAGCGGGGTTTTGAGCCCGCAGCCCAATCCTATGTCAAGAAATGGCGGGATTGGCAGGCTGGCTTGCTGCCGCTGGACCGGCATGTAGCAGGGATCAACACCTATCGCGTCAGCACAGCGGTTCTGGCGACGCACCGGTCATCCGACGGAGCAGCCGTCGCCAGCCTGTCGATCCCATGGGGCTTCAGCATGGGCGACGACGATCTCGGCGGCTATCATCTGGTCTGGCCGCGCGATCTGGTCGAAACCGCGGGCGGCTTCCTGGCCGCCGGCGATCCGGCGCAAGCGCTTGAGATCCTCGCCTATCTCCGCGCTATCCAACAGTCGGATGGGCATTGGCCGCAGAACGCCTGGCTCGACGGAACAGCCTATTGGCCCGGCATCCAGATGGACGAATGCGCCTTTCCATTGCTGCTCGCCGACGCGCTCCGCCGCGCAGGGCACCTGGCAGACGCCGCGTTGCTCTCCTTCATGCCAATGATCGAGCGCGCCGCTTCCTATGTCGTGCGCAACGGTCCCGTCACCGGCGAAGACCGCTGGGAAGAGGATGCCGGCTACAGTCCGTTCACGCTCGCCGTCGAGATCGCAGCACTGCTCGCTGCGGCCGACATGTTCGACGTTTGCGGCAAAGAAGAGCCGGCAAACTATTTGCGTGAAACCGCCGATGTCTGGAACGACCAGATCGAGCGCTGGACCTATGTCACCGGCACTCCACTCGGCGAAGAGGTGGGCGTCGCGGGCTACTACGTCCGCATCGCGCCGCCCGACACCGCCGGCGCGGCGTCGCCGAAGGACGGCTATGTGCCGATCAAGAACCGGCCGCCCGGCGATACCGACCGGCCGGCCGAGGCGATCGTCAGCCCGGATGCGCTGGCGCTTGTCCGCTTCGGCCTCAGGGCTGCCGGCGATCCGCGCATCGTCGACACCGTCAGGGTTATCGATGCGCGGCTGCGATGCGACCTGCCGCAGGGGCCCGTCTGGTATCGCTATATCGGCGACGGCTATGGCGAACATACCGACGGCGCGCCGTTCGACGGGACCGGCCAGGGCCGGCCCTGGCCGCTGCTGGTCGGCGAGCGCGCCCATTACGAACTGGCGGCGGGCCGCAAGGACAAAGCAGCGAGCCTGCTGAAGACGTTTGAAGGCTCGGCCGAGGCTGGCGGCCTGCTGCCGGAGCAGGTCTGGGATGGTCCCGACATGCCGGAACGCGAGCTGTGGCACGGCCGACCATCGGGCAGCGCCATGCCGCTGGTCTGGGCGCATTCGGAGCACATCAAGCTGCTGCGTTCGCTCAGTGACGGCGCGGTCTTCGACATACCGCCGCAAGGCGTGAAGCGCTACATTGATGACAGTAGCGTGGCGCCGCGACGGACATGGCGCTTCAACAACAAGGCCCGCACTATGCCCGCCGGCAAGATGCTGCGCGTCGAGCTGCTGGCGCGGGCGGTGGTGCATTGGAGCAGCGACGATTGGGCGACCGCCCATGATGCCGCGACGATCGAGAATGCCTTCGGCATCCATTTTACGGACCTGCCCGTTGCCGATGTTTCGCCGGGCAATACGATCGTCTTTACTTTTTTCTGGTCCGATGCCGGCCGTTGGGAGAATGTCGACTTTTCCGTCGGCATCGGCGAGCCGGACTAGAGCATGATCCCGAACCGAAGGTCAGCGTAGCAACAAGTGGAAACCGGTTTCGGAAAAGATCATGCTCCAACGACAGAGCCCGTAGATCTTCTATCCCTCAAGAACCAGGACGAGAAACATGCAGATCGGAATGATGGGACTGGGCAGGATGGGCGCCAACATGGTGCGGCGCCTGCTGCGCGATGGCCACGAATGCGTGGTCTACGACATCAACCCGGCCAGCGTCGCCGCCCTTGTGACGGCTGGTGCGATCGGAGCGGCCTCGATGGAGGAGTTCGTCGGCAAGCTGACCAAGCCGCGCACCGCCTGGCTGATGCTACCGGCGGCGATCACCAGCCGGATCGTCGACCAGGTGGCGGACCTTATGGAGCCGGGCGACATCATCGTCGACGGCGGCAATTCCTATTATCACGAGGCTGTCGACCACGCAGCGCGCCTGGCATTGAAAGGCTTGAACTACGTCGATGTCGGCACCAGCGGCGGCGTCTGGGGCCTCGAACGCGGCTATTGCCTGATGATCGGCGGCCCTGACAGCGCGGTCCAGCATCTCGACCCGGTCTTCGCGACACTAGCGCCCGGCGCCGATGCCGGGGTGCCGGCCCCTGGGAAGGCTGCAGGAACCGCCCCCTTCGGCTATCTCCATTGCGGACCGAGCGGCGCCGGCCATTTCGTCAAGATGGTCCACAACGGCATCGAGTACGGCGTCATGGCCGCCTATGCCGAGGGCATGAACATCCTGAAGTCGGCAAATGCGGGCAAGAGACAGCGGACGGCCGACGCTGAAACCAGTCCATTGGAAAACCCGCAATACTACCAGTTCGACATCGATATCGCAGAGGTGGCCGAGGTCTGGCGGCATGGCAGCGTCATCGGCTCCTGGCTGCTTGACCTCACGGCCGGCGCCTTGAAGGCCGACTCGGCGCTGACGCAGTTCGGCGGACGAGTCTCGGATTCAGGCGAAGGCCGCTGGACCTTGAAGGCGGCGATCGACACCGGGGTGCCAGCGCCGGTTCTGTCCTCGGCCCTGTTCGACCGCTTCTCCTCGCAAGGCGAATCCGAATTCGCCGACAAGCTGCTGTCCGCCATGCGCTATGCCTTTGGCGGCCATGTCGAAAAGCCGAAGACCGGCTCGTGACAGGGAAGGCACGCTCATGAACCAGGAACGGTCCGACACGCTGGTGCTTTTCGGGGCGACCGGCGATCTCGCCCACAAGAAGATATTCCCGGCACTTTACACCATGGTCGCCAAGGGAACGTTGACCGAGCCGGTGATCGGCGTCGCTTTCGACGCCTGGGACGTGAAGCAGTTGCAGGCGCGCGCCCGCGACGGCATCGTCAAGGCCATCGGCAAGGTCGATGAAAAGATCTTCGCGAAACTTGCGTCGCTGCTTCGTTATGTCAGCGGCGACTACCGTAGCGCCGCGACCTTCGAGAAGCTGAAAAGCGCGCTGGGAACCGCACAGCACCCGCTGCATTATCTGGCGGTGCCGCCGACCATGTTCGAGACGGTCATCCAGGGGCTGGAACAGTCGAGCGCGGCCCAGGGCGCGCGCCTGATGGTGGAAAAGCCTTTCGGCCACGATCTGCAATCGGCGCGCTGGTTGAACCGGGTCCTGCACCTGGTATTCGAAGAGCAGTCGATCTTTCGCATCGACCATTATCTCGGCAAGGAGGCGATCCAGAACCTGCTCTATTTTCGCTTCGCCAATTCTTTTCTCGAGCCGATCTGGAACCGCAATTTCGTCGAGAGCGTGCAGATCACCATGGCCGAGGATTTCGGCGTCGAAGGCCGCGGCCGCTTCTATGACGAGGTCGGCTGCATCCGCGACGTCATCGAGAACCATCTGCTCAACATCCTGCTGCTGCTTGCCATGGAGCCGCCCGTTGGCCGCTCGGCCGACGATCTGATCGACGAGAAGGTGCAGGTGCTGCGGGCGATCCGGACGCTGACCAAGGACGATGTCGTGCGCGGCCAATTCAAGGGCTATCTCCGCGAGCCGGGCGTCGCGCCGAATTCGCCGGTCGAGACCTTTGCGGCGGTGCGGTTTTTCGTCGACACCTGGCGCTGGCAGGCCGTGCCCTTTTTCATCCGCGCCGGCAAATCAATGCCGGTGCACGCCACTGAGGTCATCGTCCGGCTGAAGCGGCCGCCGCTTAATGTCTTCGACCCTATCAAGCCTGACGATGCCAACTACGTGCGCTTCCGCATCGACCCGCAGGTGGCGATCTCGATCGGCGCCCAGCGCAAGGCTGCCGGTGACGACATGATCGGCGAGCAGGTCGAACTCACCGCGCTCGACGACAGCAAGGGCGACATGCCGCCCTATGAGCGGCTGATCGGCGACGCGATGAACGGCAACGGCCAGTTGTTCACCCGCCAGGACGCCAGCGAACTCGCCTGGCGAATCGTCGGCCCGGTGCTCGGCGACACCACGCCGCCTCATCTCTATGAGCCGGGGACATGGGGGCCCGCCGATGCGATGGCCGGGTTCGGACCGCCGAACGGCTGGATCAATCCGGCGAAATGAACTCGAGAGGCGACGCAATGGCCAAAGCGGCGAAAAAGCCTGCACCGGACAGCGAGAAGATCGTACTTGCGATCGATATTGGCGGCTCCCATGTTAAGATCCTCACCAGCGCCGGCGGCGAGGAGCGCAGAACCGATTCCGGACCCGGCCTGACGCCGCAGCAGATGATCGCGGCCGTGCAGACGCTCGCCGACGGTTTGCCCTACGACGTCATCTCGATCGGTTATCCCGGCCCGGTGCACCACAACAGGCCGCTGACCGACCCCGCCAATCTCGGCAAGGGCTGGGTCGGATGCGACTTCGCAACGCAGTTCGGCAAGCCGGTAAAGGTGGTCAACGACGCGCTGATGCAGGCCGTCGGCAGTTACGAAGGCCGGCGGATGCTGTTCCTCGGCCTCGGGACGGGGCTCGGTGCTGCGATGATTGTGGACAATGTCGCCCAGCCGATGGAACTCGCGCATCTTCCCTACAAGAAGGGCGGCAGTTTTGAGGATTATGTCGGCGAACGCGGCCTTGAAAAGCGCGGAAAGAAGAAATGGCGCAAACACGTGTTCGACGTCGTCGAGCGGCTGCGCGCCGCCATGCAGCCTGACTATGTGGTCATCGGCGGCGGCAATGTCGACAAACTGGACGAATTGCCTGCCGGTTGCAGGCGCGGCGACAACACACGCGCCTTCGAAGGTGGGTTTCGACTGTGGCGCGACAAATCCCTGATCGTCTGATATTATGGGGGTTTAGGGCCAGACCTGTTGATCTGGCCCAGCCGTTAGTATTGTTATTCAAAATAATGTGTGGCGTGGTGCGCCGTCATTGCGTTACGCAGATTTGCCGACTAGGAATTCTGCGACCCCACTAACGGAGAAAATAGATTGACCGACGACAGCAACAAAGCCCGCAAGGACATCGACCTTCTCGAGCTGACCGCTCACATCGTGTCCGCTTACGTCGAGAAGAACCGCTTGCCCGCTTCCGGCCTCGGCGATCTCATCGCCAGCGTCAGCGCGTCGATAGGTGGGCTCGGACAACCCGCCGCTCCGGTGGCAGCGCCGCTGATTCCGGCGGTCAATCCCAAGAAATCGGTGACGCCGGACTACATCATCTGCCTCGAAGACGGCAAGAAGTTCAAATCCCTGAAGCGCCATATTGGCGTTCATTTCGGGCTGACGCCGGATGCTTACCGCGCCAAATGGGGCTTGCCGGCCGACTATCCGATGGTTGCCCCCACCTACGCGGCCTCGCGCTCGCAGTTGGCGAAGGCGATCGGTCTTGGCCGCAAGGCCGCCCCGCCGGCGCCGGTCAAGAAGACCAGGAAGCCCAAGGCCACGGTCTGACACGTCATTCGAAGCCCGGCAAATGGAAGCCTCGAAGATTGGCGCGAAGGAACTCGACCTGTGCGCCAAAATAACCTCTCTACCTCCGCCATTTACAATTAGCATGGTAGCGCGAAATCTTTGATCCAGAGCCGATTTTTGCGCGCGCCCCGCACCGAACTGCGCTAAAAGCGCTGTGGTCGGACCAGCGCCCGGGGCCATTCACAAATGACATCGGAACCCGATGGATCGCGCTATGCCGCCTTCCGCCACAAACCCTTCCTGAGCTATTGGGCGGCGCGCTTCCTCTCCACATTCGCCACCCAGATCGTATCCGTCGCCGTCGGCTGGCAGGTGTACGACCTGACCCGCGACCCGTTCGATCTCGGACTTGTCGGCATTGTCCAGTTCCTGCCTTCGCTGCTGCTGGTGCTGGTCACCGGGGTGATCGCCGATCGTTTCGGACGCCGGCTGATCATGGCGCTGACGGTGCTGCTGGAGGCGATCTGCGCACTGGCCCTGTTGCTGCTGACGCTGCGCGGCCTTAGCGGGCCGGGCTTGATCTTCGGCGTGCTCGCCATGTTCGGCATCGCGCGCGCCTTCTTCGGACCGGCCGCAGCGTCGCTGTTCGCCAACCTCGTGCCGCCAGAGGATTTCGGCAACGCGATCGCCTGGAATTCGTCAGCCTGGCAGACGGCGACCATCGTCGGACCGGTCGCCGGCGGCCTGCTCTACGGGCTTTCGGCGGAAGCGGCATACGGCACCGCAGCCGTTCTGATGTTTGTCACCGCAGTGCTGGTCTTCAGCATCCCGAAGCCTGCCCAGCGCAGCGAGACCGACAGGCCGACGATGCAGACCCTGTTTGCCGGCTTCGGCTATATCTGGAACGAAAAGATCGTGCTCGGCGCCATTTCGCTCGACTTGTTCGCCGTGCTTTTGTCCGGCGCCACGGCACTGCTGCCGGTCTATGCGCGCGACATCCTCGAACTCGGCCCATGGGGCTTGGGACTGTTGCGTTCGGCGCCGGGGATCGGCGCCATCTGCGTTGCCATCTGGCTGGCCGGACATCCGATCCGCAATCATGCCGGCGTTGTCATGCTCGGCTTCGTCGCGCTGTTCGGCGCCTTTACCGTGCTGTTCGGCCTCTCCACAATCACCTGGCTGTCGATCGCAGCGCTCGCCTTGCTCGGCGCCACCGATATGTTCAGCGTCTACATCAGAGAGACGCTGATCCAGCTATGGACGCCGGACAAGGTTCGCGGCCGCGTCAACGCCGTCAATCAGGTTTTTGTCGGTGCGTCCAACGAGCTCGGCGAATTCCGCGCGGGCACCATGGCGGCATTGATCGGCACCGTGCCCGCGGTGGTGATTGGCGGCGTCGGCGCAGTCGTTGTCGCCGGGCTGTGGGCGGTGCTGTTCCCGCAACTGCGCAAGGTGCGGCACCTGAATGGCCGAAACTGATCCGGGGCACACTGATCCGGGGTACGGGACTGCGAGTCCCGAATGACCCCGCGCTTGCCACGTAGCGCCGCTTTCCAGCAGCTCCCAAGCGTAAACGACGGCCGGGAGAACATCGCGAGCATAGAAAAAGAGCACTGTGACCGTAATTCCTTAACTGTAGTTCCTTAGGAAGAGGTAATCCGCAGCATCATGTTTCGCGGAGCTTCGACTGTTAAATCGGTTTAGTTCGATGTTTCGCGTGAGATAACATTCTATGTGCGTCGCGTTCGTATCCGTGGCGCTTTGCCTTAGACATTATTTCCGACTCTATGTCCTCAATGGTCGCCCCCACGGATATTTTGGCCGGGATGTTGTGGAAAACATCGGCGATAATATGTGCGTCCTCCAGCTTATCGCTCGCTCTGATTTCCACAAACACAACGCCAAGAATATATAGCATCTCGGCATAATATTTTATAAGCTTAATGTTTTCCGTTTCCATGGCAATTGTCCGTCTCCGACCCTCTGCCTTCAGATTCATTGTCAGCTGTGTTACTGTCGCTATCACTTTCGCTATCTTTTTCGGCTTTCTCTGCCTTATCCTTTTCGGCTTTGTCCAAATCCTTTTCCCAAGGAGCGATATCGTCGCGTACCCCCAAATCATCGACAGGGATCACGTCATCTGGCTTGAATAGTCAGTTCTCCAGACCTTCGAGCAGCGTGAGGAAGGCGGCGTCCAAGGGATTTGGGCCGACTTTTTCGAGTTGGAACAAACCTTCCATGGTCAACATGGTGATGCCATGGACTTGCGCCCAACAGGCTGCCGCGCGACCCCGCACGTCGCGCTTGCGCAGCACGCCCTCGGCCTCGCCCCGCTCCAGCAATGCGATCACCACGCCAAACACAGCGAGCGCCCTCTCGCTCAGATGCACGTCCGCTGCCTTGCCGGCCTCCGCGCTGAACATGAGCCGGTAGAGACCCGGATTTGAGGTTCCAAACCGAACATAGGCCCGGCCGACGGCGAGAAATTCGTCCCGCCAGGAATTTGCCCCTCTTGGCTTTGCCGTCGTCATCGCCTCATGCAGCCTGTCGAATCCCAGCAGCGCCATTTCGGCAAGCAGGGCGGCTTTGTCCGGAAAGTGCTTGTAGGGAGCGGCATGGCTGACGCCGGCACGGCGCGCCACTTCCCTCAGAGTGAACTGCCAGCCCTTGTCCTCGTGCAGCATGGCCATGGCGGTCTCGATGATCGCGTGCCTCAGATTTCCGTGGTGGTAGGGCCGATCGGTGGCTTCTTGCATGCTGGCTCACAAAGTTATCATCAGAAACATTGTTGACATTGCCTACTTTCGGGCTTATGTCAATGCCTGGAAGTTAACGCTGTCAACATTGGAGCCTGCTATGAACACCGTTGCAAATGAAGTCGGAACCCGTCTCGCCCTTACTTATCAGCGCGCGCAATCGGCGCATCCTGCCCTCCCGGACCGGCCGAGAGCGGCACACTCCAAACGGAGCCTAGCGATGATCAACCTCATCGGTGGTGTGGTGGCATTCGGCCTGGCCGCGTCTCCGCTGCATGCCGGTGAACTGTCGGCCATGGCGGGGGAGAGTATCCGTATCGGCGGCCTTCATGGCGTCCTCTACTACACCAACGACAATGACGGCTATCGGGTGATCGCAACGATGGCGGATGGTGAGGCCGGGGCTCCGGTGCGCTTCTCGGCCACCCTCGCCGAAGGGCAGTCGGCCACCATATCGGTGCCGGGAAAATTGGGCGAACCTGACCAAAGCCTCGAGATGTCGCGCTCGGGCGACAAGCTTACCGTCACCGAGGTGGGATCGGTGTCCGACCAGAAAACTGGGGCCATTGCCGAGTAATGGCATCACTAGGTCGCCGGGGCGTGCGCCACATCTCCATTTGTGCGCACGCCTGCAGCCGGTAATCCAGCACAAAGAAAGTGATTTCCATGAACAAGACCAATCTTGGCGTCGCCCTGGTGACGGGCGCATCCACCGGCATCGGCCACGCAACGGCCAAAGCCCTGCAGAATGCCGGCTTTCGCGTGTTCGGAACCAGCCGTCGCGCGGTCGCCGAACGATCCGACGGCATTACCATGCTGACCTGCGACGTCACCGATGACGCGTCCGTGGCGAAACTGGTCGATGACGTTCTGGCCGAGGCCGGGCGTATTGATCTGCTCGTCAACAATGCCGGCATGGGTCTGCTTGGCGGCGCGGAGGAGTCCTCGATGGCCCAGGCTCAGTCGTTGTTCGACGTGAACGTCTTCGGCGTTTTCCGCGTGACCAACGCAGTGTTGCCGACAATGCGCCGCCAAGGAAAGGGCAGGATCGTCAATTTGAGCTCGGTGCAGGGGTTCATCCCAGCTCCCTATTTCGCGCTTTATGCGTCGACCAAACATGCCATTGAAGGCTATTCCGAATCCCTCGACCACGAACTGCGCCCGTTCGGAGTTCGCGTCGTGCTGGTCGAGCCCGCCTATACCCGTACGTTATTCGAAGACAATCTCGCCAGGCCGGATCAGTTGCTTGATATCTATGACTCTGCGCGCGCTGGCATGAATGTAGCCGTGCGGAAGGCGATGGAAAAAGGCGATGCGCCCGAAGTGGTAGCCAAGACCGTATTGGCGGCTGCGACTGATCCCGCTCCTAAGAGGCGCTATCCGGCGGGAAAAATGGCGCGCCAGGTCAGTTTCCTGCGCCGTTTCGTCCCGGCATCCGCATTCGACAAAAGCCTGCGTAAGCAGAACGGGCTGCCGGTCTGACGTCCACGTCAACGACTGCTGCTTCGGTCGAACCGGCAAGCCAGGCTGCTGTCGCTCGGTTCACCGTTTCGGCAGGCAGACCTTGCCGTCCAGTGGGCTGACGAAACTCTTGGCGCATTGTCGGCTCCGGCGGTGGCGGGACTTGGAATCGGTGGCACGAATCCGGACACCTGAAGCCGCAGCGCCTCGTCCCCAAAGACGGCGATACAAAATTAGATCAATAGTTTGCGTTTATAGACGCAAACTAGATCAGGACAGCGCGGGCTTACCGAAGATCGTCTGCAGGAATTCGCCGAGCCAGCGCTTCAGATGCATGTCCCAGATTAGCCGGCCGCCGAGATGGTCGCGGCCGGGCTGCGCGCCGGGTAGTTCGAAGCGATGCGCGCCGCGAACGACCCAGCGCTGCATCATCGCCCTGGTCAATTCGCCATGGAACTGGATGCCCCAGGCATTGTCGCCATAACGAAAGGCCTGGTTGGGATAGGTTTCGGCCGTCGCCAGCAGCGTCGCATCCTTCGGCAGCGAGAAGCCCTCGCGGTGAAACTGGTAGACCATCTCAGGCCAGTGCATCAGCTTCTTGCCGTCCTCCGTCGCCTTCAGCGGATACCAGCCGATCTCGACCAGCCCCTCGCCATGACCCTCGACCTTGCCGCCAAGGTGGTTGACCAGCATCTGCGCGCCGAGGCAGATGCCGAGCAACGGCCGGTTCTCCCGGAGCGGAACTTTCAGCCAGTCGGTCTCGCGGCGGACGAAGTCGTCCTCGTCATTGGCGCTCATCGGTCCGCCGAACACCACGGTTCCGGCATGACCGTCCAGCGTTTCCGGCAAGGCGTCGCCGAGCGGCGGGCAGCGGAGATCGAGGTCGAACCCCTCTTCGATAAGCATGTGGCCGACGCGCCCGGGGCTCGAACTCTCCTGATGCAGCACGATCAGGATTTTTGGTCTCGGCCTCGGCGTGGATGGCATGGGTATCCTGTCTATTCGTCGCTCGACGTTCCAGTAGCGCCCGGCGCTTCGGCGGCCGCCTTGCGGCGTGCCTCGACGCGGTCGTGGCGTTCGACATCCATCAGCTCGGCGACCCGCCAGACGATATTGTCCTCGAGTTCGTGCAATTCGCCATCGGCATAGACGATCTCCCACATCAGGCCGATGAAGGCTTTTCGCGCGTCTGGATCGAGCTGACGCTTCAAAACACTGGTGAAGGCGTAGAGGTCGATCGCCTCATTGTCAGCCCGCTCTCCGGCAGCGGCAAGCGCGTCGAGCTCGTCGCCGCTGATCGAATAGCTTTTCGCGAGCACCGCCTTGAACCGCTCCCATTCGGCATCCTGACGCACGCCGTCGGCACTCATCACATGGTAGAGAAGGGCGGAAGCGGCAACGCGCGGATCATCGGCGTTGTTGCGGGCGCTGCCAGCTGCCGGCAGGTCCTTCAGAAACGACAGAACGCGTTCGAACATGTGATTCCTATTTCCCATCGGCCAAAACTATCAAGCTCAGCCGAATCAAAACAATCGAAACTTGCGTGGTGATTTTTGGTCTTCCTCGTCCGGATCGACGCC
Organism: Mesorhizobium sp. f-mel; assembly: GCF_053850215.1. NCBI lineage: Bacteria > Pseudomonadati > Pseudomonadota > Alphaproteobacteria > Hyphomicrobiales > Phyllobacteriaceae > Mesorhizobium > Mesorhizobium sp. f-mel. The sequence continues at coordinate 73,886 of NZ_JBSPTO010000008.1, forward strand.
GGGATCGTCGGGCAGCCGGGCCAGTTCCTCCGCCGGTTCGACAGCTTCGGCATCCGGCGGCACCGCGGCAGACGCCGTGGCGTTGACCGGCGCAACATCGTCTTCGCCACTTTCCGAGGCCGCCGCGGTGGTCGGTCTTTCGGCCGAACCAGCGGGGTTCAGCTCGATCACATTTTCTTTTGCCGGCTCGATGGGCGCCGCAATCGTCGGCACTGCGGCGTCCGGCGCGTCCTCATCACTGTCGATGAGCTGGCCGAGCCGCTCCATCGGCGCCCGCCACTCGAAGGCGTCGAGCTTGCCGGTGATCGGCGACACCGGCGCCCAGCGTTCGGAGACGACGCCGTCGGCAACCCAGGCAGGATCGCGCGGTGCACGCACTGCCTTGGACAAAAGCTGCCGCACCTTGCCCTGATCGCTGGTCTCGGCCTCCTCAATGTCGGCCAGAAGCAGATAGGCGCCTTCGCGGCGATCCATTCCAATGGCCGCCTCGGCCTCTTTGCGGGCGGTTGAAAAGTCCTGCGCGTCGAGTGCGGCGCGCGCCACCGCCAGCGACGATTCGGCGTGGTTCTTCTTCATCTCCTGCAGCTTCTTCGCCCGGTTCAGGCGGTCGAGCACGGCATCGCCCGGCCGGGCGTGGGTGTAAAGCTCCGCTATCTCCGGATGCGGCTCGGCTTTCCACGCCGCTTCCAGTATCTTCGCGCCCTTGCGCACATCATTCTGTCTGAACAGCAGTTTGGCTGCGATCACCGCCGCCGGCGCGAAATCCGGCCGCAGCCGGTTGGCCTCGAGAGCAGCGGTTTTGGCGGCATTGGGATCGCTGTCGATCAGCGCCTGCGCCTTGGCAGTGAGCAGCACGGCGCGACGCCGGTTGGCGGCGTCGCGTTCGATCTGGCGCGTCGATTTCTGCGCCTCGACCAGTTTCAGCGCGCCGTCCCAGTCGCCGCGCCCGGTTAGATCTTCCAGCGTCGATTCGGCGGCCCAGGCCAGTTGCGGCGCCATTGCGGCGGCGCGGCCGGCATAGTGCCGCGCCGCGTTGCGATCGCCGAGGCGCTCGGCCTCGAGGTAGAGCCCGCGCAGGCCGAGCAGCCGCATTTCGGGATCGTCGAGCATGGTCTCGAACTTTTCGCGGGCACCCTCGTGGTCGCCTTCGAGCAGCGAGGCTTGCGCCTCGAGCAGGTGGATCAGCGGCTCCTGGTCGGAGCGAATGAGCTTTGCCGCTTCCTTGGTCTTCTTGCGGGCGAGCGCTCCGTCACCGGCGCCGGCGGCGATCATGCCGGTCGACAGCGCCTGATAGCCACGGTCGCGACGGCGCACGCGGAAATAGCGCGATATGGTGTAGGGGCTGTTCCACAGCGCCTTGAGCAGCCACCAGACGATCATCACCGCGGCGACCACGGCGACAACCGCCACCGCCGCCACCATCAGGCTGACCTGGTATTGATAGCCGCTGAAGGTGACGACCATCTCGCCCGGCCGGTCGGCCAGCCAGGCGAAACCCAGCCCGAGCACGAAAACGACGGCGAGGAAAAGCAGAATGCGAATCATCGGGTTTTCCTCACGCCTTCATCGCACTGGCGATCAGCGCCTCGATCTGCGTCTCGACTTCGGTCCGCGCCTTCAGTTTGCCGGCAAATTCGGCGCCGGCGGCCTTGGCCGCCTCGGGCAGTGTGTCGTATTCGCTGAGCGCCTTGGCGTAGTCGCCCTGGTTGACCGCCACCTCCATACGCGCGACGGTTTCCGGCGCCCCGGCGCCTTCGACGGCGCCGATCGGCCGGACCTTGACCAGCGATTCGGCGCTCGACAACAGGTTTTGCAGGAGGCCGGCATTCTGGTCGACGGGCTCCGAGGCAGCGACCATGGCATTGGCCGAGGCGGGCATTTCGGCGGCGATCTCAGCCCGGGTCGGAACGCCCTTCTCGGCGTAGCTACGCAAGGTCGCGAGCTCCGGCGCATCGGGTGAAATCGCCGCAAAGGTGTCGAGTTCGGCCGCGAAAGGCGCACCGCGGTCGAGTGCTGCCTTCAGCGCCGATGCGGCAATGGCGAGCGCGATCTTCGGTTGCGCCGCCTGTGCCTCGAGCTTGCCGGAAAGCTGCGACACGGATTGTTCCAGCGCCGCAAGCCGGCCTTCCTGCGCTTTCGCTGTCTCGCCGGCGGATTTCACCAGTGCGTCGAGCCCGGCCAGCTTTTCGTTGAGCGGGCCGAGATCGACCGGCGCCGTATTGCCGGTCTGGCCAAAAGCCGCAATCTCCGCCTCGATCTGCCTGACCTTGTCGCCAAGGGCTGCAAGCCCGGCACTGTCGCCTGCTCCACCCTGCTCGACCGCCGATTTCAGCGCAGCGACATCCCTCTTGACCTGATCCAGGGCCGGCGACAGCCCGTCCACATTGGCCGATGCATCATTGTTGCCGGCTGTATCCTTGAGCCCGGCGATCTCGCTCTTTAGCGAAGCGATTTCGCCATTGATGCCATCGAGCGATACGCCGCCCGAGGAGGCATCACCAGCCCCTGGCGCGCCGAGCAAGCCGGCAAACTGCAGCCCTCCGGCGGCGGCGAGCGCGATGACGCCGCCGATAATGCCGGCAGCGATACCGTTGATGCCGCCACGCTTCGGCTGCGCCATGTATTTATTCCCTGTCTGGGCTTCTTTCGGCGCTTCATCAGTCCCGCTGCTGGTCCCCGTCCCGCTGGCTTTGGCGGATCCGTCGTCGAAACTGTAGTCGAAGGCCCGGTTCGCCGACGCCTCCGAGCCGGCCGGATAAGTCGGTTTGGGTCCTTCGGCACCTTTGGCGCCACCCTCTGCCGGCTCTTCCGAGCCGGCCGGCGGGGCCGCGTCGGCATGTTCCCACGGCTCGATGTCGGTCTGATCGGCATGCACGGGTTCATCAGGCGCTTCCGGCTGCGACGCGTTTGCCGCTTCCTCCGCCTTCGCCTCGTCGGTCCGCCCGTTGGCGGCATCCTCGTCGGCAACGCGCGAGACGGCGCCGGGTTCGAGCTCGATGGTCACCGGCTCACGACGGCTTTTCGAATGCCGCATCTTCGGCGTCTTGACCATGCTTGGGCTCCACAAAATTCGCTTCGGGATGGTTCAGAAAGGGTCTAGCACATCACCAAGCGGTGAAAAGGGGCGGCGTGATGACGCCGTGGCTTCGGGGTCGGTTTTGGCGAAACGCCGCAGGGCCCGTGTCTGCGCTTCAGGGAGATCAGAAACAAAAAACCCGCCTTGGCGGCGGGTCGTCGGCGCGAATGGGCACGACAAGCATTTTGTTAGCACAGCTGCCGGCACAAAGCAAGAACAAACATGCCGATACAGGCAGTCGCCCCAGCGCTGACGCCCGGGACGGGCAGGCAAGCAGCGGCAGGCGCCGGTCAGCGCCGCGCCTGCAAAAGGCCCAGCAGCGCATCTTCGCTGGGCTCAGGCGCTATCCGGATCCGGTCGCCGGCGACATCGTCCAACGCCGCGGCAATGCGCGCCGACAAAGCGAAAAAATCCGTCCTCTCAAAAACGCCAAGCAGCGCCGGCCGGCCGGCCAGTGCCTGCATCGCTGTGGCCGCGTTGGCCGAATAGAGCAGCACCGCCTCGACCGGCAGGCCGGACAAGCGCGCAAGAACGGCTTCGTCGGAATAGTCCAGCGCGACGGTATCATAGGTCTCGACGGTGCGGACGTGAACGCCTGTCGCCTGCAGCCGCTGCTCGAAACCCGGAAACCGCACGCGCCCGCACAGATAGACGATGGTCTGTCCGGCGTAATCGCCGGCAAGCGCATCCGCCAGCGCCTGGGCATCGCCGGGGCCTTCGCTGACGGAGAAGAATCCCGAAGTGTGGGCCGCTTCCGCGGTCCTTTTACCGACGGCATGGCAGGGCAAGCCGGCGAGCGCTGCGATGATTTCCTTCGGCGCGTGACGCACGGCATTGGCGCTGGTGGCGGCAACGGCCACGGCATTGTCTGCGACCCCGTCCGCATCGACCGGCAGAGCGACCGTCTCGGTCAATGGCAGCAGGATCGGCTGAAAACCCTGGTCCAAAAGCCGCTGCGCCGTGCGCGAGGCGCCCGGTTCCGGCCTCGTCACCAGGACACGAACCATGTCAGACCCAGCCGTCGAAGAATTTTTCGCCGGCCTTGGCCCGTACGGTCCTGGCGGCATCCTCGCCGATGTGGGCGGCATCCTGCACCGGGCCTTCCGCCTTGACCTCATGGGACTGCGTACCGTCCGGCGAGATTATCAGGCCGGCAAAGACAACCGTTCCGCCCGATATCGTCGCATGGCCGGCGATCGGCGTTCGGCACGACCCGTCGAGCGCTGCCAGGAAAGCGCGTTCGCAGGCCAGCGCCTGTCCGGTCGGCAAATCATGGATTGCCGTCAGCATCTTTTCCACATCGAGGTCGCCGACGCGACTTTCGATGCAGATCGCGCCCTGCCCCGGCGCCGGCGGAAAGGTGTCGAGCGGCATCAGGTCGGTGATGACATTTTCGAGCCCGAGCCGCTTCAGCCCGGCATAGGCAAGGATGGTGCCGTTGGCAACGCCCTCGTCGAGCTTGCGCAGCCGCGTCTGCACATTGCCGCGGAACATCACCACGTCGAGGTCCGGCCGCATCCGCCGGATCAGCGCCTGGCGCCGCAGCGACGACGAACCGACCTTTGCGCCGTGCGGCAATCCGGCGATCGTTTTCGCCGCCTTGCCGACGAAAGCGTCCCGGGCGTCCTCGCGTGGCAGGAAGGCGGACAGTTCCAGCCCGTCGGGCAACACCGTCGGCATGTCCTTCGACGAATGCACGGCGATGTCGATACGGCGCGCCAGCAGCGCTTCCTCGATCTCCTTGGTGAACAGGCCCTTGCCGCCGGCTTCCGACAGTGGCCGGTCCTGGATGCGGTCGCCGCTGGTCGAGATGACGACCACTTCAAATGCCTCAACCGGCATGCCGTGCGCGGCCATCAGTCGCGCCCGCGTTTCATGCGCCTGCGCCAGCGCCAGCGGGCTGCCGCGTGTTCCGATTTTCAAGGTTGTTTGCATGGCGCGCCGTCCGTGATAACCCCCGGCAGATTGAGGCCTTCCTCCTAACGGGGAAAGACTGGTTGCACAATCTCTAGGGATAGCGACGAATTGATCCGCGTTCTGGGCATTGAGACGAGTTGCGACGAGACCGCCGCGAGCGTGGTGGCGCTGGACGGCGGCGGCGCGCCGAAAATCCTGTCCGATATCGTGCTCAGCCAGATCGAGGAGCATGCCGCCTTCGGCGGCGTCGTGCCGGAAATCGCCGCGCGCGCCCATGTCGAGGCGCTGGACGGCATCATCGAGGCAGCGCTCGCCGATTCGGGCGTCGATCTCGCCGACGTCGACGCGATTGCCGCGACTGCCGGCCCCGGCCTGGTCGGCGGGCTGATCGTCGGGCTGATGACGGCCAAGGCGATCGCCGCCGCGGCGAACAAGCCGCTGATCGCCATCAACCATCTCGAAGGCCACGCGCTGACCGCGCGGCTGACCGACGGGCTCGATTTTCCCTACCTGTTGCTGCTGGTGTCCGGCGGCCACACGCAGATCGTCGCGGTGCGTGGCGTTGGCGACTATCAGCGCTGGGCGACAACCATCGACGATGCGCTCGGCGAAGCCTTCGACAAGACCGCCAAGATGCTCGGCCTGCCCTACCCCGGCGGGCCGAATGTCGAGAAGGCGGCGGCGACCGGCGACCCCGCACGCTTCGCCTTCCCGCGGCCTATGAAGGGATCGGCGCAGCCCGATTTCTCCTTTTCCGGGCTGAAGACCGCCGTGCGCCAGGCAGCAACGGCCATTGCCCCGTTGAGCGACCAGGATGTCGCCGACATCTGCGCCTCGTTCCAGGCGGCGGTGGCGGATGCGCTGGACGATCGTGTTTCGAGGGCGCTGAACCGATTCCGTCAGGAGTTTCCAGGCGAGATGGAGCCCGCGCTCGTCGTCGCCGGCGGCGTCGCTGCCAACCGGACGATCAAGGCGACTCTCGAAGCCCTATGCGAGAAAGCCGGCTTTGCTTTCGTCGCACCGCCGCTCAAACTCTGCACCGACAATGCGGCGATGATCGCCTGGGCCGGCATCGAACGGCTGCGCGTCGGCATCGCGGGTGAGAACGCCGCCGATTTCGTGCCGCGCTCGCGCTGGCCGCTGGACAGTATCTCTGCCCCGATGGTCGGCTCGGGCCGGCGCGGAGCCAAGGCATGACCGGTAGCGGGCATAAAGCGCCAAGCGGTTGGCGCATTGCCGTGCTGGGCGGCGGGGCCTGGGGCACGGCGCTGGCGCTGGCCATGCTGCGAGCCGGTCATTTCGTCCGCCTCTATGCGCGCGACCCGGAGACCGTCGCCGCGATCGACCGTGGCGAAAATCCGCGCTATCTGCCGGGCATCGCGCTCCAGGCCGGCATCGTGGCAACGAGCGACATCGAGGCCGCGCTCGACGGCGCCGACTGCGTTCTGGCGGTGGCGCCGGCGCAGTCGCTGCGCGCCATGCTGGCCACCGCGAAAACCCATATGCCGAAAGGCGCCCCGCTGGTTCTCTGCGCCAAGGGCATCGAGCGCGACACCGGCGCGCTGCTGTCGGCCATCGCTAGAGAGATCCTGCCTGAAAATCCGGTCGCCGCCCTGTCCGGCCCAAGCTTCGCCACCGACGTCGCCAGGGGCCTGCCGACGGCCGTAGTGGTCGCCGCCCGCGACGAGGATCTGGCGGCCGACCTGGCCGCCCGCTTCTCGGCGCAAAACCTGCGCTGCTATTCTAGCGACGATCTCATCGGCGTCGAGATCGGCGGCGCGCTGAAGAACGTCTTCGCCATTGCCGCCGGTGCCGTCACCGGCGCCGCGCTCGGCGCCAGCGCCCAGGCCGCCATGGTGACCCGCGGCTTCGTCGAATTGCGCCGCATCGGTGCTGCCTTCGGCGCCAGGCCGGAAACGCTGATGGGACTTTCCGGCCTCGGCGATCTTTTGCTCACCTGCTCGTCCGCCCAGTCGCGCAATTTCGCCTACGGGCTGGCGCTGGGACAAGGCAAGCCACTTGCCGGCCTGCCATTGGCCGAAGGCGTGCCGACGGCGGCGATCGCCGCCCGCATTGCCGCCGAGCGCAAGATCGATGCGCCGATCATCACCGCCGTTGCCGCCATACTGGACGGCACGATCACCATCCGCCAGGCTGTCGCGGCGCTGATGACAAGGCCGCTGAAGACTGAAACCGACGTGTAATTTCGAACAATCCGGAGATGGAAGATGCTGTTTGCGTTGATTTGCAAGGACAAGCCTGGAAGCCTGCAGGTGCGGCTCGATACCCGGCCCGAGCATGTTGCCTTCCTGGAAGGATTGAACGGCGAGAAGAAGCTGGCCTTCGCCGGTCCGTTCCTCGAGGCCGACGGCAAGCCGAACGGCAGCCTCGTCGTGGTCGAGGCGCCCGATCTGGCCGCGGCACAAGCGCTGTCGGCGGCAGACCCCTATGCCAAGGCCGGGCTGTTCGAAAGCGTCGAAATCCGGCAATGGAATTGGACCTTCAACAAGCCGGCGGCTGCCTGATCGCCAGCTGCCAGGAGGAGCAAAAAAATGAACTACTGGCTGTTCAAATCTGAACCCTCGGTCTTCTCCTTCGAGGACCTCAAGGCGAAGGGCAAAGCCGGCACGCAATGGGACGGCGTGCGCAATTATGCGGCGCGCAACAATATGAAGGCGATGCAGATCGGCGACCTCGGCTTCTTCTACCACTCCAATGACGGGCTCGATGTGGTCGGCATCGCCGAGGTCTGCGCGCTGGCTCATCAGGACACGACTACCGACGATCCGCGCTGGGAATGCGTCGATATCCGCGCCGTAAAGGATATGCCGAAGCCGGTGACGCTGGAACAGGTCAAGGCCAATCCCAAGCTTGCCGAGATGGCACTGGTCCGGCTCGGACGGCTTTCCGTGCAGCCGGTGACGCCGGCCGAATGGAAAGAGGTCTGCCGCATGGGCGGCCTGACGCCGGCTCCGTGACGGCGCTGACGCCGAACAGCGCGGAAAGCTTCATCCTCGACAACACGGCGCTGATGGCGCCGCCGCATGTGCCGGAGATCCTGCTGCATCTGGCCGACGAAGCGCATGATCTGTGGCAGCGGACCGAGGACGAACTGGCCGAAATCGGCCTGCCGCCGCCCTTCTGGGCTTTCGCCTGGGCCGGCGGCCAAGGCCTTGCCCGCTATATCCTCGACAATCCGTCTGATGTGCAGGGCAAGCGCGTGCTCGACTTTGCCTCCGGTTCCGGCCTTGTCGCCATTGCCGCGGCGAAGGCGGGCGCGGCAGAGGTGATCGCCGCCGACATCGACCCGTTCTGCGCGACCGCGATCCGCCTCAACGCCGAGGCCAATGATGTCGGGATAAAGTTCCTCGGCTCGGACTGCATCGGAGCCGATGCGGGCTGGGATGTGGTTCTGGCCGGCGACGTCTTCTACGACAAATCGTTGGCCGACCGGCTGATGCCATGGTTCGCGACGCTGAAGGCGCGCGGCGCCGACATTATCGTCGGCGATCCCGGCCGTTCCTATATGCCGCAAGCAGGACTGGAGCCGCTTGCCGTCTATGAAGTGGCGGTAACCCGGGCACTGGAAGACGCCTTGGTCAAGCGCACGACCGTCTGGCGGTTTGCTTGACGGTATCGCCGAACGGGCGTTCCATCACGCATCGATTTTGAGAGTACGCATATCGTTGTCCCAAAACCGCTGGGCACTTTTGGGCGACATGCTTCCGGGGAGGGAAATCATGGATTTTTCAGCAGTGAACTGGCTGGCGGTGATCGTCGCCGCCCTGGTGGCGTGGTTGTTCGGGGCTGCATGGTACATGGGCCTGAGCAAGCCGTGGCTCAAGGCCGCCAGGCTTGATCCGGCGACCATGAGTAAATCGCCGCTGCCCTTCGTCATCAGCTTCATTGCGGAACTTGTCATGGCGATCGTCATGTCCCTGCTTATCGGAGCGATGACCGGTGGCGAACCGAGCCTCGTTGCCGGGCTCGTCTTCGGCTTCGTTCTCTGGCTCGGATTCGTCGCCACGACGTTATCCGTCAATCATCGCTACGAAGGGTTCGGCTGGGACCTGACCATCATAGACGGCGGTCACTGGCTCGGCGTGCTGCTTATCATCGGCGCGGTGATCGGCTGGTTCGGCGCAGGGGAAGTCGCGGGCTGATCCTGCCGCCACGAAATGGTCGACGACCGCCGGCTGATCACGCAGAGCGACCTAAAGCTCATCCAAGCGTTGGTCCGGCTGCGGGTTGTGAACTTCGTTCAGGAGCCAATCCCTGAACGCCTCGATCCTGGCGTCGTTGGCCGTTCCGATGGGGTAGACCAGATGATAGGCGAAGTCGGGCGGAACCCTGATGCCAAGTTCGAATGGCCGGATCAGCCGGCCCTCGGAAAGATCGTTTGCCACCATGGCAAAATCGGCGAGCGCGACGGCATTGCCGTCGAGCGCGGCCTGAACGGCGTCGGTCGAGGTGCCGAACACGATCGTCCGGCTGTCGTCGAAATCGTCGACGCCGGCCGCCGCCATCCACATGCGCCAATTCGGCCACGTCACGCCTTGTCGCGCCCACTCGATATGAGCGAGCGTGTGATGGAAGAGATCGCGCGGCTCGCGCAGCGGCGGGCCGGAGGCCAGCAGGCTGGGGCTGCACACAGGGATGATGATGTTGTCGAACAGCCGGTGGGTGCAAAGTCCCGGATATTTTCCCGCGCCGAAACGGATACCGACATCGACGTCGTCCAGGTCGAAATCGCGCAATTCAGAGGCAATGTCGAAGCGGAGCTCGATGCCCGGCCGCTGCTTGCGAAAGTCATCGACGCGCCGCATTAGCCATTTTGTCGCGAACTGCGCGTCGAGGGTCACTTTCAGCAGCGCCGTTCCGCGCGCCATCTTGTGCGCCCGTGAGACGGCCCGGCCAAGCAGATCGAGCGCGTCGGTCGACGCCTCGAACAGCACCGCGCCCGCCTCCGTCAGCCGGATCGTGCGGCTGGTGCGCGTGAACAGCACGATGCCGAGCTGATCCTCGATTTCCTTGATCTGGTGGCTGACCGCAGCCGGCGTCAGGCCGAGCTCATCTGCGGCACGGGTGAAATTGAGGTGCCGGGCCGCCGCCTCCAGCGTCCTCAGTGCACGGGTTCCCGGCAGCAGGCGAGCCATCACAGTAGGACGAGGAGAGGCCGGTCGATCATTTTCCAATCCTCAAATAAAACTTGAAGATGCTGAGAAAACTACTCGTTTCTCATTTTAATTTCAATCCGGCATGATGGGACCATCGAAATAACATCAAACCGGATTTGACATCCGAATGAAGTGGATTGTGCCATGTCCCACATAGTTATGACTCCTGCAATCGCCCGGTCGGCCTGGCTGCGCGCGACGCTTGACTGGTTTCGCCATGCGAAAGTTGCGGTCAATCTCCCGCATCAGAATGTCGACGATCTTGCGGACCGCCAATTGCGCGATATCGGCGCCGAACGCAAGGATGTCGCGCACGTGATGGACCGGGAACTCGGCCGGCTGGGTCTGCTCGACATCGGCTGGCAGAGGCCGCGGACGTAGGGCAGTAGGGCAGTAGGGCAGCTAAAAGGTAAGCGGCGCGCCTGCGCGATCCTACTGACACTTTCTTATTCCCCTATTCCCCTATTCCCCTATTCCCCTATTCCCCTATTCCCCTACCTCACCACCTTCATCACCGTGCGATCCGACAGCAGCGGCAGCAGCCGTGCCATCGTGCGCGCCGTCACCGCGACGCAGCCTTGCGTCGGCGTGAAGCCGGGGCGCGCCAGATGAAAGAAGATGGCGCTGCCGCGCCCGCGGCGACGCGGCGAAATGTTCCAGTCGAGCACGAGGCAGGCATCATAGAGCCGGTCGGTGCGCAGCATCCGCTCGTGGCTGGCGCCATAGGGAATCCTGACCGGACGGTTGTAGTTGCGGTCATCAGGCACTTCGCACCAGCCGAGATCTGGACCGATCGGCGCCATCGCCAGCCGGGTTTTGCGGCCTCCGGAAAAATGATCGTTACGAAAGTATCCCGACAGGATCCGCATCGAACCAAGCGGCGTGGCGCCGTCGCCTTCGCGCTTGCCGGCCGATATGCCGCCGCGTCCCAGCGCACATGAAAACACCAGCTTGCCAGCCTGCAGAAGCCCCTGGCTGGCGTGGCCGGGCCTGGCGCGCACGGTGAGAACACGAAGCCCTTTTCGCAAAAATGCGCTCGCCTCATTGCGCGCGCGTTTTTTCTTGTATGATCGTGCCACGGAACAAATCATTGTGATCGGCTGTTGTGTCGGTCAGCTTCCGCATAAACAGGCAGCGGTCAACTGAATTTTCTTTTCAAAACAACGGATTGATCCATGACTTCACGCACCATTCTGATCGTCGATGACGATGACGACCTGCGCGGCACGCTCGTCGAGCAATTGTCTCTCTATGAGGAATTCGACGTCCTGCAGGAATCAACCGCCGCCAAAGGTGTCGCCACGGCCCGCGGCGGCCTCATCGATCTGCTCATCATGGATGTCGGCCTCCCCGATATGGATGGCCGCGAGGCAGTGAAGATACTGCGCAAGGGCGGCTATAAGTCGCCCATCATCATGCTGACGGGACACGACACCGATTCCGACACGATTCTCGGCCTCGAAGCCGGCGCCAACGACTATGTGACCAAGCCGTTCCGCTTCGCGGTTCTCCTGGCCCGCATCCGTGCCCAGCTTCGCCAGCATGAGCAGAGCGAAGACGCCACCTTTTCGGTCGGCCCCTACACTTTCAAGCCCAGCCAGAAGCTTCTGATTGACCAGCGCGGTGCCAAGGTGCGGCTGACCGAAAAAGAAGCCTCGATCATCAAGTATCTCTACCGCGCCGACCAGAAGGTGGTGACGCGCGACGTGCTGCTCGAGGAAGTCTGGGGCTACAATTCCGGCGTCACCACGCACACGCTGGAAACCCATGTCTATCGGCTGCGCCAGAAGATCGAGCGCGATCCTTCTAACGCAGAAATTCTTGTGACAGAAAGCGGCGGCTACAAGCTGGTTCCTTAAACATTTAATCATTCAATCAGCGGTCGGGGCAGGGGCCGCTTTCGGGTACGATCCTGAGACTGGAGGTGGTTCTGGATCGAACTCGCTGACGCATCGGACCAAAAATCGGAATCTTTTTTTCGAAAGCACGGTGCGTCGATTTCAAAGCGTTTAGCGCGTCCTTTGCGCGTTCAAAGGGATGCTCGGCGCTGTAAGGGAGGGATTGGACTGGCCGTTCGGGGACCTAGCTAGATGGCGTTGGATGACGACATCCGCATCCTGTCCGCCGTGAGGCTCTTCGAGGGCTTCACGGAGGAACAGTTGCGTCTGCTCGCCTTTGGCGCGGAAACCACCAAGCTGCAGGCCGACCACAAGCTTTACCGCGAGGACGACGAGGCCGATTGTGCCTATATCGTCGTCAGCGGGCGCATCGTGCTGTATCGCGAGCAGGATGGACCCCGCGTCCCGATAGGCACGGCCGGTCCCGGTACGATGCTGAGCGAACTGGCGCTGATCGCCGACACCAACCGGCTGACCAGCGCATCCGCCGAGATCGATTCGGAAGTGCTGCGGCTCAGCCGCAAGATGTTCCACCGCATCCTGGAGGAATATCCGGATATCGCGGTCCATCTGCACCAGCGCATCTCCGACGATTTTCTGGCAATGATGCGCCGCATCGAGGAGCTGGCGCCGCGTTTCGAGAACTGAACCCGGGTTTCAACTCGCTCTCGCAACCAATGACCCGTGAAAGCTATCGAATCAGGGCGGCAAGGCTGAGGTGTATCGAGATTCAGATCGGGCCGAGCCGAGACTGGTGGGATCCGAGAACCGGAGCGGAGCGTACTTTTGGGTACGTGAGCACCGAAAGCGCAGGAAACCACCATTCGCAGGCCGGCCTCATCTGAATATCGATACACCTAATCCAGGTCGAACCGCGCTATGACCGGCACATGATCCGACGGCCGTTCCCAGCCGCGCGCCGGCCGCAGGATCTCGTAGCCGGCAAAGCTCGGCACCAGGTTTGGCGACGACCAGACATGGTCGAGCCGCCGGCCGCGATCCGACGCTTCCCAATCCTGCGCGCGATAGCTCCACCAGGTGTAGAGCTTCTGCTCATAAGGCACGTTGAGCCGCATCAGGTCGACCCAGTCGCCGGCGAGCCGCATCGCCTCGAAATTTTCCGTCTCGACCGGCGTATGGCTGACCACCTTCAGGAGCTGCTTGTGCGACCAGACATCGTGCTCGAGCGGTGCGATGTTGAGGTCGCCGACCAGGATCGAACCGGACACTTCGTCATGCTCGGCGCGGATGGCGTTCATTTCGGCGACGAAATCGAGCTTGTGCTTGAACTTGCGGTTGATGATCGGATCGGGCTCGTCGCCGCCGGCCGGGACGTAGAAATTGTGCAGCAGGATCGCCTTTCCGCCGGCCCGCACGGTGACCGACAGATGCCGGCAGTCCTCGATCTCGCAGAAGCGGCGCTTTTCGACAATCGCGATCGGCCGGCGCGCCACCGTCGCCACCCCGTGATAGCCCTTCTGGCCGTGGAAGGCGATATGCTCGTAGCCGAGCTTGCGAAAGGCCTTCTCGGGAAACAGTTCGTCGGGAACTTTGGTTTCCTGCAGGCAGAGCACGTCCGGTGCCTGTTCGACAAGCAGGCGTTCGACGATCGGCATGCGCAAGCGGACGGAATTGATGTTCCAGGTGGCGATGGAAAAGGGCATACGGAGGGTCCGGACGGCACGGGACCGCAGGAACCTGGATAGCTCCGACGGGCTGGTGCATTTTTTGGCAAGGCAGTTCCGGAAACTACTGCCAGCCATACGCTGCAAAAACAAGCCGGGCGCAATCATTGACCCTCGCGCCGCCCCTCATTGCCCTGCCGGGCATTTCTCCCCCGGAGAAAGACGCTCGGCTCCAGCCGCGGCGCGCCTTTCTTTCAACCATGGTGGATGGCGAAATCGTCGATTACAGCGTCCTTCTCCCCGTTTACGGGGAGAAGATGGCGGTAGCCAGATGAGGGGCAGTGCTGACGTTCAGAAAGGCTTCCCACGACGAAACGCAGGAAACTACCGTTCGCAGGCCGGCATTATCTGAACATCACCATGCCTCAGCGCGACTTGGTGTTCAGCTCGCGGTTCGCCGTATAGTCGATGGCAAAGGTGTCGGGGGCGAAGCTCACGCCTTCCCTGACGTTGAAGATCATCACCGTCGTGTCCTTGCCTTGCGCATCGGTGATCGTCCATTGGCGCAATTCGTAGGTTTTCGGATCGAACATCATAGTGATCTTCGAACTGCCGAACACCGATTTGTCGGCGAGTTGAATGGTGGTGACGTCGTTCTCTTCCTTGACGCTTTTGACGCGGCCGCCGGAGAGGTCGATCTTGGTGTCGAGCAGCAGCTTGAGCGGCGTTTTCGACAGTGGGTAGAGATCGGAGGTTTTCAGCCGCTTGTTGAGGATGACCACCGACTTGCCGTCGGAAATCACCCTGAAATTCGACGTCCCGTCATAGTTGAAGCGAATCTTGCCCGGCCGTTCCAGAAAGAACTTGCCGCCGGTCTGCTCGCCCTTGGGTCCGAACTGCACGAATTCGCCGGTCATCGATTTGACCGAGGAAAAATGGTCGGCGATCTTCTGCGCGGTGGGTGGCACCGCCGCTTGCGCCGACGCCAGCAACTGGACCCCGGGCACGACGTTGATGGCCGCAGCACCTGCCAGGACCAGGCCGAGGCCAAGCAGCTGGCGGCGGGTCGGGGCAAAATCGCTAATCGTGGCGAAAGAGGAGTTTTTCATGCCGGTCACTCTCGTCTGGTTTATCTGTTGTCGCAGTGTTTGGCCCCCCAGTTGGGCTTAAGTTTGGCGGTCTAACAGCGCTTGGTCGTTGCAAACGCGCCAGAAGGGTCATAGTTGCCGCCGTCGACCTTGCAGCCGGGCAAATCCCATGGTTCTTGCCGGTCGGATCAGAACTTGTCGTCCTCCGTCGGCACCAGAATCTCGCGTTTTCCGGCATGGTTGGCCGGGCCGACAATACCTTCCTTCTCCATCTTCTCGATGATCGAGGCGGCACGGTTGTAGCCGATGCCGAGCCGGCGCTGGATGTAGCTGGTCGAGGCCTTGCCGTCGCGCAGCACCACCGCAACGGCCTGGTCGTAGGGATCGTCGGAATCCTCGAAATTGCCGCCGCCACCACCCGAGCCACCCTTGCCCGACGGCTCGTCCTCGTCCTCATCGTCATCCTCGGTAATCGCATCGAGATATTCCGGCACGCCCTGCAGCTTCAGATGCGCGACGATCTTCTCGACCTCGTCATCGGAAACGAAGGGGCCGTGTACGCGCTGGATGCGGCCGCCGCCGGCCATGTAGAGCATGTCGCCCATTCCAAGCAGCTGTTCGGCGCCCTGCTCGCCCAGGATGGTGCGGCTGTCGATCTTCGACGTCACCTGGAAGGAGATGCGGGTCGGGAAGTTGGCCTTGATCGTGCCAGTGATGACGTCGACCGACGGCCGCTGCGTCGCCATGATGACGTGGATGCCGGCGGCGCGCGCCATCTGCGCAAGGCGCTGCACCGCGCCTTCGATGTCCTTGCCAGCGACCATCATCAAATCGGCCATCTCGTCGATGATGACGACGATGTAGGGCATCGGCTCGAGATCGAGGTTTTCGGTCTCGTAGATCGCTTCGCCGGTCTGGCGGTCGAAGCCGGTCTGCACGGTGCGCGAGATTTTCTCGCCTTTCTTCTCCGCCTGCTGCACCCGCGCGTTGAAACCGTCGATGTTGCGGACGCCGACCTTTGACATTTTGCGGTAGCGGTCCTCCATCTCGCGCACGGTCCATTTCAGCGCCACCACCGCCTTCTTCGGATCGGTGACAACAGGCGTCAAAAGATGCGGGATGCCGTCATAGACAGAGAGCTCCAGCATTTTCGGGTCGATCATGATTAGCCGGCAGTCCTGCGGCGTCAGCCGGTAGAGCAGTGACAGGATCATAGTGTTGATGGCGACCGACTTGCCCGAACCGGTGGTGCCGGCGACCAGCACGTGCGGCATCTTGGCGATGTCGACGATGACCGCCTCGCCATTGATGGTCTTGCCGAGCGCCAGCGCCAGCTTGGCCTTGGTGGTCTCGAAATCGCGGCTGGCCATGATTTCCCTGAGATAGACGGTCTCGCGCTTGGCGTTCGGCAGCTCAATGCCGATGGCGTTGCGGCCCGGCACCACGGCGACGCGGCAGGCGATCGCGCTCATCGAGCGGGCGATGTCGTCGGACAGGCCGATGACCCGCGACGATTTGATGCCGGGCGCCGGCTCCAGCTCATAAAGCGTGACGACGGGGCCCGGGCGGACATGGATGATCTCGCCCTTGACGCCGAAATCCTCCAGCACGCCCTCGAGCAGGCGGGCATTCTGCTCCAGCGCGTCCTTGGACAGGCTGGCATCGCGCACGACATTCTTCGGCTCGGACAGGAAATGCAGTGACGGCATTTCGAATTGTTCGGAGCCGATCAGCGAGGTCTGGGCTTCGCGCTGGACACGGGCGCCCGGAACGGGCCGGGGCGCCGGCGCCGCGACGCGGGTGGCCGCGTCGGAGCGGAACGGCTGCACCTTCGCATTGGGCGCAGTGCTGCGCTGGCCCACGGGCTCCGGCGCAAAATCCATGTCGTCGTCATCGTCAAAAACATCGGCGTCGTCGGGATCGAGCGAGGCGCTGCGGTCGTTGACCATGGCGGCGAAGAATTCCGGCTCGACGCGGGCCCGGCCATCGGCACTCATCCGCGATTCGGCAAATTCGGCCGATTCGACCCGCTCGGCAGCGCGCCGCCAGGCGCTGGCGCGCGGTTCCATCTCTGGTTCGAAGTCATCGTGCTCCCGGCGGCGCGCGGCACGGCGGCGGAGATAGGCGCGCAACGACAGCCACCAGTGCGTGATCGCGCCAAGCGCCAGAATGCCCTCGTCGCCCTCGTCCTCGTCATTGTCGAAAAGCAGGTCGTCCTGGTCCCGGGGATCGGGCGCAGCCGGTTGCTCCAGGACCGCGAAACCGTTCTGGCGTGCAATCAGCGCCGAGCCGTAGGCAAACAGCCACAGTGCCGGCGCGGCGAGAAGCACGGCGAGCACGCTGGCGATGAGACCGGTCGGGTAGCCGCCGACGACGAAGCCGGGAATCTTGAGCACCATGTCGCCGAACACGCCGCCGAGACCGGTCGGCAGCGGCCAGGTCTTGGGGGGCACCACGCAGCCGGCGATGGCCGCGGCAAGCACCGCGTAGCCAAACCAGGCGAGCCCGCGCTTCGGCAGCCTGTCGACGCCGCGCGCCGAAAACAGCAGAAATCCCCAGACCACCGCCGGCACCAGCGCCGCGACGGCAGCAAGGCCGAAGAACTGCATGGCAAGGTCGGAGAAGACAGCGCCCACATAGCCCATGGCGTTGCTGACGATATTATCGGTGGCGTGGGAGAAGCTTGGGTCGGCGACGTTCCAGGTGGCGAGGCTGGCGATACCGAAGGCGACCAGCGCAAACAGGCCGGCACCGACCAGCCGGCCGACCTGACGCCGCGCGAACGCCCGAATGCCGTACCCCGTATCGGCCAGCGCGAGCGGTGCTGAAGCCCCTGAACGCATGCTCTTCCCCGTCTGTCGTTGCCTGGCCGATAGCGTGCGCGCAGCTCGGCAGATTCGGGTTCCAGACTATCGGCGGGAAGGTTAAGGCAGCATTAACTATAAGGGGTTGGGGGAAGTATCTTGCGGCTAGTATCTGGCCTGGCCATCTGCGCGCAAAAAAGAGGCCCGGAACGGGTCCGGGCCTCAATGCGTGAGCCCTTGCAGGAGCGTCACGACGGGATGGGAGGATGCAGGGCGGCCGAGGCCGCCCAGACAAGACTTACGAGTGCAAGGCTTACGGGTGATAGGCCGCTTCGCCATGCGCGGTGAGGTCGAGCCCTTCACGCTCTGCATCGGCTGTTGGACGCAAGCCTACGATCATATCGACGATCTTGTAGAGGATGGCGCTGCCGATGCCCGACCACAGGACGGTTACCAGGACACCCTTGAACTGCGACCACAGCTGGGTCGCCGTGCCGGCATAGCCGGCGGCGAAGTCGGCTGTCGAATAATCGACGATGCCAGCGCCGCCGAGGGCGGGGTTGACCAGGATGCCGGTGCCGAGCGCGCCGATGATGCCGCCGACGCAGTGGATGCCGAAGACATCGAGGCTGTCGTCGTAGCCGAACTTGTTCTTCACGACCGAGACGAAGAAGTAGCAGACGCAGGTGGCGACGATGCCGAGCACGATGGCGCCCATCGGACCGGCAAAGCCGGCAGCGGGTGTGACGGCGACAAGGCCGGTAACCGCGCCCGAAACCGCGCCAAGCATCGACGCTTTGCCGCGCAGCAGCGTTTCGAGCACGATCCAGGTCACTGCCGCCGCCGCCGTGGCGACGAAGGTGTTGACCATGGCCAGCACCGCGTAGGCGTTGGCTTCGAGGTTCGAACCGGCGTTGAAGCCGAACCAGCCGACCCACAGTAGCGAAGCGCCGACCATGGTCAGCGTCATCGAGTGCGGCGCCATAATGTCCTTGTTGTAGCCGATCCGCTTGCCGATCATCAGCGCGCCGACAAGGCCGGCGATGCCCGCATTGATGTGAACGACCGTGCCGCCGGCGAAGTCGATGGCGCCGAAGCCGAAGATGAGCCCCGACGGGTCGCTGTAAGCGCTCGGGCCACCCCAGAACCAGACCATATGCGCGATCGGGAAGTAGACGAATGTGACCCACAGGATGGTGAAAAGGATCACGGCGGAGAACTTAACGCGTTCGGCGAAGGCGCCGACGATCAGGGCGGGCGTGATGCAGGCGAAGCTCATCTGGAAGATGACGAACACCAGCTCAGGAATGGCGACGCCCTTGGTGAAGGTTTCCGACACCGTCGTCACGTCGACACCGGCAAGAAACATCTTGGAAAGGCCGCCGACGAAGGCATTGCCGGGGGTGAAGGCAAGGCTGTAGCCGTAGAGAACCCAGACGATCATGACCACGCTGGTGATGGTGAAGACCTGCATCAGCACCGACAGCATATTTTTGGCGCGAACCAGGCCGCCGTAGAAAAGCGCAAGGCCGGGAATGGTCATCAACAGCACCAGGATGGTGGAAATCATCATCCAGGTCGTGTCGCCCTTGTCGACGGTGAAGGCCGGCGCCGCTGGCGCTGCCGGTGCGGCCGGAGCCGCTTCCTGCGCGAATGCGGCGACCGTGCCCAGTGCTACGATAGCGAGCGAGCCCAGCAGCGCGGTGCGCGCCGCCGACTTCAAAGTAGAAGGAATATTCATTGAACTCTCCATTGGAATACGTGTCCGCAGCTCAAAGCGCGTCGGTGTCTGTTTCGCCGGTGCGAATGCGCACCGCCTGGTCGATGCCGAAAACGAAGATCTTGCCGTCGCCGATCTGACCGGTCTTGGCCGCCGCGGTGATGGCTTCGACGGCCTTGTCGACCATGTCCAGGCCGACCGCGACTTCGATCTTGATCTTCGGCAGGAAGCTGACCGCGTATTCCGCCCCGCGATAGATTTCCGTGTGTCCCTTCTGACGCCCGTAGCCTTTGACTTCGGTGACGGTCAGGCCCTGGATGCCGACTGCGGTGAGCGCTTCGCGCACCTCGTCGAGCTTGAACGGCTTGATGATTGCCATCACGATTTTCATAAGGTTTCACCCTTTGCTGTTGCGGTCCCCCGCGTTTGTACGACGTCGCCGATCCCCAAAGAGCCGGAGAGTGCCCGCTAGGATTCAAGCTCCGTGCCAGTTGCCGAAGCAGGGTGTTAACCTGTTGTTAAATAAGGGATTGGGAAAGGTTTGTCGGCTGACTGTGCATAGTCGCGACAACGCAGTTGATTAAAAAATAGGCAATTTTGCAAAAATGCCTATTCGGCGGGCGGCCGCTTCAGCCTGATCAGGCCCTCCTGAGCAACCGAGGCGATCAACGTGCCGTCGCGGGCAAACAGCGACCCGCGAGTGAACCCCCGCGACCCTTGCGTCGACGGGCTGTCCTGCGTGTAGAGCATCCAGTCGTCGAGCGGATGGCTGCGGTGGAACCACATGGCGTGATCGAGGCTCGCCGCCTGGATGTCGCTATCGAAAATGGCGCGGCCATGCGCAAAGGTCGAGGTATCGAGCAGCGTCATGTCGGAGAGATAGGCAAGCACTGCCGCCTGCGTGGCGCGATCGGCCGGAACCGGGCCGGTCGTGCGGATCCAGATGTTCTGCTTCGGCTCCAGCTTTTCCCGGCTGGTGTAATGCTCAAGCATCACCGGTTTCATCTCGATCGGCCGGTCACGCTCCCAGTAGCGCCTGATGCCGTCGGGCACGGCCTCGCCGAACTTGCCAATCAGTTCGCGCTGCGACAGCAATGTGTCGGGCGCCGGCACGTCCTGCGGCATCGGCACCTGATGCTCGAGCCCGGCCTCATCCTGCTGGAACGAGGCTTCCAGCGAAAAGATCGCCTGGCCGTGCTGGACAGCCACGACACGGCGCGTGGTGAAGGAGCCGCCGTCGCGGATGCGGTCGACCTGGTAGATGATCGGCACCTTGGTGTCGCCGGGCCGCATGAAATAGCCGTGCAGCGAATGTACGTGGCGTTCGGGCTCCACCGTTCGCTGGGCGGCGACCAGCGCCTGGGCAATGGTCTGGCCGCCGAAGACGCGCTGCCAGTCAAGTTTGGGGCTGCGACCACGGTACAGGTTGTGTTCCAGCTGCTCGAGGTCGAGAATGCCGAGAAGCTCGTCCATGGCCGCCGTCATGTTTCGCGCCCTCACCGCAAAGTGTTATGGCGGTTTCCGACAGGAATGGCGGGCAGTCAAGGCCGGAAGGGAATTTGGCCGGAAAGGAATTTGCCATGGTGGATCGCAAGGAGGATGGAAAAAACCGAACCGCGCTCGACATTCTGGTCGCCGGCGCCGGCTATGTCGGGCTTGCCGCCGCAGTATCGCTGAAACAGGCGCGACCGAGCCTGGCGGTCGCTGTCGTCGACGCCGCGCCCGCCGGCGTCTGGCAAAAGGACGGCCGCGCCTCGGCCATCGCCGCTGCCGCTTGCCGCATGCTCGACCAGCTCGGCGTCTGGGCCGAAATCGCGCCCGAAGCGCAGGCGATCACCGAAATGATCGTCACCGATTCGCGCGCTTCCGATCCGGTGCGCCCGGTGTTTCTGACCTTCGATGGCGAGGTCGCGCCCGGCGAAGCCTTTGCGCATATGGTCGCCAACCGGGATTTGAACGGCGCCTTGCGCCGGCGCGCTGAAAAACTAGGCATCGACATCATCGAAGGCGTCGCCGTCAGTGCCTTCGACGTGAACGGCGCCGGCATCACCGTGCATCTTGTCGACGGCGCGACGCTGAAGGCGCGGCTGCTGGTCGCCGCCGACGGCGTGAACTCGAAGCTGCGCGACATGGCCGGCATCAGGACGGTGAAATGGCAGTACGGCCAGTCCGGCATCGTCTGCACCGTGGCGCATGAACGGCCGCACAATGGCCGCGCCGAAGAGCATTTTCTGCCAGCCGGCCCCTTTGCCACGCTGCCGCTCAAGCCGGACAAGGACGGGACCAACCGCTCGTCGATCGTCTGGGTCGAGCGGTCGGAAGATGCCGAAAAACTGGTCGACGGCGACGACCTCGTCTTCGAGCACGAGCTCGAACAGCGGTTTGGCCTGAAGCTCGGCGAAATCCGCGTCGCCGACAAGCCGCGCGCCTGGCCGCTCGGCCTGACGCTTGCCCGCGCCTTCGTCGCGCCGCGCATTGCGCTCGCCGGCGACGCCGCCCACGGCATCCACCCGATCGCCGGCCAGGGCCTCAATCTCGGCTTCAAGGATGTGGCGGCACTGGCTGAAGTGGTGGTCGAGGCCGACCGGCTCGGCCAGGATATCGGTGCGCTCGACGTGCTCGAACGCTATCAGCAGTGGCGGCGTTTCGACACGCTGCAGATGGGCATCACCACCGATGTCCTGAACCGGCTGTTTTCCAACGACATCAGCCCGTTGCGCGCCGTCCGCGACATCGGCCTAGGCCTGGTCGAACGCATGCCGCGGCTGAAGGATTTCTTCATCCGCCAGGCGTCCGGTCTGTCCGGCGACACGCCGAAGCTGCTCAAGGGCGAGGCGATCTGAGCCCGGAAGGGCAGCAAACCAATATTGAGCGCCAGGCAATTTCGTTCAATTGACCTCGAAGCCCAGCTTCTGCCGCAGCCGCAGTATCCGCTGGTCGGATATCTTCAGAGGTTGCTCGCCAGCCTGCGCCGCGCGGTTCACCATCTGCAGCAAATCGTTTCGCTCAGTCACATCCAGACGTTCGCGCAGGAACGGCGCCAGCTTGTCGATGACAACAGTGGCATCGTCAATCTGTGACGCCGCCCATTTGGCGTAGACCACGGCCTCATCCGTCTTCTTCTCGTCTGCAATTTCGGAAATCACCAACCGAATCGCGGCTTCGCGCTGCGGCAGGACAGGGCCGTTCTCGGAAACGATGGCGGTGATCAGCGTCGCGGCCGCCACGACCGGATCGTCGATCGCCGTCAGCGGTGAGAGCGCCGCCTGCTTGCGCAGTCTCTTGCGGCGAATGTTCCCTTGCACACGGCCGACGACGTCCGCGACCTCGCGCGCCGCATCGTTCATGGCCTTCATCCGATACCACCAGAACGCCGCCGCTCCCAACAGCCCAATTGCAGCAATCAGTATATGCATGCCCGTGATCCCCAAACCGCAGCGACGATAGGAGAAGTGCAGCCTCGCTTCAACACGCAAAAGTTGCGCCCGCAGAAGAAACACTGATTCAGCCGGACGCAAAACAGAATAATCTCTAGGACCCCGGCACGTTGTAGATCGCCCTGACCTCGATCGTGCCGATTTCGGCCAGAGGGATGCCGCCGGCAATCTCCATCGCCTCGTCGATATCCCCGGCCTCGATCATGACGAAGCCGAGCAATTGCTCCTTGGTCTCGGCGAAAGGGCCGTCGGTGACCAGCCGCCTGCCCTTGCGCCGGCGCACGCTTTTCGCGGTCTTCACCGATTGCAGCGCCTGCGCGATGATCAGCCGGCCGCTTTGCTCCACCGATTTGTCATAAGCCAGCGAGTCGGCGTCGAGCTTGGCCAACCTCTCCGGGCTCATTGCATAAAGCTCCTTTTCCTCACCGTAGACCAGGCAAACATATTTCATCTCTCATCTTCCTTGTTGGGACGAACCGTTGGCAGCCGAGGTCCCAGCCGGGCTTTTGACCGCCGCATGATCGATAAGCGAAACCGCAATCCCGATGATGGCGACCGCCGCAAGCAGTCGACCGAAACCGGAAGGTGACCGATGCAACCAGTCGGCTTCTTGTTCAGCCGCCTTTCGGCCGGTGTCTCTCCAGTGGGCAGAAAACAAATCATTCATGTGATCCTCCATCCGGCCACGAAACCCGTGGCCGCCCGCAGGACGGCCGAGGCAGATGGAAGTCGACATTTTGCACGCGGATTTTTTTGCTTCGCCATTGGCGCGAAAGCACGGGTGGCCTTCGCGCCCGCGCGCGCTATAGTCGATCAGACGCCGATCACGGCTGAGCCACCGCATCAAGGAGGAATTCATGGACCGCACCGCAAACGCCGTCTGGAAAGGCAATCTGAAAGAGGGCAAGGGCACGCTCGACACGCAGAGCGGGACCCTGAAAGGCACGCCTTACTCGTTCAAGATGCGCTTCGAGGACGAGAGCGGCAAATCCGGCACCAATCCGGAGGAACTGATCGCAGCGGCGCATGCCGGTTGCTTTGCCATGCAGCTTTCGCATGTCCTGGCCGAGAACGGCACCCCCGCCACCGAACTCGACGCCAAGGCCGTGGTGACGCTGATTCCGGGCACCGGCATCACCGGCAGCGCGCTCACACTGGTCGGCAAAGTGCCAGGCATCGATGCCGCGAAATTCCAGGAGCTGGCTGAACAGGCCAAGGCCGGGTGTCCGGTCTCGAAGGCGCTCGGCGCGATAAAAGTGTCACTCGACGCCAAGCTCCGCTGAGCGGCCGAACCTCGCGAACCGGCAGCGCACTGGACCGGCGGGGCGCTACTGTCCCTCGCCGGTCAGCGCGTTGATGCGTGCGCGCAGCTGTCCGACCTCTTCCTCGAGAGCTTGCACGCGTGCTTCGAGATCCGAGGCCGGCGAAGGTGATTGCAGGGGCGGTGCAGCCACCACCGGCGTCTGCACCGGCCCGCTCAAGAGATGCACATAGCGGTCCTCACGCTGGCCGGGTCCACGATCGATCTGCTGAACGAGCGGCGGCTTGCGGCCGATCAACAGGTCGAGATTGCTGCGAAGCTCGTCGATGGAGGGCAACCGCGCCATGCGCTCGCTCCGCGCCAGCAATTCATAGGCGGTCTGCGGACCGCGCAGCAACAGCAGCCCAAGCAGCGCAATCTGCGCTGAGGTCAGCGAAAAGCGCTGCGCGACGACATGCTCGTAGCGCTCGACGCGCGAAGCAAAGACCTGCCTGACCAAGCCCTTGTGCTCAAGCTGGCCAAGCGCTCGTCTTACCTCAACAAGCTCGACCGACATCACCGGCTCGCGCGCCGTCTTCTGGTTGGCGGCGGCAAGTGCCGCATTGAGCGTCAGCGGGTAAATATCGGGCGTCAGTTCCTTCTTTTCGATCAGGCAACCGAGCACGCGCGCTTCGACGGGAGAAAGGATGGGCAGTTCGGTGTCGGTCATAGGTCGGCTATCCTTTTTAGCTGGATCGCGACATGCGCCGCCGAAGCTACACCCTTCTCTCCACCATCATCTTCTTGATCTCGGCGATCGCCTTGGCCGGATTGAGCCCCTTGGGACAGGTCTGGGCGCAGTTCATGATGGTGTGGCAGCGATAGAGCCGGAACGGGTCTTCGAGGTTGTCGAGCCGTTCGCCCGTGGCCTCGTCCCGGGAATCGATCAGCCAGCGATAGGCCTGAAGCAGCGTCGCCGGGCCAAGATAGCGGTCGCCGTTCCACCAATAGCTCGGACAAGAGGTCGAGCAGCAGGCGCATAATATGCATTCATAAAGCCCGTCGAGCTTTTCGCGGTCCTCATGGCTCTGCAGCCATTCCTTGGCCGGCTCGGGCGACACCGTCTTCAGCCATGGCTCGATCGAGGCGTGCTGGGCGTAGAAATTGGTGAGATCGGGCACCAGATCCTTGACCACCGGCATATGCGGCAGCGGATAGACCTTGATCGCGCCGGAAATGTCGTCGCAGCCCTTGGTGCAGGCGAGCGTGTTCGAGCCGTCGATATTCATGGCGCAGGAGCCGCAGATGCCCTCGCGGCAGGAGCGGCGCAGCGTCAGCGTCGGGTCGATCTTGTTCTTGATGTAGAGCAGCGCGTCAAGCACCATCGGCCCGCAATCGTCCATGTCGACGAAATAGGTATCCATGCGCGGGTTCTCGTCATCGTCCGGCGACCAGCGGTAGATGCGGTACTCGCGCAGATTGGTCGCGCCCTCCGGTTTCGGCCAGGTTTTCCCGGCCTTGATCTTCGAGTTTTTCGGAAGCGTGAGTTCGACCATTACCTCAGGTCCTTTCGGATGACGAGCTTCAGCCCGGACCAGATATCGTTCACGGCTGCGACCTTCACGTCGACAAGATCGAGCTTCAGCGCCTCGGCGCGGATAACGTCCTCGGTGACGTCGGTCGGCACTTTCGACGCCTTCTTCGGCCAGGAGACCCAGACCATGCCGTCGCGCTTGACGGCCATCTCGACATCGCTCAGGCGATCCTCGATCTCGGCGCGCTGCCGGGTGAAGGCATGGACGGCATCATATTTGTGGCGAATACCCGAGATCGCAGACCATTCGGCCAGCCGGTCGAGCTGGGCAAAATTGACGGCATCGGCGAGATCATCCAGTTCCGCCGGCAGCGCGATGAAGGCCGCCGTCATCCCGTCCTTGAAGCCAAGCTTAGCCGGCAGGGGCGTGCCGGAATATCCCGCTGTCGTCGACGCCACCCTATTTCTCCGCGTGAACATAGAGGGAATTTACGAATCCCGTGCAACTGCCGTATACGCGCACTTCCACGGCTTTCCCTATAATTTGCTTTCTCGCGGCACGGGCTGGCAAATTCCGGTCTCCTACCACGCACCTAACTGGCCCATTGCCTTTCTCGAACCAAAACCTGTTTGACGACTGCGCGCTGGAGGCGTCCTTCCAAACCGGAATATCGTCCACTGCCTTTGAGTGCTTGTAGACGTCACTATAGATATAGACGGTATCGGCCGACGTCGCGCACCCGCTGACGGCAATGGAGAGTATCAAGATCGCCAGCAGTCTCATCGTCAATACACCCTCGCCTTGGGCGCGATCTTGGCCGGGTTGATGCCGCCGTCCGCTTCCTTGAGCAGCGGCTCGGTGTGTACCGGCCGATAGCTGAGCGACACCTCGCCGTCTTCGCTGAGCCGGGCCAGCGTATGCTTGCGCCAGGCCAGATCATCACGAGCCGAAAAATCTTCCCGCGCATGCGCGCCGCGGCTCTCCTTGCGCGCCTCGGCGCCGTAGACGGTGGTGATGGCGTTGGCCATCAGATTTTCCAGCTCAAGCGTCTCGACCAGGTCGGAGTTCCAGATCATCGAGCGGTCGAACACTTTTACGTCCTTGAGCTCGGCCCAGATCTGCGAAATGCGCTTGCAGCCGCTTTCCAGCGATTCCTGCGTGCGGAACACCGCCGCATCGTCCTGCATTGCCTTCTGCATCTTTTCACGCAAAACCGCCGTCGGCGTCGACCCGTCGGCGTGACGCAGCCGGTCGAAGCGGTCCATGATCTTCTCGACCGAGGCTTCGTTGGGCGACGGGATCGCGGCGTTGCGGTCGATCACCTGGCCTGCCCGGATCGCCGCAGCGCGGCCGAACACCACCAGATCGATCAGCGAGTTGGAGCCCAGCCGGTTGGCGCCATGCACCGAGGCGCAGCCAGCCTCGCCGACCGCCATCAGCCCTGGCGACACCTGGTCCGGGTTCAAGGCGGTGGGGTTGAGCACCTCGCCCCAGTAATTGGTCGGCACGCCGCCCATATTGTAGTGGACCGTCGGCAGCACCGGGATCGGCTCCTTGGTCAGGTCGACGCCGGCAAAGATTTTTGCCGATTCCGAAATCCCCGGAAGTCTCTCGTGCAAAACGGCCGGATCGAGGTGGTCGAGGTGGAGAAAAATATGGTCCTTGTTCTTGCCGACGCCGCGTCCCTCGCGAATCTCCAGTGTCATGCAGCGCGAGACCACGTCGCGCGAGGCAAGGTCCTTGGCCGACGGCGCGTAGCGCTCCATGAAGCGCTCGCCTTCGGAGTTGACGAGATAGCCGCCCTCGCCGCGCGCGCCCTCGGTGATCAGGCAGCCGGCGCCGTAGATGCCGGTCGGGTGGAACTGCACGAACTCCATGTCCTGCAGCGGCAGCCCGGCCCGCGCTGCCATGCCGCCGCCGTCGCCGGTGCAGGTGTGCGCCGAGGTCGCCGAGAAATAGGCGCGGCCATAACCGCCTGTCGCCAGCACCACCATTTTTGCCGAGAAGCGGTGGATGGTGCCGTCGTCGAGGTTCCAGGCTACGACGCCGGTGCAGGTGCCGTCCGGCTCCATGATCAGGTCGAGCGCGAAATACTCGATGAAGAACTGGGCGTTGTTCTTCAGCGACTGGCCGTAGAGCGTATGCAGGATGGCGTGGCCGGTGCGGTCGGCCGCCGCACAGGTGCGCTGCACCGGCGGGCCGTCGCCGAAATTCATCATGTGGCCGCCGAACGGCCGCTGGTAGATCTTGCCTTCTTCGGTGCGCGAGAACGGCACGCCGTAATGCTCAAGCTCGTAGACGGCGGCAGGTGCTTCGCGCACCAGATATTCCATGGCGTCGACATCGCCGAGCCAGTCCGACCCCTTGACGGTGTCGTACATGTGCCACTGCCAGGAATCGGGGCCCATATTGGACAGCGAGGCGGCGATGCCGCCTTGAGCGGCGACCGTATGCGACCGCGTCGGGAAAACCTTGGTGATGCAGGCGGTGCGCAGTCCCTGTTCGGCCATGCCGAGCGTGGCGCGCAGGCCGGCGCCGCCGGCGCCGACGACCACCACGTCGAACTTGTGGTCGACGTAGCTATAGGCGGACGCCGTGTTGGCGTTTTTCGCGTCCTTGGCCAAAATTTTCAGCCTCCAAATGCCAGTTTGAGCAGGGCGAAGATCGAGGCGACGCCGACCACCACGGGAAAGAATGTGTTGAGTGCGAGCAGCGCCAGCCTCATGCCCTCGCCATGCACATAGTCCTCGATGATCGCCTGCATGCCGAGGCGCATATGGTAGAGCCCGGACAAGAGCACCAGGGCCAGGACCAGCGCAACGAACGGGTTGGCAAGTGCGGCGCGCACTTCCGCATAGCCGGCGCCGTTCAACGCGATCAGGAAGCCGACGAAGAACAGGATCAGCGGGATGTTGGCGATCGCCGTCAGGCGCTGGCGCCAGAAATGCTCCGTGCCCTCGCGGGCGGAGCCGAGGCCGCGGACCTTCGCCAGCGGCGTGCGCATGTCGGTGTTGCGGTGGCTCACGATCAGGCTCCCCGTGCCACGTAGCCGGCGATCCAGATCAGCAGCGTCAGCACGATCGAGCCGGCCAGCGTCGCCCAGGCGATCCTGGAGGCCGTGTCCTTTTCAAGACCGGCCCCGGTATCCCAGATCAGATGGCGCACGCCGCCCAGCATGTGGTGCATCAGCGCCCAGGTATAGAAGAACAGCACCAGCCGTCCCAGCCACGAGCCGAAGGCCCAGTTGACGGCATCGAAGGTGGATTGCGAGCTCGCCGCCGCCATCAGCCACAGCGCGACCAGCAGCGTGCCGAAATAAAGCGCCCCACCGGTGATGCGATGGATGATCGACATCGTCATCGTGATCGGCGGTCTATAGACGGTCAGATGCGGCGAAAGCGGCCGTTCACGTCTGGCAAATTCGCGGGTGGCTGGTGATTTGCTCATGGCTCCCCCAGTTCGGCGTCTCTGGAGCCCCAGGGGAAATGCGGCGTTACCGCTTCCGGTTGCGACTTCGGACAGCCGGTTTCTAATGCGCTTTTTGCACCGCGTCAAAGCCGGAAAATCGTTTCGAAAACGTAATTTAGTCTGACAAAAGGGCGGTGTTTCGCTTCAATCGATTAGGGCGCGAGCCAAAGCCGGCGCAATGTTCGCTGCAGTGCGGCATATCTGCCCGACCAAGCAGTCCAGGGTGTGTTGAGATTCAGGTCAGGCCGCGCCGAAAATGGTGGATGCCGAGAACCGGAGCGGAGCGTACATTTCGGTACGTGAGCCCGCGCATGATCCCGAAATCGAATTCGTTTCGGAAGGGTCATGCGCAAAATCAAAGTTCTACAGCGTCCTTTGCGCGCCTAAGAGGCAGCGCTGTAGGGAAGCGCAGGGATCCACCATTTGCAGGCCGGCATCACCTGAATATCGACACACCCGGTCAGCGGGTGCAGGTCAGCGGCGTCTTCCCGCCCTTCATCACCAGCGCGTCGCGTCCGTCGATCACGATTGCGTCATGCGCCGCGCCGAAGCGGCTGCTTTGATTGGCGGGCGAGGCCGGCAGGTCCTCGCTGGCGCCGTCCGGGCCAAGCACGCGCACCGATGTGCCGAGGTTTTCGATGGTGATCCTTGTGCCATCAGCGCAACTGTAGGTGGCGGTGCGCGGCTGTGGTGAATCGGTCGCGGTGGCCGGCGCATTGGTCTGCGAGACGCAGGCAACGGTGATCAGCAATGGAACATGGACAAGCGTCACCCGAAACGTCCGGCTTAACGCCATATGCTGCTGCCTCCCTACGCGTCAATCCAGCCGCGATGCGTGGCCAAGATCACCCGCGCCGGCCGCGATGGTGCGGGCAAGCATGGCCGAAAGATGGCCGCAGCCTTCCAAGGCGCCGGATATTAACCATGTTTGCCGAGATCTGGCTGCCAGCAGGCCTGGCCTCTTAACAAAGGTTAATAAAAGGTTAATTTATGATTCGAGGAAGACTCGCCTCTGACAAATGGGGGACGCCATGCATTCGAATTCAGGCAGATCGCGCCTTACGGCGCTCATCCTGGTGGCGGTGGCCATCGGCCTCGCAGCACCGGCACTCGCCGGGACGCGCGACCGCGTCTACGCCGATTCCTTTGGCAATCTCGTCATCGAAAGCGCCGCCGGCTACAAGCGCATCCTCGTTGGCGAGGGCAGCCTGGCCAAGGAACTGTCGGACTACACCGGCGCCGGCCAGCCCAAAATCTATGAAAACGACGCGGATGACGTCAGCAGCCGCGACTGCTACAGGCCGCCGGTTTTTGTGAAGGGCCGCAGTTATATGTACGGGCTTTCCGACGGCGAGATGCCCGAACTCAGCCCCTGCCGCTGATCTTCGGCCCGGCGTTGGCAACAGCCGTCTGCCGGGCGGCGATTGATCCTATCGAGATGCGCACGCAATCGCGTCCGCTGCCCTTCGCCTGATAGAGCGCTTCGTCGGCGCGCCGCAGCAGGTCGGAAAACCCTTCGGCCGGGTGAAGCTCGGCAACGCCGAAGCTGGCGGTGCAACGATGGTCCGCCGGCAGACAGTCGATCGGCAAGGCCCCGAAAGCGCTGCGCGTCCCTTCGGCGAAGAGCCGCGCGGCGGCGAGGTTGGTTCCCGGTAGGATGATGGCGAATTCCTCACCACCGATGCGACCGGCGACGTGATGATCGGCGGCCGCATCACGCAGGAAGCCGGCAAAGGCTTCGATGACCCGGTCGCCGGACGCGTGGCCGAAACTGTCGTTGATGCTCTTGAAATGATCGAGGTCGGCGATGACCAGGGCGACCGGAATACCCTTGCGCACGGCGTCACGCATCGCCAGCTCGGCATGACGTTCGAAGCCGCCGCGGTTGAGCAACCTCGATAGCGTGTCCGTCTCCGACTTCGACGTCGCCTCGGCGAGCACGTCGCGGACCAGGATGACCAGAATGAGAAGCGCGATTGTCAGGCCGAACACCGTGCCGAGCGATTGCGACACCAGAGCGTAGTTGCTCTGCAGATAGGCCTGCGGATTGACACCCCAGCCGCCCATTGCATGGGCGATGAACGGCTTGCTCACGAATTGCAGGGCGCTGGCCGTCAGAACGGCCATCAACGCATGATCGAGCCAGTCGCGTCTTTGCCTGGACGACCAGACGATGCCGACGCCGACGAACTGCATGGCCGCATAGGGAAGCTGGTAGGCCATCATGCGGGCAAACGACTGGCGCGGCAGGTCCTGCACAAAATACACGGCCACGGTGGCCGCAAACAGGAAGACGAGCATCGGCGCCCAGCGCGGCGCCACGCCGTATTTATGGGCAAGCCCGCCATTGAAGGCGATGGTGGCGCCCAGGAAAACGGCGAAACCCGCGACGACTGCCGGTCGCGCATTTTCGAAGATCGGAATGCTGAACTCGATGGCGAAATAGGCCATCCCGAGCAGATAACCGAAGACCAGCCAGCGCGCCGGCGCGCGCGCCACATCGTTGAACGAGATGGTCATAAAGGCAGCCGCCAACAGGCCGGCGACGAGCAAGTTGATTGCAAGGATGAACTCTGCGCCGCCGCCCATGTGGTTTTTCGCACTCCCTGCGCCAGCAAATCATGAACGGGCGAAAAAGACGTTAACGTCGGCCTAGAGCGGGATGATCAGCGGCTTTGAGCGGTTCCACAACGAGCACCTTTTCCGACCGTTCATGGGATAGCTGCACGCTGTCGCGGCCGTTCCTCTTGGCTTTGTAAAGCGCCTCGTCGGCGCGGCGCATCAGCAGCTCCAGCCCTTCCTCGTCGGTGCGGGCCGCCACGCCGAAGCTCGCCGTCACTCTTGTACCGTGCGGAAGCCCGTCGATGCTGCCCGCCGAATAGAGCGTGCGAATTGCTTCGGCAAACAGCCTTGCCGCGCCAAGGTCGCTCAGCGGCAAAAGCACGGCGAACTCCTCGCCACCGATGCGGCCGGCGACGCCGCTGGTGCCGGCAGCCGATAGAAGCTTGGCGGCGAAGTCGGCGATCACGCGATCGCCCGCGGCATGCCCGTGCAGATCGTTGAGCGCCTTGAAATGATCGAGGTCGGCGAGCACCAGCGCGACCGGCAGTTTGGCGGTGAAGCAGTGCTGCAGGAGCAGCGTGGCGCGCTCCTCGAAACCGCGGCGGTTGAGCAGGCCCGACAGCGGGTCGGTGTACGCCTCGGCCTTCAGCGCTTTCATCACGTCGAGTGCAGCCGCGCAAAACAGGCAAAGCGCGATGAGCAAAGACAGCAGCGCATGCGACAGCAGCGCCGTTGTCCAGTAGGACGAGGCATAGAACCCGTCATAGCTTTGGTAAGGTCCATGCGCGATGACGATTACGAGGGTGCGCACGAAGAAGTTCAACCCGGAAAGCAGCGACAGCACGAACAGGATCATTTCCGTCGGGCCCTTGTCGCGCACTACGCGCAGTTCGGCGGCGACAACCAGACTGAGGCCGCCGAAAGCGAAATTCATCACCAGGATTCGCCAGGTGAGATCCGGCTGGAAGAACATGAACCAGCAAAAAGCGGCCAGGCCGCCGCTCGCCAGGACGCCGATCGCGACAAAGGGCACGCGCCGTCCATAACGCGTCACGATCGCGCCAGCGAGACCACAGGCGGCGATGGTGAAGCAGAGGTTGGAGAGTAGCTTGGTCGGCGCCATGCCGATGGGCAGCGTGAAATACTGCAACAGGAAACCGGCCGCCGAAAGCCAGTAGCTGGCGGCGAGCACGGCCAGATAGGGACGGTGACGCTGATAGAACCACAGCACGAGAAACACCGTGCCGAGCGCAAGCGCGATCGTCGGGTTGAGCAACCCTATCAGCAGACCGGTGTCCAAGGGACCGTGACCCCCACGCTTCCGTCAGGCAAGACGTTAGAGCGGAAGCCCGAACAAGCGGTTAAGCAAAGTCGAATATGCGCAAGGTCGCCGATGAAGCTGCTGTACGGAACTTGAAACCGCGGCCGGCGTTTTCCGGCAGCAGCCAAGAGGAGACGCTTTCATGGCCGATACGATCATGCTGACCGACCACGACGCAATTCGTTCATGGGCCGCGGCGCGCGCTGGATTTCCGGCAATCGTCGACGTGTCGCCCGAAGCAGGGACCCAAGCCCTGCTGAGGCTGGTCTTCGGCCAGCACGCCTATCAGGACCAGGATCAGGCCGAACGCCCGACCAACGCGGGCGGCTACGAACTGGTTGAATGGGACGAGTGGTTCAAGCTGTTCGACGAACGCCAACTGGCGTTGGTGGTCGCCGCAGAGCAACCCGGCCGGCGTGAGCAATTCCATGAACTCGTCAGGCGCCCGGCGTGAAAAGAGCCCGAACCGTATCGCGGTTCGGGCTCTGGTATGCACTCATATGCGGACAGTTGCAGCCTGAGTTATTTCCACTCGCGGATGTCGACGAAATGGCCGGCGATCGCCGCTGCCGCCGCCATGGCCGGCGACACCAGATGGGTGCGGCCCTTGAAGCCCTGACGGCCCTCGAAATTGCGGTTCGAGGTCGAGGCGCAGCGCTCATGCGGCTTTAGCCGATCGTCATTCATGGCAAGGCACATCGAGCAGCCCGGCTCACGCCAGTCGAAGCCGGCGGCGACAAAGATCTTGTCGAGACCCTCGGCCTCCGCCTGCTCCTTGACCAGACCGGAGCCCGGCACGATCATCGCATTGACCCGCGGATTGACCGTCTTGCCCTCGATCACCTTGGCGGCGGCGCGTAGATCCTCGATGCGGCCGTTGGTGCAGGAGCCGATGAAGACGCGGTCGAGCGCGATATCGGTGATCCTGGTGCCCGGCGTCAGGCCCATATAGTCGAGCGCGCGCTGCTTGGAGGTGCGCTTGTTCTCATCAGTGATATCGTCGGGGTTCGGCACGATGCCCTGGACCGAGACGACATCCTCCGGCGAGGAGCCCCAGGACACGATCGGCGGCAATTTCGCCGCGTCGAGCACGACCACCTTGTCGAAATGCGCGCGTTCGTCGGACTGCAGCGTCTTCCAGTAGGCGAGCGCGGCATCCCACGCCTCGCCCTTCGGCGCGCGCGGCTTGTCCTTGACATAGGCAAAGGTCGTCTCGTCAGGCGCGATCAGACCGGCCCGGGCGCCGCCCTCGATCGACATATTGCAGATGGTCATGCGGCCTTCCATGGACAGCGCGCGGATCGCCTCGCCGGCATATTCGATGACATAGCCGGTGCCGCCGGCAGTGCCGATCTCGCCGATGATCGCCAATATGATGTCCTTGGCGGTGACGCCCTCCGGCAATACGCCGTCGACGCGCACCAGCATGTTCTTGGCCTTGCGCTGGATCAGCGTCTGCGTGGCCAGCACATGCTCGACTTCCGAGGTGCCGATGCCGTGCGCCAATGCGCCGAAAGCGCCATGCGTCGAGGTGTGGCTGTCGCCGCAGACGATGGTCATGCCGGGCAGCGTGAAGCCCTGCTCGGGACCGATGATATGGACGATGCCCTGGCGGATATCCTTCTCGGAATAATATTCGACGCCAAAATCCTTGGCGTTCTTGGCCAGCGCCTCGACCTGGATGCGGCTTTCCTCATTCTTGATGCCGAACTTGCGCTCCGGCGAAGTCGACACATTGTGATCGACCACGGCCAGCGTCTTTTCCGGATGCCGGACCTTTCTGCCGGTCATGCGCAGGCCTTCGAAGGCTTGCGGGCTGGTCACTTCATGGACGAGATGACGGTCGATGTAGAGCAGGCAGGTGCCGTCGTCCTGGCGATCGACGACATGGTCGTCGAATATCTTGTCGTAGAGGGTGCGAGGTGCGCTCATGTGCGTAAATCCGTCGATATGAAAATGGGAAAGGACAAGCGCCGGCTAGCCGGCGAACACGGCCTAGCGAAGTCGGCTGGTCAGAGCGCCGGAAACGCGCGCCGAGAATCGCGACGGCAGGCGTTTTCTGTCCTGCAGCACGAAGCCCTTGTAGGCCGGATCGCCAAAAAGCTGTTCCATGGCGTGGCTCATACCAATGTTTTGGGTTTTCGGCAATCGCGGCTGCCCTCGCAGAACCCAGGTCCTGCAAACCGGTGCTCAAACCACCTCGAACACGAAGGTCTTCACCAGCGCCTCGGGCTCGGCATTCGCATAGCAGCGGAACCACGGGCTTTCCTCGATCGGCCGCCATTTTTCGTTGTGCTCCAGTTCGGCAAAGACATCACGAAAACCGCCGCTCTCGAACACCTGGTCGCGAACGGTGAAGATGGCGTGGCCACCCTTTTTCGTGATGCGCACCAGTTCATACAGGCCGGACGCCGGCGCGTGGCTGATGGTGAACACGCCGGTCGAGAAGAAGGCGCGGAAATAGCCGTCCGGCCAAGGCAGCGGACCGCCAAGCATCGCCTGCTTCAGCTCGCTGTAGGCCTGGCGGCTGCCGGCGATTTTCAGCATGTCCTCCGACAGGTCGAGCCCGGCGATGTCCCGATAGCCGAGCGCCTTGAGCGACGGTCCCGACAGACCGGTGCCGCAGCCGGCGTCGAGCAGCGGCCCCTCGCCTGATGGCACATGGCGCGCCACCCAGGCGGCGATCAGGAACGGCAGGAGATAGCCGAGCGAGGCGGTTTCGCTGTCATAGGTCGCAGCCCATGCGGCATAGGCCTCCGCCAGCGCTTTCGGCGTATCTGCCGTATAGACGGAGTCCAGTGCCGCGTTGGCTTTGTCGATGTTCATGGATCAATTCCTCTGCAACCCGACAGGTCAATCGTAGCGCCGACTTCGCCCGCCGGCTATTGCTCATGCTGGCGGCGCAGCCGCTTCTCCAACCCCCGCAACGCGAGCGACAGGCCGACCGTCAGGATAAGATAGATATAGGCGACGATCGAATAGGTTTCGAAAAAGCGGAACGAGCCGGCGGCGTAGATCTTGCCCATCTGGGTGATGTCGGCGACGCCGAGCACCGAGACCAGCGAGGAATCCTTGACCATGGCGACGAAATCATTGCCGAGCGGCGGCAGGATGGTGCGGATCGCCTGCGGAAAGACGATCAGCCGGAAACGCTGCGTGCGGGTCAGCCCCAGCGCCTTCGCGGCCTCGATCTGGCCCTTCTCGACTGCCTGGATGCCGGCGCGGAAGACCTCCGAGATGAACGCGGAGTAGCCGATGGTCAGCGCCATGATGGCGCGCCACAGCAACGACACGTCGCGCACCAGCAGTTCTCCGAAGAGACCCGCATTTTGCAATGGCGCGGTCACTGCGTTCCACGCCGCTACGAAGGCTGGCGCCCCGGCGAAGGCGATCCAGAACAACAGCACCAGCATCGGCACGCCGCGGATGATCTCGACATAGAAGCGAGCGATCTGGCGCAGCGAGCGCGATCCCGACAGCCCCATCAGCGCAATGCCGAGCCCGATTGCCGAGGCCAGCGCGAAGGCGACCATCGTGACGAAGACGGTGATGCCGATGCCCTTGGCGACGGTCGCGAAAACCTGGGCATAGAGGTCGCTTGCGGCGATGAAGATAGCGGCTGTCACGGCGAGCGCCGCAGCCACGGCAAGCCACCACGGGAAGTCGGTTTTGGACGTGGACGATGCGGGCGTTGCCATTTAACCGATAGCGGCAAAGCATGCTTTGCCGAAGCTAAGCGCCAAGCCATCCCCCTCTGGCCTGCCCTCTTCGCTAACACTTGGCATCTCCCCCTCAAGGGGGGAGATCGGCAGCTTTGACCTCGCCGCCCATTCTGCAAGATTGGAAATTGGCGAAAGCCGGTGCGACATCCAATCTCCCCCCTTGAGGGGGAGATGTCCGGCAGGACAGAGGGGGGTGTACGAGCGCAGAGCCAGCGCGAGTTCCGGCGCACTATCGTCACGCAACGCGCGCGACAAAAGTTTTACTGTCCCATCTTGTAATCAAGAAACCATTTCTTGTTTAGCGCGTCGAGCGTGCCGTCAGCCTTCAGTGCGGCGATCGCTGCATTGACCGGCTTCACCAGATCCGAGCCCTTGGGGAAGATGAAGCCGAAATCCTCGGTGCCGAGCGGTCCGCCGATCAGCTTCAGCCCGCCGTTGGACGCCTCGACATAGCCCTTGCCGGCAGTGCCATCGGTCAGCACGACATCGACGTCGCCGGACTTCAGCGCCTGCACCGTCGCGCCGAATGTTTCGAACAGTTTGATGCGCGGGTTCTGCTCATTGCCGTCGAGCACGCTATAGACGGCGGTGTAGAACGGCGTCGTGCCGGCCTGTGCGCCGATCAGCCCATCCTTGAAGGCGCCGAACGTCTTGGCGTCGGTAAAGCGCTTCTCATCGCCACGCACCAGCATAAACTGTTCCGAGCGCATGTAGGGGTCGGAGAAATCGACCTTCTGCTTGCGGTCGTCCTTGATGGTGATGCCGGTCATCCCGATGTTGTACTGATTGTCGGAAACCGCCTGGATCATCGCATCCCAAGAGGTATTCTGGTATTCGACCTGGAAATTCAGCCGCTTGGCAATCTCGTTCATTGCGTCATATTCCCAGCCGATCTGCTTGCCGGTCTTGGCATCGATGAACTGCAGTGGCGGATAGGCGTTTTCCGTCACAACCACCACCTTCTTGCCGCCGAGATCGGGCAGCGCCTGCGCCAGGGCGGCGACGGGCGCAAGAATCAAAGCCAACAGGCCGGCTAACAGCAGTTTCGATTTGGTCATGGTACACCCCGAGAATTTGAACGGCCTCGAGATTGTCGAGGCTTGCAGGAAATCCGGCGCCGACTTTAGCTTTCCGCAGGCACCTTGCAAGCCGGTCCGATGCGCCGTTCGACCCGAAAATGGATTCCGATGCTTTCAACGCCGGGATTACGAAACGATCCGTTTCGATTGCGCACTGATGCGGCCCGGCAAGATCGAATCCATCCCGCGAAACAAAAAGGCGGCCGAAGCCGCCTTTCCGAAACATCGGTTTTAAAGACGCCTTATTCGGCGACGGCCGTTTCCGCAGCCTTGGCGGCCTCGTCGGCGGCCTTCTTCTCGGCGGCGTCCTGCGCCGCCTTCTCGGCGGCCAGCGCCTGGGCGGCGGCCACCTTCTCGGCTTCGATCCGGGCCTTCTCGGCGTTCAGCGCATCGCGCTCCTCATCGTTCAGCTTGCGGGCGCGCACGCCGGTGTTTTCCGAAATGCGGGCCGACTTGCCGCGACGATCGCGCAGGTAATAGAGCTTGGCGCGGCGCACCTTGCCGCGGCGCACGATCTCGACGCCTTCGACCATCGGCGAAAACACCGGGAACACGCGCTCCACGCCTTCGCCGTAGGAAATCTTGCGAACGGTGAAATTCTCCTGGAAACCGGCGCCGGCGCGGGCGATGACAACGCCCTCATAAGCCTGGACGCGGGTGCGGGTGCCTTCGGTGACGCGGACCTGGACACGCACGGTATCGCCGGGCTGGAATTCGGGAAGCTTGCGCTTGGCTTCGATCTTGGCGGCCTGTTCGGCCTCGAGCTGACGGAGGATATCCATCTCTACAAATCCACTTCTTGTTCTTCCGACAGTCAGAGCGTCCGACACTCGCCTTGCAGTTCCATCGACCGCTCGGCTATGCCCTTTGTCGCGAGACATCGGGCAGGGGCGACTACACCGTCATTGTTGACGGGTCCGGCAGATTGTTCTTCCGGTTCGGCGCGCACATACAGCTATTTCGACGCTTTGTCACGCCTTCGCCGTGTCTTTTTTGGTCGTCGGCCGACATTGCAATCTTTCAGCGCAAGGGGTTGCATCGAAGTCCCAAGCTTTCTAAGCCGGGTAAAACGTGACTTTCCTCCGGCGGCAACACCCTCCATGCCAGTTCTCGATGCGGCTCTGCTCTTTTTCGCGGGCTTTCTCTCAGGTGCCGTCAACGCCATAGCCGGCGGCGGGACGTTTATAACCTTCGGCGCCATGTCGCTGGTCGGCTTGCCGCCGATCGTCGCCAACGCCACCTCGTCGCTGACACAGTTTCCCGGCTACATCACCTCGACACTCGCTTACTGGTCCGACATCAAGCATTTCTGGCGCACAGCGTTGCTGCTCGGCGTCATATCGGCCTTCGGCGCGCTGGCCGGCGCGCTCATCCTTCTGGCGCTCGACAATCCGTCGTTTCGCGTCCTGGTGCCCTGGCTGCTGCTGGCGGCAACCGCGCTGTTCGCCGCCGGGCCGTGGCTGAAGCCGGCGCCCAAGCCGGGGCATGAGGCCGCGGTGGGTTCGCTGGTCGGTTCCCTGGCGCAATTCGCCACCGCCGTCTATGGCGGCTTCTTCGGCGCCGGCATGGGCGTCATGATGCTGGCGACGCTCGGCCTCACCCAGGCCGGCGACTATCACCGACTGAACGCGCTGAAGAACATGCTGGCAGTGGTCATCGCGGCGGTAGCCATCCTGGTTTTCATCTCCGGCGATGTCATCGCCTGGCGGCAGGCGATCATCATGATACCGGGCGGCGCGCTGGGCGGCTATGCCGGCGTCTGGATCGCCAGGCGCGTGCCGCAAATTGCCGTGCGCGGCTTCGTCGCCGGGGTCGGCGTGTTCCTGGCCTTTTACTATTTCACCAAGGGGTGAGCGGAAACTGCCCGAATTCGAACCGTCATCAATGTCAGGGTTCCGGTAGACGATGGTAGATATCGAGATCGAGCTTGATGCCGCGCTCACCCAAGCTAAGCAGCGTCTGCGGGGTCAATGTCAGGCCTTGGCCTAGATCTTCCTCATCCAGCCAGACGCCGCAGAACATTCTAACCTTGAAACGGCTAACGAGATCGGCCCATATGGCGAGGTCCGACGTGAGCCTTTTCAAAATATCCGCGATCTGACGATCGAGTTGATCGCCTGCTTCGTATTCCGAATTCAGCCTCCAGGACCCGGTCCGCGCAATCCGAGGTGGCTGATTTGGGGGATAGGCATGAAGATCCCCTTTCTTGATTGCATAGGTTGGTTTTCCGCCTAGCAATCTGGTGAACTCAACCGGATCCAGATCGTCGCCAAAGAACGAGAGGCCGGCGGAGCTTTGGGCAATCTCAGCCATCGGTGGTTCCGTCGCTTTCCAACAAGTCCGGCCGCCGCTCCCGCGTCAGCTTCTCGGACTCCGCCCGCCGCCACGCCGCGATCTTCTTGTGATTGCCGGAGATCAGCACTTCGGGGATTTGCCGGCCCTCGAATTCCTGCGGCCGCGTGTAGTGCGGATGTTCGAGCAGGCCGTTTTCAAAGCTCTCTTCATCGCCCGACACCGCATTGCCCATCACGCCGGGCAACAGCCGCACGACAGCGTCGAGCAGCACAAGGGCCGCCGGCTCGCCGCCGGAGAGAATGAAGTCGCCGACCGAGACCTCTTCCAGCCCACGCGCGTCAATCACCCGCTGGTCAACGCCTTCGAAGCGTCCGCAGACGATGACGATACCCGGCCCGGCGGCCAGTTCACGCACGCGGGCCTGCGTCAGCGGTTTGCCACGTGGGCTCATCAGCAGGCGCGGGCGCGGATCATCCTCCGGCGAGGCGTGGTCGATGGCGCTGGCCAGCACATCGGCGCGCATCACCATGCCGGCGCCGCCGCCGGCCGGCGTGTCGTCGACGGTGCGATGGCGGTCGCTGGCGAAATCGCGGATCTGGATTGCTTCCAGCGACCATGTGCCTGATACCAGCGCCCGGCCGGCCAGCGACAGGCCGAGTGCGCCGGGAAACATCTCGGGATAGAGCGTCAGCACCGAGGCGGAAAAACTCACCGGTTTCCCCCGGCGTCCTTAGGCCCGCGCGGCCTGCCCTTCGGGTCGAAACCGTCGCGGCCGGGTTCATCGCCGTCTTCGTCATCGATCAAGCCCGCCGCCGCCGGATCGATGCGGACGAAGCCCTCTTTGATCGACACGTCAGGAACGGCGGCCTGGGTGAACGGGATCAGCACGCCTTTGCGCCCCGCCAACGTCACGTCGAGAATGTCGCCGCCGCCGAAATTATGCACGGCGACGACCTTGCCGATGTCAGCACCGGTATCGTCCCGGACCGCCAGCCCGACGAGATCGGCATGATAGAATTCGTCCTCTTCGCCATCGTCAGGCAGCATCGAGCGGTCGACGAACAATTCCGTGCCGGCAAGCGCCTCGGCGGCGTTGCGGTCGCTGATGCCCTTGAAACGCACCACCACGACGTTGCTGGCCGGCCTGATGTCGACGATCTGGAAGGCGCGGCCGTCCTTGGCATAGAGCGGCCCGTAGTCGGCCAGCGCCAGCGGATCGCCGGTGAAGGTCTTCACGCGCAATTCGCCCTTGATGCCGTGGGCCGCACCGATCACGGCCATCTGGACGGGGTTTTGCGGTTTGGTCATCGGAAAAATCCTTTGCCTTGCTCTAGCTCCACCCTCTTGTCATTTCAATGACGCGGCTCTTCACGGCTTCCTAACCCGGCTGCCGGAAGATGGCCCAGAATGGAAGAACGGCATATCGGAAGAGCGCAATGCAGGAATTCCTCATCCCGGCCAAACCAGACCTTCAGGCGGCCCGCGAAAGCTGGCTGAAGATGCTGGCGCGCGAGCGCCGGATGTCGCCGGAAACCGTGGAGGCCTATGAGCGCGATACGCGCCAGTTCCTGCACTTCCTGACCGGCCATTGCGGCGGTTCGCCCGGCATTTCGGATATCGCCGATCTGCGCCCGGCCGATCTGCGCGGCTTTCTCGCCGCCCGCCGCGCCGGAGGCGCCGGCGCCCGCACGCTCGGACGCGGGCTGGCCGGCATCCGCTCGCTGCTGCGCTTTCTGGAGCGGCGCGGCCTCGTCAATGCGGCGGGTGCTGCGGCACTGCGCGCGCCACGGCAGCCGAAGTCGCTGCCCAAGCCGCTGACGGCAAGCGATGCGAAACACGTCGTTTCGCTGGAGGGCCAGCTGGCGGAGGAACCGTGGATCGCTGCCCGCAACGGCGCCGTGCTGACGCTGCTCTACGGCTCGGGCCTGCGCATTTCCGAGGCGCTCGGCCTGTCCGGCGCCGATCTGTCGTCGCCTGATGAAACGGTGCTGCGCGTCACCGGCAAGGGCGGCAAGACGCGGCTGGTGCCGGTGCTGCCGGTGGCGCTGCGGGCGATCGCCGAATACCGCCGGCTTTGCCCATATCATCTCGACCCGAAGGGCCTGCTGTTTCGCGGCGCCCGCGGCGGCCCGCTCAACCCGGCCATCGTCCAGCGCGACATGGCCAAGTTGCGCTCGGCGCTCAATCTGCCCGACACCGCCACGCCGCACGCCTTGCGCCATTCCTTCGCCACACATCTGCTTGGACGCGGCGGCGACCTGCGCACCATCCAGGAACTTTTAGGCCACGCCAGCTTGTCGACGACACAGATCTACACCGGCGTCGACACCGCGAGGCTGCTCGAAATCTATGAAGCGGCCCATCCGCGGGCGTAACCGACGCATGATTTCGCAAAGCTGCAGCCAAGATATGAGCCGTGGAGCCATGTCCAAGACAATTTTGCTGCGCCGGTTAACCGTTTCGCCGTTCTTTGTCTCTAAAAAGCGGACCATGAAACGCGTCATTGCCATCGCCGACCGCACGGCCCTTGCCTCGTTGAGGCTGCTCGTGGCGCTCAACGTCCTGTTTTTTCTCTCGTTCCTCATCATCGCGCTGCTCGCCGCCGGCAAGGCGCGCGCCGAAACCCCGGCCTGCGCCGGCGCCGACATGCTGTCGGCCTTGCAGAAGGACGACCCGGCCACCTACCGCAAGATCGAGACCGAAGCGGCCGCGACACCGAACGGCAAGGGCCTGTTGTGGAAACTGGAAAAGGCGGGCGAAAGACCGTCCTTCCTGTTCGGCACCATGCATATGTCCGACCCGCGCGTGACCACTCTGCCGCCCGCGGCGCAAAAGGCCTTTGACGCCGCCGACACTATCGTCATCGAGACCACGGAGGTGCTCGATCAGCAGAAGATGATGGCGGCGTTCCTGAAAGAGCCGGAACTGATGATGTTCACCGACAGCACCACGCTGTCCTCGCTGCTGTCGCCGGACGATGCGGCGGCGGTGAACAAGGCGCTCGACTCGCGCGGCATCCCGCCGGCGAGTGTCGCCAAGATGAAACCGTGGATGCTGTCGACCATGATCGCGCTCCCGGCCTGTGAACTGGCCCGCCAGGCCGGCGGCACGCCGGTGCTCGACATCAAGCTTGCGCAGGACGCCAAAGCCTCAGGCAAAGCCGTCGATGGGTTGGAGACCATCGCCGACCAGCTTCGCGCCATGGCCTCCCTGCCGCTCGCTTTTCACATGAAGGGCCTCGTCGACACACTGAAGCTCGGCAACAGGGTGAACGACGTCAACGAAACCATGATCGTGCTTTACCAGCGCGGCGACATCGGCATGCTCTGGCCGCTATTTCGTGCCGTCCTTCCCGGCGACAAAGAGGATTCGGCGGGCTATGCCGCCTTCGAGGAAACCATGATCACCAGCCGCAACAAGGTGATGATCGACCATGCCGGGCCGATCCTCGCCGAGGGCAACGCCTTCATGGCGGTCGGCGCCCTGCACCTTCCGGGCGCGGAAGGTCTGGTCGAGGATTTCCGCAAGGCCGGCTACACCGTCACTGCCGTCGATTGAGTTGCACGGTTGAGTTGCGAATCCAGCAAGAGGTGATTCGGAGCGATGCCTTTCCCGAATCACGGAAAGCTTGTCTCAGTACAGGAAGGTCGAAAGGTTTATTTTGGCTCGATTGCTGCGAATTTTGCGAGTAAAGTGCGTGCGGACAAACGATTCCCGGCGAAGATTGCCCTGTTTTCGGCGGTTTCGATCCCTAGCGTGAAACCTGTTCGGCGATTGCGCGTTGATGTGTGTTGATTGATACCTTTCATCCCACGGAGGACACTTTTATGGCGAATCCAAA
The DNA here is from genome assembly GCF_053850215.1 of Mesorhizobium sp. f-mel. Classification (NCBI taxonomy): domain Bacteria; kingdom Pseudomonadati; phylum Pseudomonadota; class Alphaproteobacteria; order Hyphomicrobiales; family Phyllobacteriaceae; genus Mesorhizobium; species Mesorhizobium sp. f-mel. Next base: position 117,691 of record NZ_JBSPTO010000008.1, read on the forward strand.
CGACCCGTACACCACTCCGACACCCCCTCCCAGGTCGGGTGGCGGCAGCACCGGCTGGCTGATTGCCCTGGTTGTCGTTATTCTGGCTATTGTCGCTTACTATGTTTTTGGAAGAAGCGACGAAGCGCCAGCGCCTACTGAACCGCCGGCCGCCACGACGCCGGCCCCGGCGCCTGCTGAACCGACGCCTGCTCCGGCAGAGCCTGCGCCAGCTCCGGCACCCGCAGAGCCAGCTCCAGCGCCTGCACCGGCACCTGCTCCGGCGCCTGCAGAGCCAGCGCCTGCTCCGGCGCCCGCACCAGCCCCGCAGTGATCGGCTGCTGACTCCAGATACGAACGGCCCGCTGAAAAGCGGGCCGTTTTGCTTTGAGCCGTCAGATGGCTGCCGGAGGTGGGGAAGGCCTACATGTGGATCGGCTTGAAGAAGGTCGCCAGTGCCGCTTCCTTCACCGCTTCCGACATCGTCGGATGGGCGTGGCAGGTGCGGGCAAGATCTTCCGACGAGCCGCCGAACTCCATCAGCACCGCCGCCTCGTGGATCATCTCGCCGGCGCCGAAACCGACGATGTGGACGCCGAGCACGCGGTCGCTCTGCTTGTCAGCCAGGATCTTCACGAAGCCGTCGGTATGCAGCATGGCGCGCGCCCGCCCATTGGCGCTGAACGGAAATTTTCCAGCCTTATAGTCGATGCCGGCCTTCTTCAGCTCTTCCTCGGTCTTTCCCACTGAGGCGATTTCCGGACTGGTGTAGACGACGTTCGGGATCACCTCATAGTTCACATGGCCGGCCTGCCCGGCAATGATCTCGGCCACCGCCACCCCCTCGTCCTCGGCCTTGTGCGCGAGCATCGGCCCGGCGATGACGTCGCCGATGGCGTAGATGCCGGGTACATTGGTCTTGAGATGGCCGTCCGTCTTGACCCGGCCACGCTCGTCGACCTCGACACCGGCTTCCTTCAGCCCGAGACTGTCCGAATAAGGCCGGCGTCCCGTCGCGATTAGCACCGCATCGGCCTCGATGATCTCGGCCGCACCGCCCTTGATCGGCTCGAACGTCACGGTGGCACCCTTCTTGGCCTTGGCGACACCGGTGACCTTGGCGCCGAGCTTGAACTCGACGCCTTGCTTGGACAGCATGCGCTGGAACTGTTTGGCAACCTCGCCGTCCATGCCGCCCAGAATGGTGTCGAGGAACTCGACGACGGTCACCTTGGCGCCGAGCCGCGCCCATACCGAGCCGAGCTCCAGCCCGATGACGCCGCCGCCGACCACCACCAGATGGCCCGGCACCTTGGCCAGCGACAACGCGCCGGTCGAGGACATGATGACCTTCTCGTCGATGTCGACCTTGACGCCCGGAATGCCGGCGACGTCGGAGCCGGTGGCGATGACGATGTTCTTGGTCTCGATCTCCTCGACCTTGCCGTCCTCGCCGATCACCGACACCTTGCCGGCGGACAAGACCTTGCCGGTGCCGCGAAAGCTGTCGATCTTGTTCTTCTTGAACAGGAAGGCAACGCCGTTGACGTTGGACGACACGGTCGCATCCTTGTGCGCCATCATCTTCCCTAGATTGAGCTTTGGCGCACCGATCTCGACGCCGAGCGCGTCGAAGGAATGACCGGCCTCGGCAAAGATTTCGGAAGCATGCAGCAGCGCTTTGGACGGGATGCAGCCGATATTGAGGCAGGTGCCGCCGAAGGTCGGGTTCTTCTCGACCACCGCCGTCTTCAGGCCGAGCTGTGCCGCCTTGATGGCGCAGACATAACCGCCCGGTCCCGATCCGATGATAACGACGTCATAAGCCATGATACTGTCCTTCTGGTCTGGCACTCAGCGGCCGCCGCTCACATTCAGGATCGCGCCCGTCGTATAGGACGCGTCGTCCGACAAAAGATAAAGAACCGCATGCGCGACTTCATCTGAAGTGCCCGCCCGTTTCATCGGCAGCATGTCCTTCATCCGCTCGACGCGGTCGGGCTGGCCGCCCGAGGCATGGATATCGGTGCCGATGATGCCAGGACGCACCGCATTGACGCGCACGCCCTCGGTTGCCACCTCGCGGGCCAACCCAAGGGTGAAGGTGTCGATCGCGCCCTTGGACGCCGCGTAGTCGACATATTCGCCCGGCGAGCCATGGGCTGAGGCGGCGGACGAAATGTTGACGATCGCGCCGCCCCTGCCGCCATGGCTGCTCGACATGCGCTTCACGGCCTCGCGGGCGCACAGCATCGGGCCGATGACGTTGATGCGCATCATGCGCTCCAGCCGCGCAACGCTCATCTCGTCGACGCGTGCCTTGACGTCGACCACGCCGGCATTGTTGACAAGGGCGTCGAGCCGGCCGTAGGCGCGGTCCACTGCCTCGAACATGGCCACGACATCGGCCTCAACGCCGACATCGCCCTTGACCGCCAAAGCCTCGCCGCCTGCCGCCGCTATTTCAGCGACCAGAGCGTCGGCGGCGCTTTGGTTCGTCGCGTAGTTGACCGCCACGCGGTAGCCGGCCTTGGCTGCCAGCCGGCAGATGGCGGCGCCGATGCCGCGGCCGCCGCCGGTGACCAGCAGGACTTTTTTCGTCGCGCTCATTCCTGGCAGCCTTTCAGAGAAAAAACGTCCCACGGCACTTTCGAAAAGCCATTGGCGCCATAGGCGGACGACATCTGCAGCGACGGCCCGAGGTCGGGAAAGATCAGGGCCTTCGGCGCGTCCACGCCTTCGGCCGGCAGCAGAGCGATGTTGCCCTTCTCGTCAGCACTGTAGACGACCCCCTCCCACACCGTGCAGGCGGCGAGCTCGTCGCCGGTGACGTCGCCTGTCGGGCATTTGTACATCAGCGAACCATGCGGCCGCGCCACGCCTTCCGTCCACATGACGATACCGTCGAGTACGACGCTGTTGTCGAGCACCATCTTAAAGGTGTTGGTGACGACAGCCGATCCCCCGGTCGGCCTGAAATCGATCTCGGCCGCGCTTTCGGCATCGCCATAGACGGCGAGCTCGAGCGGACAGGCGGCAAAGGCTGCCGATCCCGTCTGCGCAACACCGGCCGTGCACAACGTAAAAAACAATCCGGAGCGCAAACGAGAGGAGCTCATTCGGTGGCGCAGATCCATTCTCCCGCTCACCTCGACCTACCTTAGAGGTCGAGCACCAGCCGCTCCGGATCCTCCAGGCTTTCCTTAACCCGGACCAGGAAGGTCACCGCTTCCTTGCCGTCGACGATGCGGTGATCGTAGGAGAGCGCCAGATACATCATCGGCCGAATCACGATCTGGCCGCCGACCACCACCGGCCGCTCCTGGATCTTGTGCATGCCCAGAATGCCCGACTGCGGCGCGTTGAGGATCGGCGTCGACATCAGCGAGCCGTAGACGCCGCCGTTAGAAATCGTAAACGTGCCTCCTTGCATATCCGCCACGGAAAGCTTGCCGTCACGCGCGGCGACGCCCAGCCTGCCGATATCCTTCTCGATCTCGGCGATCGACATCTGGTCGGCGTCGCGCACGACCGGCACGACGAGGCCCTTTTCGGTGCCGACGGCGACGCCGATATGGGCGTAGTTCTTGAAGATGATGTCGGTGCCATCGATCTCAGCATTGACGGAAGGGATCTCCTTCAGCGCATGGGTGACGGCCTTGGTGAAGAAGCCCATGAAGCCCAGCTTCACGCCGTGCTTCTTCTCGAACACATCCTTGTATTTGGTCCTGAGCGCCATCACCGCGCTCATGTCCACCTCGTTGAAAGTGGTCAGCATGGCTGCGGTCGACTGCGCTTCCTTGAGGCGGCGCGCGATGGTCTGCCGCAGCTTGGTCATGCGCACGCGCTCTTCGCGCGACGCGTCGTCGGCCGAGGACGGCGCGCGGGCAGCAACCGGTGCAGGGGCCTTCGGCGTCTCGGCCGGTTGCGACGGCGCGCCCCTGGCGATCGCGTCGAGCACGTCGCCCTTTAGCACCTGGCCGCGCTTGCCGGAGCCCGAGACCTGGTCGACCGCGAGATTGCTCTCGGCCAGCAGCTTCGCCGCCGCCGGCGCCGGCGGCATCGCGCGCGCCTCGATCGGCCCGGCATCGCCGGCGATCTTGGCGGTCTCGGCCGCGGCTTGCTCGACTGTGGATGCGGCGGTCGGAGCCGAGGCCTGCGATACCGCGTCCTGCTTCGTTTCAGGAGTTGACGCCTTCGCGGGTGCTGCCGCTTTTGCCCCGTCGCCCGCCGAGATCATGCCGAGCAAAGCGCCGACCTCGACCGTCTCGCCTTCCTTGACGGCGATTTCGCTGAGCGTTCCTGCGGCCGCGGCCGGCACTTCCACCGTTACCTTGTCGGTTTCGAGCTCGACCAGCGGCTCGTCGGTGGCGATCGCGTCGCCCACCTTCTTGAACCATTTGCCGATGGTCGCCTCGGTGACGGATTCGCCAAGAGTGGGGACGCGGATTTCGGTAGCCATTGTGCCTGTCCGTTTTTCTGTCGGTTCTGTTCTATTCGCCGAGCTCTGTTCTATTCACCGAGCGCGTCTTCGAGCAAGGCGGCAAGCTGGGCGAGATGCTTCGACATCAATCCGGTGGCCGGCGACGCGGCGGCCGGCCGGCCGGTATAGCGCACCCGCTGATGCTTGGCGTCGATATGCGCCAGCACCCATTCCAGATACGGATCGATGAACGACCAGGCACCCATATTCTTGGGCTCCTCCTGGCACCACACCATCTCGGCGTTGCGGAAGCGTGACAGCTCGGTGATCAGCGCCTTGGCCGGGAAGGGATAGAGCTGTTCGACGCGCAGCAGATAGATGTCGTTGATGCCGCGCTTCTCGCGCTCCTCGTAGAGGTCGTAATAGACCTTGCCCGTGCAGAGCACGACGCGGCGGATCTTCGAATCCTTGGTGAGCTTGATCGCCTGGCCGGGGAGCTGCTGGGCATCGTCCCACAACAGCCGGTGGAACGCGCTTTCGCCCGACATCTCCGGCAGCGTCGACACCGCCCGCTTGTGACGCAGCAGCGACTTCGGCGTCATCAGGATCAGCGGCTTGCGGAAATCCCGCTTCAACTGCCGGCGCAGGATGTGGAAGTAGTTGGCCGGCGTCGTGCAGTAGGCCACCTGCATGTTGTCTTCGGCGCAAAGCTGCAGGAAGCGCTCGAGCCTGGCCGACGAATGTTCCGGCCCCTGGCCTTCATAGCCATGCGGCAACAGGCAGACGAGGCCCGACATTCTGAGCCACTTGCGCTCGCCCGACGAGATGAACTGGTCGAACACCACCTGGGCGCCGTTGGCGAAATCGCCGAACTGGGCTTCCCAGAGCGTCAGCGCCTTCGGCTCGGCCAGGCTGTAGCCGTATTCGAAGCCGAGCACGGCCTCTTCAGACAGCATCGAGTTGATGACCTCGAAGCCGGCTTGCGCCGCCGACAGATTGTTGAGCGGAATGTAGCGCGTCTCGTCGCGCTGATCGTAGAGCACGGAGTGGCGTTGCGAGAACGTGCCGCGCTCCGAATCCTGTCCGGACAGCCGGACCGGATTGCCGTCGAGCAGGATGGCGCCGAAGGCCAGCGCCTCGGCTGTAGACCAGTCGATGCCTTCGCCCGACTCGATCGCCTGGCGGCGATTCTCGAGAAACCGCAGGATCGTCTTGTGGGCCTCGAAATCCTTCGGCACCTCGGTCAGCTTCTTGCCGATTTCCTTCAGCGTCTTGACCGGCACGGCGGTCTTGCCGCGCCGCTGTTCGTCCTGGTTGTCGGCCGTGCGCAGGCCCGACCAAGCGCCATCCAGCCAGTCGGCCTTGTTTGGCTTGTAATGCTGGCCGACTTCGAATTCCTGCTCGAGATGTGCCCGCCAGTCCGCCTTCATCTTGTCGAATTCGGCCTGGGTGAGGTGGCCCTCGGCGATCAGCCGGTCGGCATAGATCTGCACCGTCGTCTTGTGGCTGCGGATGTTGCTGTACATGATCGGCTGGGTGAAAGCCGGTTCGTCGCCCTCATTGTGGCCGAAGCGGCGGTAGCAGAACATGTCGACCACGACAGGCTTGTGGAACTTCATGCGGAATTCGATCGCCACCTTGGTGGCATGGACCACGGCTTCCGGATCGTCACCGTTGACGTGGAAGATCGGCGCCTCGATCATCTTGGCCACATCCGATGGGTAGGGCGACGAGCGCGAGAAGCGCGGATTGGTGGTGAAGCCGATCTGGTTATTGATGATGAAATGCAGCGTGCCGGCGACGCGGTGGCCGCGCAGGCCCGACAAGCCGAGGATTTCGGCAATCACGCCCTGGCCGGCAAAGGCGGCGTCGCCGTGCAGGAGCAGCGGCAGCACCTTGGCGCGCTCTTCCAGCGGCACGATCTCCTCGCGGCTGCGGCCGAACAGGGAGTCCTGCTTGGCCCGCGCCTTGCCCATCACCACCGGATCGACGATTTCCAGATGCGACGGATTGGCGGTCAGCGACAGGTGCACCTTGTTGCCGTCGAACTCGCGGTCCGACGAAGCACCGAGATGGTACTTCACGTCGCCCGAGCCCTCGACCTCGTCGGGTGCGGCCGAGCCGCCCTTGAACTCGTGGAAGATGGCGCGGTGCGGCTTGGCCATCACCTGGGAGAGCACGTTCAGCCGGCCGCGATGCGCCATGCCGAGCACGATCTCCTTCATGCCGAGCTGGCCGCCGCGCTTGACGATCTGCTCCAGCGCCGGGATCAGCGCCTCTGCGCCGTCGAGACCGAAGCGCTTGGTGCCCTTGTATTTGACGTCGATAAACTGCTCGAAGCCTTCGGCCTCGACCAGCTTCTGCAGGATCGCCTTCTTGCCGGTGGCGGTGAAGGAGATCTCCTTGTCGGTGCCCTCGATGCGCGCCTGGATCCAGGCCTTCTCCTCGGGATCGGAAATATGCATGAACTCGACGCCGAGCGTCGAGCAATAGGTGCGGGTCAGGATATCGAGCATCTGCCGGATGGTGCCGAATTCGAGGCCGAGCACATTGTCGAGGAAGATCGGGCGATCGTAATCGGCGGCGGTGAAGCCATAATTTTCCGGCGACAGCTCGTTATAGTCCTCGAGCGGCTTGGCGATGCCGAGCGGATCGAGATTGGCGTGCAAATGGCCACGCATGCGGTAGGCACGGATCATCATGATGGCGCGCACGGAATCGCGCGTCGCCTGATGCACGTCGGCGTCGGAAAGGGAGACGCCGTTCATCACCGCCTTGTGCTGGACCTTCTTCTCGATGTGCTTCTCGACGATGCCCCAATTGCCGTCGAGCGCCGACACCAATTCGCCATTGGCCTGCAGCGGCCACGAAGGCTTGGCCCACGAGGCGCCCTTGGCATTCTTGCGGACATCGCCGGCGTCGTCCTTTAGCGCCGCGAAGAAATCCTGCCATTCGGGGTCGACCGAAGCGGGATCGTCCTCATAGGCAGCGTAGAGCGCGTCGATATAGTCGGCATTGCCGCCATAGAGGAAAGAGGTAAGCGAAAATTGGTCGTTGGTTTGATCTTGTCGTGCCATTTTGTCTAGCGGAGCGTTGCTCCGTTCTCCCTATCCCTAACGCGCTACCACGCGGCTAAGCCGCCACATGCCAAAAGGGTTTGCATACAGATTGTGGTCCCCGTCGGGCTGCTGCGTTTCCACACTCAAACGATATCGCGGGGCGCCTGCTTCCAGTCCGAACGTCTGACCAGCCAAAAGCTCGGGACTTTCGTAAAGCTGATACATGTTGAAGCCGCGAAGCAGCTTGACGGCAGACTGAAACTCGTCACCTGAAACGATGGAATCCCAAAGCCCCAAATTACGCATGCCGCAGCTGTAGGTCGTCGTGCCATCCGAGACAGAATCCAGAACCATCAGCCCATAGATCTCAACAAAATCACCGCTTGTCCGTTCAAGCCATTGATCCGCTGAGAATGCCTTGCCGGCCGTTTCGACCTTCACGCCAAAACCGCCGGCCTTGATCAGATGGGCTGCCGCTTTTGCGATGGAAATCGATGCTTCCTTCGTTTGTGGGGATGTGGAAAGCAGGTAGACGACGCTTCTATGCGAGGCGATTTTGTCGATAACATCCTTGCCGAGCTCGTTGACGAGGCCAGCGCTAGCGAAGGCTCTCGTCATGTCTTCGTCGCGGTCGCAGAAATCAAACTCGAACGCAGCTTTGCTCGGGCCGTGCATCACGATCATCCCCGCAGCCACATAATCGGCTGAAGGCATCGACGCCTCTGCAACGGCGCGCACGAAGGCCGACACGCCTTCCCAAGGGCCGGGTATGCATAGGATGATGCGCTTCTCGTCTTCCATGTCCTGCTCATCGGCATTCGAAAGCTCGACTGCGCACGCTCTTAACCCTTAATCGCTTCAACCAAGGTCGTGCCGAGCCTTGCCGGCGACGGCGATACCTTTATCCCTGCCGATTCCATCGCCGCGATCTTGTCCTCGGCGCCGCCCTTGCCGCCGGAAATGACCGCGCCGGCATGACCCATGGTGCGGCCGGCCGGCGCCGTGCGCCCGGCGATGAAACCGGCCATCGGCTTCTTGCGGCCACGCCTGGCTTCGTCCTTGAGGAACTGCGCGGCGTCTTCCTCGGCCGAGCCGCCGATCTCGCCGATCATGATGATCGATTGGGTCTCCTCGTCGGCGAGGAACATCTCCAGCACGTCGATGAACTCCGTGCCTTTGACGGGGTCGCCACCGATGCCGACGGCGGTGGTCTGGCCGAGGCCGACATTGGTGGTCTGGAACACTGCCTCATAGGTAAGCGTTCCCGAGCGGGAAACAACGCCGACCGAGCCCTTGCGGAAGATGTTGCCGGGCATGATGCCGATCTTGCATTCGTTGGGGGTCAGCACGCCGGGGCAGTTGGGACCGATGAGCCGCGATGTCGAGCGGTCGAGCCTTGCCTTGACCTTGATCATGTCGATCACCGGGATGCCCTCGGTGATGCAGACGATCAGCGGGATCTCGGCTTCGATCGCTTCCAGGATCGCCTCTGCGGCGCCCGCCGGCGGCACATAGACAACGGAAGCATTGGCACCGGTCGTTGCCTTGCCTTCGGCAACCGTGGAAAAGATCGGCAGGCTCTCGCCCTTGGCGCCGGTCCACGTCTCGCCACCCTTCTTGGGGTGGATGCCGCCGACCATTTTTGTCCCGTGATAGGCCAGCGCCTGCTCCGTATGGAACGTGCCGGTCTTGCCGGTCAGGCCCTGCACGAGCACCTTGGTGTTCTTGTCGACGAGAATGGACATTTTGCGACCTGATCAGTGAGTGCGGAAGGGGTTGATGGCGACCACGGTACCGTAAGTCTGTCCGTGGTTGAGGTCTTCGGTGTAAAGTGTCTTGACGCCAAGGCGCTCGGCGGCGGCGATGATTGCGCCATCCCAATATGAAATCTGGTAGCGCTGCGAGTTCTCAATGCCCCGCATGACGACCGCGCTGTCCAAATCCTGGCAGGGCTTCATGGAGATCGCGGCGACCCATTCGGCGGCCTTCGCTGGGGCCAGCGTGACATCCGCTCGTTTGGTCACATTCACATAGAACTCCTGCAGCACCTGTGCGGAGGTCGAATAGTCTTCCTTGGCGATCAACTCCACAGCGCGCTTGTACTTGGCGCGCTCGGATTTGTGCCCGATGGCGGCATAGACGAGCACGTTCGTGTCGAGGAAGCACTCAGCGGTCATAGAGAGCTTCCCGGTTCCACTTCTTGCCGCCCATGTCGCCTGCCGCCTCGCGGGCAAGGTTCAGCAAGGCTTGCCGTGCCTCGTCCTTGGCGCGCCGCTTCGTCGCCACTGTCGCGAAAAACTCGCGCACCATGGCGTTGACGGTCGTTCGCTGTTCGGCAGCCGTCAGCTTGACCTGCTCCAGAATCTCATCCTCAACCGCAAGAGTGATGTTCTTCATTCTCTTTTCTCCTGAAAATGTCACACAGTATATGTGTAACTGTGTGACATTCACAAGGTCGCTACAGCCGTTTCAGTTCCGCGACGGTGAGGTCGCTCTTGGCATTGCCGGTGTTGAGCGTCGTCGCCGGCTCGAACATCAGCACCACCGGCTCCTCGCTCAGCGAGCGCGGCCGATGCTCGACGGACCGCGGCACGACGATGAACTCGCCGCTGCCAAGCTCCACCGTGCCGTCGCGGAAATCGATAGCGATGCGGCCGCGCAGCACCAGAAACGCTTCGTCCTCATTGTCATGCGCATGCCAGTCGAAGACATCGCCAAACTTGGCGATCTTGACCTGGGCGTCGTTGACGTCGCCGGCGATATGCGGATCGAAGACCTTTTTGATCTTCTGATCCGCCGCCTCGACCAGATTTATCTTGTGCGGAGGCACCAGATCAGCCCTTCACCGCCGCCACGATCTTCTTGGCCGCGTCGTCGAGGTCGTCGGCGGAGACGACGTTAAGCCCGCTGTCGTTGATGATCTTCTTGCCGAGCTCGGCATTGGTGCCTTCGAGCCGCACCACCAGCGGCACCTGCAGCCCGACTTCCTTGACTGCTGCGATGACGCCCTCGGCGATGATGTCGCACTTCATGATGCCGCCGAAGATGTTGATCAGGATGCCTTTGACCGCCGGATCCTTGGTGATGATCTTGAACGCCGCCGTCACCTTCTCCTTCGACGCACCGCCGCCGACATCGAGGAAGTTGGCGGGCTCGGCGCCATAGAGCTTGATGATGTCCATCGTCGCCATGGCAAGGCCGGCGCCATTGACCATGCAGCCGATATTGCCGTCGAGCGCGACATAGGCGAGGTCGTATTTCGACGCCTCGATCTCCTTCTCGTCCTCTTCGGTGATGTCGCGAAGCTCCATCACGTCGGGATGGCGGAACAGCGCGTTGTTGTCGAACGACACTTTTGCGTCGAGCACGCGGAGCCGGCCATTCTTCATGACGATCAGCGGATTGACCTCGAGCAGGCTCATGTCCTTCTCGACGAAGGCCTTGTAGAGGATCGGGAACAGCGTCTCGCCGTCCTTGGCGGCCTCGCCGTCGAGCTTCAGCGCGCCGTTGAGTTCTTTCAAATCGTCCGCCGTCACACCCTTTTCCGGGTCGATGGCGACGGTGATGATCTTTTCCGGCGTGTCATGGGCGACCGCCTCGATGTCCATGCCGCCCTCGGTCGAGACGACGAACGCGATGCGGCCGACGGAGCGGTCGACCAGCAGCGACAGGTAGAGCTCGCGCTCGATGTCGGCGCCGTCCTCGATATAGAGGCGGTTGACCTGCTTGCCCGCCGGGCCGGTCTGCTTGGTGACCAGTGTGTGGCCGAGCATCTCGTTGGCGTTGGCAACGACGTCGGCCACCGACTTCGCCAGCCGCACGCCGCCCTTGGCGTCGGGGCCGAGCTCCCTAAACTTGCCCTTGCCGCGGCCGCCGGCATGGATCTGGCTCTTCACCACGTAGAGCGGGCCGGGCAGCGCCTTGGCGGCGGCTTCCGCTTCGCTTGCCTCGAACACCGGCACGCCTTCGGCCACCGGTGCTCCAAAGCCCTTAAGCAGCGCCTTGCCCTGATATTCATGGATGTTCATGCGCGTTGTCTCCAGGTCACTTGGCGGCGGGTCACTTGGCGGCGAGATGCGGAGCGATCTTGACGCAGGCCTCGCACAGGCCCTGCACCGCCGCCACCGAACTGTCGAACATCTTCTGCTCGGGCTTGCTGAGCTCGATCTCGATGATGCGCTCTACGCCGCCGGCACCGATCACCACCGGCACGCCGACATAGGTGTTCTTGACGCCATACTGGCCGGAGAGATGCGCAGCACAGGGCAGCACGCGCTTCTTGTCCTTGAGATAGGCTTCGGCCATGGCGATCGCCGAGGCGGCCGGTGCGTAGAAGGCCGAGCCGGTCTTGAGCAGGCCGACGATCTCGGCGCCGCCGTCGCGGGTGCGCTGCACGATCTGGTCGAGCTTTTCCTTCGAGGTCCAGCCCATCTTGACGAGGTCGGGCAGCGGGATGCCGGCGACCGTCGAATAGCGGATCATCGGCACCATGGAATCGCCATGGCCGCCGAGCACGAAGGCGGTGACATCCTCGACCGAGACCTTGAATTCCTCGGCCAGGAAATAGCGGAAGCGCGAACTGTCCAGCACCCCGGCCATGCCGACGACATGGCTCTTCGGCAGTCCGGAAAACTTCTGCAGCGCCCAGACCATGGCGTCGAGCGGGTTAGTGATGCAGATGACAAAGGCTTTCGGCGCGTATTTCTTGAGACCCGCGCCAACCTGCTCCATGACCTTCAGGTTGATGCCGAGAAGGTCGTCGCGGCTCATGCCGGGCTTGCGCGGCACGCCGGCGGTGACGATGCAGACGTCGGCTCCCTCGATGCCGGCGTAATCGTTGACGCCGGTCAGCCTGGAATCGAACCCGTCGACCGGCGACGACTGCGCGATATCCAGCCCCTTGCCTTGCGGGATGCCCTCGGCGATATCGAACAGCACAACGTCGCCGAGATCCTTGAGGCCGATCATGTGGGCGAGCGTGCCGCCGATCATGCCCGAGCCGATAAGCGCTATCTTGTTGCGTGCCATGTCAGGAGGTTTTCCCTTTAGACTGTGACGGCGCCCAAATCCTTCACGAATTTGATGACGGCGTCGAGGAAGGAGGCCGGAATGCTGCGGGGAAGCCGCAAAGATTTCGCCGCACCCAATAGCCCCGGCGCACAAAATATTCAAACGATTATTTTGGAGTGAGTTATTTCAATCGGTTAGAACGATTGGGGTTTACGTAAACGTCAAAGTTTGTAAGCCGACTTGGGAGACTTTACATAATGGAAGTGGAAATCGTAAGGCTCAACCAAGGCGATGACGCCCTTGTGATGCGGGTCGCCGAGGATGTGTTCGATGAACCGGTCAGGCCGGATCGGCTGGCAGCATATCTCCGCGAACCCGGCCATTTCATGATCGTCGCCGTGGCCGATGGCGTGGTCATCGGTCAATGCGCCGCCGTTATCCATCGTCATCCCGACAAGGTGAGTGAACTCTATGTCGACGAAGTCGGCGTATCGCCAGCCTTCCAACGCCAGGGCATCGCGACGAAGATGCTCGACGCGATGTTTGAGCTCGGCCGCGAGTTTGGCTGCGAGGAGGCCTGGGTCGGCACTGAGCCGGACAATATTGCGGCCCGCGCGGTGTATGAGGCGCGGAAGGAGCCACATGGGGCGGCGGAGGAGTTCGTGATGTATGTGTTTGAACTGTAGGGCACCACAGCGGGACCGAACCTTTTGGCGATGGCGGGACAGCACCCTCTCTGTCCGGCAGGACAGAGGGGGGTGTGACGGGACGCTACGAGGTTTAGGCCTGCGCCTGCCTCGCCTCCACAGGCACCACCTTCCCCCTTTGCCTCCCCGCCCAGTCTTCCAGCCATTCATGGCTCTGCATCTCGATCAGCCGTGACGCGGTGCGCTCGAACTCGAAGACCTCGTTGCCGCGCCTGGCCGTGTACAGCTGCGGTGGCGGTGCAGCGGCGCTCACCACCAGCCGCACATGATGATCGTAGAGCGTGTCGATCAGCAGGATGAAGCGCTTGGCCTCGTTGCGCATGCCTTCGCCGAGCACCGGCACATGATCGATGAAGATGGTCGAGAAGCGGGCGGCAATCGCCAGGAAATCGCGGGCACCGAGCGGTTTTTCACAGAGATCGGCAAAGGAAAACCGCGCCGCTTCGCCGGCGGCTCGCGGCACCACGACCTGCCGGCCCTTTACCGTCAATGCCGCCTCGGCAGTCCGCCGGCCACGCGTCATCACTTCCCAGGCCTCGTCGAGGACAGCATCGGCGGCGGCATCGGCAGGGGTGACATACACCGGCAGGCGGCTGAGCTTGTCCAGCCGATAGTCCTTGGCGGCATCCAGCGCCAGCACCTGCGCATGCCGCTTCAGGATGCCGATGAAGGGCAGGAAAAGCTGGCGGTTCAAGCCGTCGTGGTAGAGATCCTGCGGCACGACATTGGACGTGGCGACCAGCACGACGCCGTTGGCAAACAGCGCCGAGAACAGCCGGGACAGGATCATCGCATCGGCGATGTCGGTGACGGAAAACTCATCGAAGCACAGCACCCAGGCTTCCTCGGCCAGCGCGCGGGCCACCGGCGCGATCGGGTCGTCTTCCCTGACGGCGCCCTCTTTACGCGCCTGCCGGTGCTTCTGGATGCGATCCTGCACATCGGCCATGAAGTCGTTGAAATGGACACGACGCTTGCGCCTGACCGGCACCAGCTCGAAGAACATGTCCATCAGCATGGTCTTGCCGCGGCCGACGCCGCCATGGATGTAGAGGCCCTTGACGGCCTCGCGCGTTTCACGCTTGCGGGCGAACAGCCAGCCCAGCGCGCTCGATTTGTGCGCCAGCCGCTTCGCCGAGATCTCATCGATCAACCGGTCGAGTGCGGCGACGATCTGCTCCTGCGCCGGATCCCGGTCGATCAGGCCTGACACAACCAGATGGTCGTAGCGCTGCCGGACGGTCGCATGGGTCTGAAGGCCGTCACGCAGATGCATCGGTCACGTCGTTCTAGAGCAATTCCAGCAAAAGTGCTTAGCGGTTTTCGGTCCGGAATTGCGTATAAACAAAAGACAGCAATTCCAGGAAAAGTGTGTAGCGGTTTTCCGTTCGGAATTGGGTAAAACAAATAAGCGGCGGGTCAGCCTCTTGTAAGCGAGATCGGCAGGCCGTTGGAAGTCTGGCCGTCGAATTTCTCGCCGCCTGAGGAATAGAGCCGTGCCAGCGTGCCGCCATTCTCGTCGTACAGCGTCAACTGCTTGCCGGCGACGTTCCACGATTTGATGCCGTTGATCGGCGCCGGGCAATGCAGCGGTCCGGCCCGGTAGCCCGCGCCGAACTTGGTCTGCGGCGTCGCCACCTGGCAGCTCTGGCCGGACACACTGGCCTTCCACACGCCGGCGACGCTGCCTGCGGTAAGATCCGGGGCTCCGGCAGGAGCCGTCCCGTCCGGCGGCAGCGAGGCGACCTGGGGGCCTTGCGGCGCCGTCGGAAATTTCGACGGGTCGGCCGTGCCGGGCGCCGCTGGCGGCGGCAACTGGTTTGCGGTCACCTTGCCGGAGGGCGCGGCTTCCAGCGGCGACGGCTGCTCCTGGTCCATCGACGAGAACCGTGACGTTGAACAGCCGCTCGCAACGAGCGCGGCAAGCGATACGGCCAGCAGACCGGTCTTCGAAAAATTCATTTCAAACCTCCGTCGGATCCGGCTGGGGCTGCCGTCCGCACAATATCCCCTTCACCAAGATGGAGAAGGTGGCGAAATTTCAACCCGATATGGTTAAAATACCATTTGTGGCAGCATCTGTTGCAACTTTACCACAAAATGCAGTCGTCAAAGCCTGCTCTTCGCGCCTGACTCGAGGCTGCGCAGCGGTTTGCCTGACAGACGTGACCTGGCGGCCGGCCGCCAAATGCTTGCGCCAGCCCGCTTCGGTCCTATCTCTGATGAAACGGAACCCTGCCGGAGGCGAAACCTTGGCTGCGAGAAAAAGAGCCGCCAATCGCTACTATAGCGGCCCGCCCAGCGATCATTTCGACGGCACCTTGTTTTTCAATCCCAACGGCAAGCCGCCTGCCCGCTTTTCCGATCTTTTGAAGTGGCAGCTGGGCGGCGAGCGCTCGAAATGGCCGGCGGCGAATCCGAGTCCATTTCATCAAGCGACACCGGCCAAACGGATCGACGGCTCCGGGCTGAGGCTAACCATGGTCGGCCATTCCACGCTGCTCATCCAGACAGCCGGCCTGAACTTCCTCACCGACCCGGTCTGGTCGCGGCGCGTCTCGCCGCTGTCCTTTGCCGGGCCGAAACGGGTCAATCTGCCGGGCATCGCCTTTTCCAACCTGCCGCCGATCGACCTCGTTTTGGTCAGCCACAACCACTACGACCATCTCGACCTCGCCACGCTGAAGCGGCTGAAGACAAAGCACGACCCGCTGGTGCTGACGCCGCTCGGCAATGACGCCATCATCGACGATGGCGTTCCCGGCATGCGGCTTTCGGTGCATGACTGGGGCGAGAGGGTCGAGATCGGCAAGGACGTCGCGGTCCATGTCGAGCCGGTGCACCACTGGTCGGCGCGCGGCACCCGCGACCGACGCATGGCGCTGTGGGCGGGATTTGTGGTCGAGACGCCGGGCGGAAAGGTCTATTTCGCCGGCGACACCGGCTTCCATGATGGCATCAACTACCGGCTGATGGCCGAAAGGCACGGCGGCTTCCGCCTGGCCATCCTGCCGATCGGCGCCTACGAGCCGCGTTGGTTTATGGCGCCACACCACCAGAACCCGGAGGAGGCGGTGCAAGGCATGCTTTTGTGCAACGCCGCCCATGCTGCCGGCTGCCATTGGGGCACGTTCCGGCTGACCAACGAGCCGATCGACGAGCCGGCCAGAAAGCTTAGCGAAGCCCTCGACGATCAAGGTATCCCGCAAGAACGCTTTCGCGCCTTGCGTCCCGGCGAGGTCTGGGACGTGCCGGAAGTCTAGGCAGGCGACCGGCTTCGCGGCGCAGGCGATCCCAAGGCTTCCATGTGCCTGGCTATATAGGCGGCGTCGCGACCTGCGTATGAAAGAAGGCCGGAGCCAAAGGTATGCATCCAATGGAGGCCAAGAAAATACAAACCAGGAAAAGCTGTCACGCCACGCTGTTGAATGGGTGCGTCGCGCGAATCGAAAATTCGCAAATCTATCCAGTTGTAGTCGAAGAGATATCCCGTTCCCCAGATAACCGAGCTGATGTTCTCGCCGGCAATGTCCACTGACCGGGCACCGCCGATTTCGCCAGGATGGGAGTTACTGAATTTTCATCTCTGTCGCGAAGATGGTCTGAGATTTCCCGTCTCTCTGCCCACATCTCCGCAGCAGAAACAAAGTCCTCATAAGACTTGTCGGCTTCAGCCAGGATCTGGGAGGCATCATCGCCAATCGACAGTTTTCCATCGGCGCATCCGAGCACACGTCCCAGCACAGTTCCGCCGTCGCGGGCGAAGCGGCGGACGTCCATATCGTAACCGCCGTTCACACCGGTTATGACCGTCGACGGGGGATACCGCCGCTCTGGGAAACTGTCGATGGTGATCTCGAAACGTCCCATTTTGTCGAACCACCACAAAACATCCTTGCCGCGATAGCGCCGAGGCACCCGACGATGGGGGCTGACCGAAAGATAGACATTGCGCCCGGATTGCTGGAGCTCATCCGCTATCTGGCTTCCTGATGCACCGCTGCCCACAACGAGCACCGCTCCGGGGGGAAGTTCGTCCGGGCTGCGGTATTTCGAAGCGTGAACCTGGTAAACGGATCGAGGCAAATCCCTGGTGGTCGCCGGAATCATCGAACGCTGAAACGGGCCCGTCGCCACAACGACATGGCGGGCTGTCATGCTGCCGGCGCTTGTGTCCAATGCATAATCGCCGGTATCCCTGCGCCAGAGCCTAGTGACTTCGACACCCTGGCGAACCGGAGCTGCAATTTTTGCTGCATAGTCCTCAATGAATCGCTTGATGGCGGTATGATGGGCGAACCCCTCCGGCTCAGGACCCTGATAAGAAAACCCAGGAAGCTCTATTGACTGGTTGATGAATTGAAATCGAAGCGAATCCCAACGTTCCGTCCGCCAGCGCTCGGCAATACGAGCGCGCTCCAACACAATATGCTTACGTTCATGCTGCTGAAGATAATAGCTCATGGCGAGCCCCGCCTGGCCGCCACCAATGATGATCGTATCGCAACGATCAGTCATTGATCAAAAACTTATCGAGCATCGAAAACCCAACTGCATGAGTCTCGACTTTCTTATTCGCTGGCCAGGCGGTCATGTGCCCGCCAACACACGCCAGCTTTCAGTCGCTGGGCCCAGCAAACGAATCCGAGATCGTCTAGCAGCGAACGCATTTGATCCGTCTCGTCGGACGCACACGATCCGAGGATAGCGTTCATTCAACATTCTGACAACATTGCGTCCGGGTTGCAGACCGGCGGGGAATGCCTCTTCACAACCGACTTCGAAGTCAACAGCCAGGCTTTCGCTGGTTGCATCCTCGCGGGCAGAGGATTTCCAGGGAAATCCAACCTACCGGAACCCAAGCCATCGCAGTCGCGTTTGGAGGGACAGTTCCACAACCGTCGGCTGCGAGGAGTTTCTCATGATCAAATGGATCATCATTCTTCTGATCATCGCGGCCGCGGCAAGCCTGCTCGGCATGCCGGCACTGGCCGGGGCCGCCGCCACCGGGGCCCGTATCCTCATCGGCATCGTGCTGATCATCTTCCTGCTGATCGTGCTCGGCGTTTTCGCGGTGGCCTAATGGATGTCGCGCAAAAGTGCGCAGCGGTTTTGCGATAACGACATGCATAAATAGAAGAGCTTAAAGCGCGTCGTATGAATCCGTTCAAACGCGACGCGCTTTGAGACGCATCGGCCCGAAATTCGGAATCGATTTCGCAAAGCACGATGTGCTGGTTCAAAAATGTCAGAGCGTACTTTGTGCGTCCAAGTGGACGCACGTCGCTCTGACGTGTGCGCACACTGGTAATTTCGGCCGGTATCCGCCATATAGGCGCCAAACCGGCATGAGACCTTTCGATCCATGGCAAGCACTGCCCCCTTCGCCAAGATGAACGGCATCGGCAACGAGATCATCGTTGCCGACATGCGCGGTCGCGCCGATCGGGTGACGCCGGCTGCCGCCCTTGCGCTCAATGCCGATGCCGCGACGAAATTCGATCAGATCATGGCGATCCACGACGCCAGAACGCCGGGCACCGCCTTTTTCATCGACATCTTGAATTCTGACGCAACCGGCGCGCAGGCCTGCGGCAACGGCATGCGCTGCGTGGTGCAGGCACTTGCCGCCGAGACCGGCCAGAAGACGTTCGCCTTCGAGACCGTCGCCGGCATCCTCAACGCCGAAGAACATGCCGACGGGCTGATCTCGGTCGACATGGGCAAGCCGCGTTTTGGCTGGCAGGATATTCCGCTCGCCGAGGAATTTCGCGATACCCGCATGATCGAGCTGCAGATCGGCCCGATCGACGCGCCTGTGCTGCACTCGCCCTCGGTCGTGTCGATGGGCAATCCGCACGCTATCTTCTGGGTCGACCGCGACATCTGGTCCTACGAACTCGACCGCTTCGGCCCGCTGCTCGAAAACCACCCGATTTTCCCCGAACGCGCCAACATCACCATCGCACGGGTGACCTCACCCGAGACGATGGTCATCCGCACCTGGGAGCGCGGCGCCGGCCTGACCAAGGCCTGCGGTACGGCGGCTTGTGCCGCCGTCGTCGCTGCCGCGCGCACCAGGCGGACCGGACGCAGCGTCTCTCTGGTGACACCCGGCGGCGGCTCCTTGCATGTCAAATGGCGCGGCGACGACCACGTCATCCTCACCGGCGCCGCCGAATGGGAATTTTCCGGCAGCTTCGACCCGTCGACCGGCGTGTGGGCCCGCGACACCGAAAGCGCGGCCTGATGGCTCCTCTTGCCAAGAAGGGTCCCGCTCTTTCCAGGGGCCCCACACTTCCCAAAGGTGTAGACGTCGTCACCTTCGGCTGCCGGCTGAACACCTACGAATCCGAGGTGATGCGGCGGGAGGCGGAGAGCGCCGGCCTTGGCGCGCTGGAAGGCGGCGCAATCATCTTCAACACCTGCGCCGTCACCGGCGAGGCGGTGCGCCAGGCAAAACAGTCGATCCGCAAGGCCCGGCGCGAGAACCCGGCCGCCCGCATCATCGTCACCGGCTGCGCGGCGCAGACCGAGCCGCAGAATTTCGTCGCCATGGACGAGGTCGATCTCGTCCTTGGCAACGAAGAGAAGCTGAAGGCGCATTCCTATCGCGCGCTGCCGGATTTCGGCGTCAACGATACCGAGAAGGCTCGCGTCAACGATATTTTTTCGGTACGCGAGACGGCCGGCCACATGGTCGACGCCATCGAGGGCCGGGCGCGGGCCTTCGTCCAGGTGCAGAACGGCTGCGACCACCGCTGCACCTTCTGCATCATCCCCTATGGCCGCGGCAATTCGCGCTCTGTGCCGATGGGCGCCGTGGTCGAGCAGGTCGAGCGGCTGAGCGGCAATGGTTACGCCGAGATCGTGCTGACCGGCGTCGACATGACCAGTTTCGGCGCCGACCTGCCTGGCAGCCCGAAACTCGGCAAATTGGTCAAGACGATCCTGAAGCAGGTGCCTGGCGTGAAACGCCTGCGCCTCTCGTCGATTGATTCGATCGAGGCCGACGACGACTTGCTCGACGCCATCGCTACCGAGCCCCGGCTGATGCCGCATCTGCATCTGTCGCTGCAGGCGGGTGACGACATGATCCTGAAGCGGATGAAGCGCCGGCACAACCGGGATCAATCGATCCGTTTTTGCGAGGATTTGCGCAAATTGCGTCCCGGCATCGTCTTCGGCGCCGACATCATTGCCGGCTTCCCGACCGAGACGGACGCTATGTTCGAAAAATCGCTGGAGATCGTCGAGGAATGCGGGCTGACGCATCTCCACGTCTTCCCGTTCTCGCCGCGCGAAGGCACCCCCGCCGCGCGCATGCCGCAGCTTCGCCGCGAACTGGTCAAGCAGCGTGCGGCACGGCTGCGCGCCGCCGGTGACGCCGCTTATCGCCGTCACCTCGCTGCACTCGCCGGAACACGCCAGTCGATCCTGGTCGAGCGTGACAGGCTCGGCCGCACCGAAGGCTTTACGCTTGCCACGATCTCCGAGGGCGCGCCGGGCGAAATCGTTGAGGCTGATATCGCCGGCCATGATGGCGCGCGCCTGATCGCGGCGCCGCTTGCCGCCCGCGCCGCCTGAGACGCAGGAACATGGCTGGTTTTCTCAAGAAGATATTTTCGTTCGGCAAGAAGGAAGTGGTCGAGGAGCGGATCGACGAGTCAGCACCCCTGCCGCCGATCAAATGGGACGCGCTGGAGGCGCTGAAGCCGGCCGCCGAACAGACTGTTCCAGAATTTTTGATACGCGAAGAGCCTCGGCCCGAAGCAGAAGCTGTGCCTCCGCCGCCAGTCGAGCCGGAAGCACCGCCCGCGCCGCAGCCGGCGCCTGTTGAAGAGGCCGAGCCCGAACCTGCGCCGACCATTCGGCCCGAGCCGGACATCCAGCCGGAACCTGCGCCGGTCGAGGGGCCGGAGGCGCCCGCCGAACAGGCGGCGCCAAAGGAGACTCCGGTCGCTCCCGTCATTCGCCAGCCAGCTCGGGAGCCAGAGCCGGAGGAAATTCCTGAGCCAGAGCCGACGCAGGAGATCGTCCAGTCTGAGCGTCCGTCATCCGAACGTGGCGCTGCCACTCATCCGCCTGCCGGCACCTTCTCCCGGTATAGGGACGGGGAGAAGGGTGCTGATCGTCACGCCGAGCCTCCTTTTGAAAGCGGCAAAGCTCCTACGCTGACGCCCCCCTCTCCCCGTCCTTTACGGGGAGAGGTTAAGGGTGAGGGGCAGCGCGGACCTGCGCAAGATGCCGCACCGCCGGCCGAGCCCCCCTCAACTGCGCCCGAGCCTGAAGCGCCGCAAGCCGAAATCCCGCCCCCCATTCGCCAGCCGGCGCCGGTCGAGGCGAAGCCGGTCCTTGCCGAGATCGCACCCGAGCCTGAAGCCGTGCCAACGCCCCACCCTCCCGTCGATGGGGAGGGTCGCCGCGCAGCGGCGGGGTTGAGTGACAGCGCCGGCGCCAGTCACCCCCAGCCCCGAGCTTCGCTCGGGACCTCCCCCCTCGAGGGGGAGGTAAAGCGCGAGGCCGTTCCGCAGCCGCCGCCGGAGCCAAAGCCCGCCCCCGGCAAGGTCACCGTAACCAAGAAGGTCGAGCAGAAAGCCGGGCCGCAGAAGGCGCCGGAACCGGCACCGAAACGCTCTTGGTTCCAGCGCATGAAGGAGGGGCTTGCCCGCTCTTCCCGGGAGCTGTCCGGCAACATCGCCGGCGTCTTCACCAAGCGCAAGCTCGATGAGGACACGCTCCAGGATCTGGAGGACGTGCTGATCCGCGCCGATCTCGGTATGGAAACGGCCCTGCGCATCACCGATTCACTGGCCGCCAGCCGCTACGGCAAGGACGTCTCCGAGGCGGAAGTCCGCGCCATCATGGCGACCGAAGTGGAGAAGGTGCTGACCCATGTCGCTTTGCCGCTGGAGCTCGACCTCAGCCACAAGCCGCATGTCATCCTTGTCGTCGGCGTCAACGGCACCGGCAAGACCACGACCATCGGCAAGCTGGCGGCAAAGCTCACCGATGGCGGCCTATCGGTGATGCTCGCAGCCGGCGACACGTTCCGCGCTGCGGCGATCGAGCAGTTGAAGATCTGGGGCGAGCGCACCAAGTCGCCGGTCATCGCCTCGAAGCTTGGCGCCGATGCGGCAGGTCTTGCCTACGACGCCTTCGAACAGGCCAAGCAAGCCGGCTCCGATGTGCTGATCATCGACACCGCCGGGCGGCTGCAGAACAAGACCGAGCTGATGGCGGAACTGGAAAAGATCGTCCGGGTGCTGGGCAAGCTCGATCCGGAGGCGCCGCACACCGTGCTGCAGACGGTGGACGCCACCACCGGCCAGAACGCGCTCAACCAGGTCGAGATCTTCCGCAATGTCGCCGGTGTCAACGGCCTGGTGATGACCAAGCTGGACGGCACGGCACGCGGCGGTATTCTGGTGGCGATCGCGGCAAAGCACAAATTGCCGGTCTATTTCATCGGCGTCGGCGAACAGGTCGACGACCTCGAACCATTCTCCGCAAGCGAGTTCGCCAGGGCGATCGCTGGAGTGGCGTAACAAGCATGATCCCAAAAAGTCGCAGACTTTTTGGACAGGATCATGCGCAAGAAGGAAAGCCTATGAACCCGCGCATCCTCGAACGCGACCCGTCCGACCCGCAGAAACAGAAGAAGGAAGGCGTCAATCCGCTGCTCAAGATGGTGCTGGAGCTCGGCCCGTTGATGGTGTTCTTCTTCGCCAACGCGCGCGGCGCATGGCTGACGCAGAAATTTCCGGCGCTGGCCGAATTCGGTGGGCCGATCTTCGTCGCCACCGGCCTGTTCATGGCCGCGACCGCGATCGCGCTGATCGCTTCCTGGCTGCTCACCCGCACCTTGCCGATCATGCCGATGGTATCGGGCGTCGTCGTCTTCGTCTTCGGCGCGCTGACGCTCTATCTGCAGGACGACATCTTCATCAAGATGAAGCCGACCATCGTCAACGTGCTGTTCGGCGGCGTGCTGCTCGGCGGGCTGTTCTTCGGCAAGTCGCTGCTCGGCTACGTCTTCGATTCGGCTTTCAGCCTCGATGCCGAGGGCTGGAAGAAACTCACCTTCCGCTGGGGCCTGTTTTTCCTGTTTCTGGCCCTTGTCAACGAAGTGGTCTGGCGGAATTTTTCCACCGACGCCTGGGTTACCTTCAAGGTCTGGGGGATCATGCCGATCACGCTTCTTTTCACCTTCAGCCAGATGCCGCTGATCATGCGCCATTCGCTTGAAGGTAAGACCGGAAACGAAGAGAAGGCCGGCAAGTAACGGTTAAGGAGAGGGCATGGAATTCGTCACCACGCGCGAGGCGCTGAGAACGATCTACAAGACGCCTCGGCCGACCGACGGCTCGATCCGGAAGGAATTGAAGGCGCTGGATGGCCACAGCCGTTCCTTCATCGGTAAAAGCCCATTCGTGCTGATCGGCTCCTCCGACGGCGCCGGCAATGCCGATGTGACGCCGAAGGGCGACAGACCGGGCTTCGCCGCCGTGCTTGACGAGAAGACCATTGCCATCCCCGACCGGCCCGGCAACAACCGGCTCGACACGCTGGAGAACATTCTTCTCAACCCCTCGGTCGGGCTGCTCTTTCTCATTCCAGGCATGAATGAGACTCTGCGCGTCAACGGCGATGCCCGCATCACTGTCGATGCGGCTTTGCGCGAGCGGCTCGCCGTCGACGGCAAGGAACCGCAAAGCGTCGTCCTGGTGACGGTCAAGGCCGCCTACATGCATTGCGCCAAGGCTTTCATGCGCTCCGATTTGTGGAAGCCGGAAACCTGGTACGACCGCGCGACGTTGCCGACGCTCGGCCAGATCCTGCGCGACCAGCTGGCGCTCGCCGATTCGGCCGAGGCGACCGACCGGTGGCTGGACGAAGAATACAAACACACCATGTGGTAAATCTGCTCGGGCGCGATCCGCCCGAGAAGACATAGCAATGTGCTCGCTTGCATATTGCTTGGCGGCCGCTCAGTAGGTCTTTGCGCCGTTGACCATCAGCCGGACCATGTAGAGCGAGGTCGTGCCGGCGATGTAGAGGCAGTTCAGCTTGTTGCCGCCGAACACGCAATTGGCGACGACTTCCGGCACCTTGATCCTGCCGATCAGCGTTCCGTCCGGATCGTAGCAATGGATGCCGTCGGCGGCACTCGTCCAGATCCGCCCTTGATCGTCGAGCCTGAAGCCATCGAACAGGCCGGCCGTGCAGTCGGCGAAGACATTTCCGCCGGATACCTTCCTGCCGCCCTCGTCGACATTGAATACCCGCATATGCGCCGGATTCTGGGCGCCATGCGTGCGACCGGTGTCGACGACATAGAGCTTGCTCTCGTCAAGCGAGAAGGCAAGCCCGTTGGGCCTGACCATATCGGTGATCACCGCTTCGATCTCACCGGTGCCGGGGTCAGCCCGGTAGACATGACAGGCGCCGATCTCGCTCTCGGCCTTGTCGCCCTCATAGTCCGTATCGATGCCGTAGGTCGGGTCCGTGAACCAGATCGAACCATCGGACTTGACCACCGCGTCGTTGGGCGAGTTCAGCCGCTTGCCGCGCCACTTGTCGGCGATGGTGGTGATCGAGCCGTCATGCTCGGTGCGGCTGACGCGGCGGCCCGAATGCTCGCAAGTGACCAGCCGGCCCTGCCGGTCGACGGTGTTGCCGTTGGAATTGCCGGACGGCTGCCGGAACACGCTGACGCTGCCATCGGTCTCGTCGTAGCGCAGCATGCGGTTGTTGGGGATATCGGACCACACTAGATAACGGCCGGCCGCAAACCAGGCCGGCCCTTCCGCCCACCGGCATCCGGTGAACAGCCTGTCCACCTGCGCGTTGCTGTTGAACAGTCGCGCAAAACGCGGATCGAGAATCTCGTAGTCTTCGGCGGCCATGGTTTTCTCCCGGTCATGCAAATCGCTAGTGTCGGGGCGATCAAGCCAGCCGGAGATCGATATGGCAAGATCGTTGATATCGGATCTTGAGACATTGGCGCAAAACGCGGCAAGGCCGCCCTTGCTCAATAACGGGCCTGACGACGGCGCTCATGGCCGTTAACCGGCTATGCGTCCAGCGCAATGGTGCATTGCAACATCTTCTTTTTGCAAGGCACCATAACTATGTCATGCTCCATATCGATCAGGGAGGAACAATCTGCCGCAACAATGCGGCACAGAAGGAACCTCGCTATGATTCTCGACAACCTCATGAGCCGCGCTCGCACCAGCATCGCCAAGCGCCGGCAATACAACCGCCTCATCGCCGAAATAGACTCCTTTTCCAGCCGCGATCTGGCCGACATGCGCGCCGACCGCAGCGAAATGCTCTACCAGGTCCACAAGCAGATCTACGGCTGAGGCGAACCCATGATCCCGAACCGAAGGTCAGCGCAGCAAAAAGTTGCAGACTTTCGCACGAGATCATGCGCAACCAGAACGGTTTGATTGGGCTTAGCCAATCCATTCGATCCAGCGGCCGTGGTAATCGCAATTGGCTAGTCGGCGTGTCTCGCCGCCGGGCCATAGAGTGAGGCTGAGTACCGCCCACTGCTTTGTGGGATCGCGCGGCTCCATCCTCAGCCTTGCGATAGGCGCAACGGTCGTGGCCTCTCTGCCCGCCTGCTCCAGCGTGGCGGTGATGGCATCCTTGGTCGCCCGCGGCAGGTATTGCCACATGATCGAATGATAGAGCACGAAGGCGCCGCCCTGCTGCTGCCGTGCGGCCAGTGCCTTCTCGACAAAATCCGCCGCGTCCGCTTTGACAAGCAGCGGTTGAAACTTTTCGGCAAGTGACAGCGCGGCGTCGAGCCGGGCCAGCCGTGCCGTCTGATCGGCCCAGACGTAAGACCGAAGCCGTACCCGCGTTGCTGCGTCGGCGACATCGACCGGCGCGATGTCGCAGCCAGCCCGATGGCGGACGTTGATCGCTCCTTCAAGTGGAACAGCGTGGCCGCGCACCTCCGGTGCCAACCGGACGGGGGAGGCCGGGTCTCCCCACTCGGCATCGCCGTAGCGGTAGTGAAAGCTGTCGAACAGGAGATTGAGCCCGGCGCTGGCGCCGATCTCGGACAAGTCCAGCGGCAGGCCGGTTTCCCGCGCGATCGTCAGAAATCCAGGCAGCAGCATCGCCGACCGGGCGATTTCATTGGTCTGCGGCGCGCCGGCGAGGCCGGCGACGATCTGCTCGTCGGATCGCGCAATTGCCTCCGGCAGCACCGCCGCGATCTCGGATACGCTTGTCTGGTTGGGCGGATAGATCACTGCCAGCCGCTCACTGGCACCCGTTAGGACCAACGCATGCAGCGCGCCGCACACGCGCAATGCGAGGCCGTCGGCGCGCGCGTCGCCCGGCCAGCCGAGCACCGCTCGCCCGGTCCTGGTGTTTGCGTCGAGAACCTTGTCCAGCGCACGGCATAAATTCGCGGTGAAAGGCGAGCCAAGTCCATCGCAGGCTTTCGCCTGAGCCAGAAAATGGTCGCGGATGTCTCGTTCGTCCATCGCGTCTCCGGTGTCTCAGCCCGGAGCGGCCAGCGCTTTCTCGATCTCGGGCAAAAGCAGCGTCTGTGCCGAGCCTGGCGTCAGCGGGCCGACATGCTTGTAGGCGATCTTGCCGTCCTTGCCGACGACGAAGGTTTCCGGCACGCCGTAGACGCCCCAGTCGATTGCCGCGCGCCCCGCTGCGTCGACGCCGATCGCCTGGAAGGGGTTGCCGAGATTGCCGAGGAACCGGCGGGCGTTTTCCGGCTGGTCTTTGTAGTTGAGCGCGGCGATGACGAAGCGCTTGTCCTGCGACAGCGCCAGCAGCACCGGATGCTCGTCGCGGCACGGCCCGCACCACGACGCGAAGACGTTGACCAGCGTAACCTCGCCGGCGAACTGCTTGGAGTCGAGCCCGGGCAAATTCATGCCCTCCAGCGCCGGCAGGTTGGTCGGCGGCGCGGGCAGGCCGATCAGCGCCGATGGCACTTCCGAAGTGTCGCGGCCGGACAGCAGCTGCGTCAGGAACAGTCCCGCCAGCCCGAGGAAAATCAGCAGCGGCAAAAGCACGATCAGGCGCCGCGCGCGCGCCGGCGTTTCCGTTTGCATGCTCATGATTTCCCCGCCTTGTCGGAGCGCCGCCGCACGCCGGACGCTTCCAACTCGGCGAGGTCCCTCTTGCGCGCACGCTGGTCGAACAGGATCCAGCCGATCAGCCCGGCCAGAACCACGGCCGTGATGGCATAGGCAGCGGTCACATAAAGGGCGTGTACGCTCATTTCTCGATCCAAGGCTTCTTGCAGCGAAGTTCATAGCTGCACTGGCTGTTCGTCGCAATGAACGGCGTCTGCGGCGGATTTGCGGTCACTCGGAATCGGAAGTTCATCTATTGCGACTGCAGCAGACCGGATATTTTGATTGTACGCATGAACTGGCATGTCATGGACAGCCTGACAGCTCCTTCGCAGGTGAGCAGAATTTTGCCCGCGTCGTCCCACATTCTGACTGCGCTCCTGTCATGACTCTGGAATTTCCGAACGCTGATCGACTCGACACCTTCGAACGCGAGTTCAAAATACACCGCGTTGAATGCTCCCCATTTGACGGGAGGCCGGTAGGGGAGAGATATAAAATGCAGGTGCAGGCTAGGCCCGTCTCGACTGATTTCGGCCTTGGTGATCTCGACAGAAGACAGGTCCGGATAGTTGCCGTAGATGGTCTGGAGAAAGATCGGATTTTCTATGCGTAGCGGCCACATCAGTCCGCCCCATGACGCAGCGCCAACGCTGCCGCAACCGGCCCCAGCACGGCAAGAAACAAGGTCAGCGCGGCGAGGATGAGGAAAGGCTGCAGGAACGGATCGGGGTTCGCCACCGCGCCATAGCTTGCCGACACGCCAAAGATCAGCACGGGAATGGTCAGCGGCAGCACCAGCACCGAGATCAGCAGCCCGCCGCGCGGCAGCGCCACCGCCACCGCCGCACCGGCAGCGCCGATGAAGGTGATCGCCGGCGTGCCGACCAGAAGGGTCAGCGCCGTGGCGCCGATGCCGATCGGCTCCATATTCATGAACAGGCCGAGCAAGGGTGCCGCGATGACCAGCGGCAGCACGCTTCCCGCCCAATGCGCCAGGCATTTCGTCAGTACGGTCAGCGCCAGCATCTGCCGGTCGTTGCCGAGCACCAGCAGATCGAGCGAGCCGTCTTCCCGGTCGGCCTGGAACAATCGGTCGAGACCGAGCAGGCAAGCGAGCAAGGCGCCGATCCACAGGATCGCCGGGCCGATGCGGGCAAGCAGATTGAGATCCGGTCCGACACCGAAGGGGATCGTCGCGATCACCGCGAGAAAGAAGATCACGCCGGTCAGCGCCCCGCCGCCGGCCCGGATACTCAGGCGGATATCGCGCAGGAAGAGGGCTAGCATGGTGTGAGACGCCCCTGCCCAGGACAGAGGGGGGCGCGAAGGAATGCCGACATTACCCAGTTTCCCCCATCACCAGCGCTTGTGCCCCCTCGAGCCCCAGTGGCAGATGCGTTGCCGCAATGATGATCCCGCCCTCTCCGCGATGCTGCGTCATCAATCGGGCGAATCGCTCTTCCGAAGCCTTGTCCAGCCCAGCCGTCGGCTCGTCGAGCAGCCACAGCGGTCGCCGGCTGACCAGTAATTTTGCGATTGCCGCGCGGCGGCGTTGCCCGGTGGAGAGATAGCCGAACGGCAGATGGCCGATCCCATCAAGCCCGACCATTTCCAGCGCCGCTTCAGCGCTCAAAAAATCCACCCCCGAAAAATCGCGCCAGAAGCGCAGATTTTCAATCACGCTCAGCGCCGTCTTCATCGCGTTCTGGTGACCGAGATAGTGGCAGGCCGAGGCGACCGATGGAAAATCCTCGCCGCCGCCTTCGATAAGCAAACGGCCTGCCGCCACCGGCAGCAGCCCGGCGACCACCCTGAGCAGTGTCGATTTCCCCGCGCCGTTCGGCCCGGTGACGATCAGCGCCTGGCCTTTCTCAAGGGCAAAGTTGATGCCGGAAAAAACCGCCTCGCCGCCGCGTTCGCCGCCCAGATTTTCGGCGATCAGCCGCATTCCTTGCCCGTCCCGAGAACACCGCGCCACGGCAGCTGCCGCATCGCACAAAATAGCCTTTCGACTGTCTAGAACTATTCCAGGAAATTCTCTATATCCGGGTCATCCGTGCCAGCGGTCGGCACGGGAAGCGAATTAGCGCCGAACCAGCGCACGCGCCGCCTTGAACGGCTCGGGTTGGCTGGGAACGGACAGCGGAAATGGCCGTACCCGCACCTTTGCGCGTGATTGCATGCCATCGGCGTCCGTTCCCTTTCAGGCTGAACAGACAAGGACGGATCGCACGTGTCAAAATCCCTCGATAGTTTCAATTGCCGCCGCACGCTGACCGCAGGCGGAACCGACTATGTTTATTACGACCTTGTCGAGGCCGAGAAGAACGGCCTCACCGGCATCGCCCAGTTGCCCTATTCGATGAAGGTGCTGCTAGAGAACCTGCTGCGTAACGAGGACGGCCGTTCCGTCACCGAGGAGAGCATCCAGGCGGTCGCCGGCTGGCTGACCGACAGGGGAACCGCCGGCGTCGAGATTGCCTATCGGCCGGCCCGTGTGCTGATGCAGGATTTCACCGGCGTTCCGGCCGTGGTCGACCTGGCCGCCATGCGCGATGCCATGGCCTCGCTTGGCGGCGACCCGCAAAAGATCAATCCGCTGGTGCCGGTCGACCTGGTCATCGACCACTCGGTCATCGTCGATGAGTTCGGCACGCCGCTGGCTTTCGCCCGCAATGTCGAGCTCGAGTACGAGCGCAACGAAGAACGCTACAAATTCCTGAAATGGGGCCAGCAGGCCTTCCGCAATTTCCGCGTCGTGCCGCCCGGCACCGGCATCTGCCATCAGGTCAATCTCGAATATCTCGGCCAGGTCGTGTGGACCAACACTGAAAGCGGCGAAACCACCGCCTATCCCGACACCTGCGTCGGCACCGATTCGCACACCACCATGATCAACGGCCTTGGCGTGCTCGGCTGGGGCGTCGGCGGCATCGAGGCCGAGGCCGCCATGCTCGGCCAGCCCGTCTCCATGCTGTTGCCCGAAGTTATCGGCTTCCGCCTCACCGGCAGACTGAGGGAAGGCGTCACCGCCACCGACCTCGTGCTCACCGTCACCCAGATGCTGCGCAAGAAGGGCGTCGTCGGCAAATTCGTCGAGTTCTTCGGTCCGGGTCTGTCCAACATGACGCTGGCCGACCGCGCGACTATCGGCAACATGGCGCCCGAATACGGCGCCACCTGCGGCTTCTTCCCGGTTGATGGCGAAACCATCCGCTACCTCACCATGTCCGGCCGCGAGGAAAACCGCATCGCGCTGGTCGAGGCATACGCCAAGGCGCAAGGCATGTGGCGCGATAGCGGCTCGGCCGACCCGGTCTTCACCGACCTGCTCGAGCTCGATCTCGGCAGTGTCGTGCCATCGATGGCCGGCCCCAAGCGTCCGGAAGGCCGCGTAGCACTTGAAGGCATTCCGGACGGCTTTGCCAAGGCGATGGAGACCGAATACAAGAAAGCCGCCGAAATCGACAAGCGCTATGCCGTCGAAGGCACCAACTATGATCTCGGCCATGGCGATGTCGTGATCGCCGCCATCACCTCCTGCACCAACACCTCGAACCCGAGCGTGCTGATCGGCGCCGGGCTTTTGGCGCGCAACGCAAACCGGCTCGGGCTCAAGCAGAAGCCGTGGGTCAAGACATCGCTGGCGCCGGGCAGCCAGGTCGTCGCCGAATATCTGGAGAAATCCGGCCTGCAGAAGGAACTCGACCAGATCGGCTTCAACCTGGTCGGCTTCGGCTGCACCACCTGCATCGGCAATTCCGGCCCGTTGCCGGCGCCGATCTCCAAGACCATCAACGATAAAGGTTTGATTGCTGCCGCGGTGCTTTCCGGCAACCGCAATTTCGAAGGCCGCGTCTCGCCCGACGTGCAGGCGAACTACCTCGCTTCGCCGCCGCTGGTCGTCGCCCACGCGCTGGCCGGGACCGTGACCAAGGATCTGACCACCGAACCGCTCGGCGAGGACCGTGACGGGAACCCGGTCTACCTCCGGGACATCTGGCCGAGCTCGGTCGAGATCCAGGAGTTCATCGAGAAGAACGTGACGCGCGAACTGTTCGCCCGCAAATATGCCGACGTCTTCAAGGGCGACGAATACTGGCAGAACGTCAAGGCGCCGGAAGGCCAGACCTACGCCTGGGACGACCATTCGACCTATGTGCAGAACCCGCCTTATTTTGCCGGGATGACGTCAGGCTTCGGGACAATCGGCGACATCAAGGGCGCGCGGGTGCTCGGCCTGTTCGGCGACAAGATCACCACCGACCATATCTCGCCGGCCGGCTCGATCAAGGCGGCCTCGCCAGCCGGCAAATACTTAACCGACCATGGCGTCGGCGTTGCCGACTTTAACCAGTACGGCACACGGCGCGGCAATCACGAGGTGATGATGCGCGGCACCTTCGCCAACATCCGCATCCGCAACCACATGCTGGGCGAGAACGGCCGCGAGG
This sequence comes from Mesorhizobium sp. f-mel, assembly GCF_053850215.1. Classification (NCBI taxonomy): domain Bacteria; kingdom Pseudomonadati; phylum Pseudomonadota; class Alphaproteobacteria; order Hyphomicrobiales; family Phyllobacteriaceae; genus Mesorhizobium; species Mesorhizobium sp. f-mel. Next base: position 149,449 of record NZ_JBSPTO010000008.1, read on the forward strand.
GCGGCTACACCATCCACTATCCGTCGAAGGAAGAGAAATCGATCTACGACGCCGCCATGGAGTACAAGAAGGAAGGCGTGCCGCTAGTCATCTTCGCCGGTGTCGAATACGGCAACGGCTCGTCGCGCGACTGGGCGGCCAAGGGCACCAACCTCCTGGGCGTTCGCGCCGTCATCGCTCAGTCGTTCGAGCGCATCCACCGCTCGAACCTGGTCGGCATGGGCGTCATCCCCTTCGTCTTCGAGGAGGGCACCTCATGGGCGTCGCTCAACCTCAAGGGCGACGAACTGGTCGAGATCGACGGACTAAGCGCCATCAAGCCGCGCCAGAAGATGGTCGCGAAGATCACCTATGGCGACGGCAGGGTGAAGAACATTCCGATCATCTGCCGTATCGATACACTGGACGAGCTCGACTACTTCAAGAACGGCGGCATCCTGCAGTATGTGCTGCGCGATCTGGCGGCATAGGAAATTAGGGGAGTAAGGGAGTAGGGAAGACACCAATTCCCCTATTCCCCTATTCCCCTATTCCCCTATTCCCCTATTCCCCTATTCCCCTATTCCCCTATTCCCCTCTACCTTTGGCGCCCCGAAGCGCGCCGCCGCCGCCAGCAACACACCGAGCATCAGCCCGTTGAGGATGTGCCACAGGAAATGCGTCCCGAGCGGGAAGCTGCTGCAGACCAGCGGATCGATCATCCTGAAGATGACCGACACGACGAAGATCGCCGAGCCTGCCAGATTGTACCAGCCGGCGCGGTTGCCGCCCGCCGCCACTAAGACGCCGAAGAAGGCAAGCGCCAGGAAGGGCGGCAGATAGCCGGTCGTGCCGTTCGATGCCTGGCGCAGCCAGTCCGGCACGGCCCAGGTCAATAACCCAGTGACGGCATAGAAGGCGACGAAGATGGCGATCGCCTTGCCCCATTTCATGCCGAGGAAACGGCGCAGGTTGAACAGCGTGTAGGCCAGCGTGAACCCGGCGATCGGCAGCACGTCGGCCCAGACCGTGCCATGGTTGGCAAAGGTGTGGAACAGCGCCGAGCCGACGCCGATCGCCACCACCCACCAGGCCAGCACTTCGGCGAAGATGCCGGTGCCACGCCGGCGCACCTCTCGGACACCCAACAGCCCGGCGACAAGAAAAGCCAGATTGGTCAGTGCGTTGACCGGCTCGGCCCAGAGCTCCGGCCCGACCCGCTCGCAGTACAGGTCGACCGGCGTCAGGAGAGTTTGCCACATGCTGATTGTTGCCCGAATCTATATCTACCCAGAAGTGTAGCCCGTCCTATTGCGCCCTTGCAGTTGGTTACAACGGTAAAATTTCACCGCAACGTGACTTCCCGTTGACTGCCGCTTCTGCCACATATTTCGCCAATCAGAATAAAGCCGGCCATCACCGGCGGGAGTCGAAACGGCTATGACACCTCGAAGACCATTGCGGCTTGCGGCATTGGCGCTGGCCCTCTCGGTGTTTGCCGGGGCTGGACTTGCCGGCAATGCGATCGCCGGCGAGGCCGACAAACCCCAGGCTGACAAAGCCTCGACTGACCAACCCTTGGGCGTGGTCGAGCTCTTCACCAGCCAGGGCTGCAATTCCTGCCTGCCCGCCGATGAATTCTTCGCCGAGCTTGCCGCCAAGGAGAACATCGTCGCGCTCGCCTATCATGTCGACTACTGGGATTATCTCGGTTGGAAGGACACGCTGAGCCGCAAGGAGAACACCGAGCGGCAATATGAGTATATGCGCGCCTTCGGCAGCCGCTCGGTCTATACGCCGCAGGCCGTCATCAATGGCCGCAGCCATGTCAGCGGCGCCAACCGCAAGGAAGTCGACGGCGCGCTCGCCCGCATGGAAAGATCGGGCGAAGGCATGCGGGTCAGCGTCAAGGTCAGCCGGACCAATGACCGCGTGACGATCGACGCCGGCGATGCCGGGACCGGCCCCAGCGATGCCCATGTCGTCATCGTTTATTTCGACCCGCCGCAGACGATCAAGATCGGCAAAGGCGAAAACACCGGCCGCAGCATGACTTATTGGAACGCCGTCTCCGGCATCCAGACCGCCGGTATGTGGCACGGCAAGGCGCAGCGCTACGAATTGCCGATGAGCGTGATTTCCAAGAAAGGGGGCTGCGCCGTGCTGCTGCAATCGGTGGGCAAGGACGGCCTGCCGGGTCCCATTCTGGGCGCCGCCTTAATCCACAAGCCCGCGCATTCTCGCCCTTAGCATTTTGCAGCCAAACGTCTTCGTTTGGCGTCCGACAAAATGCGTCAGATAATAAAGAGAGCGCGGTTTTGGTTCGACCAAAACGCAAAGCGCTCTAGCCGTCCACTTCCATCCAGGCAGAAAAAACCGGCGTCAGCTTGCTTCTGACGCCGGTCTATTAGGTTTTGGGATCGTCGCACCCGATTTTTCACAGGGAAAAACCGAGGTTGGTTCGATCCGACGCAGACCCGTGGGCGGGGGGCTTGGGGTTTACGAGCCAGTGCCGGACCGAACCGTCTCAGGCAACACCCGTAAATTCGTCGGACATTGGGGCATGAGCGCGGATAAAAGATGGCAGGATTGTGGCGAAGCATCACCAATTCCAACGGGCGTTTTTATAAACGTGACTGGACACTGCGGAAACGGTGCGCCGCCGCCTTTGTCCGGCTGGGCTTGCAATTCCACGGCGAAAGCGCCAACTTTGGTTGGCGTAAGATTCATTCGAAGGGATCGAGGCATGACTGATCACGGCAGCGGGACGGAGGATGGGGACGCATCCGCAATACTGATCCCGCTGCATGAGGCAAGACGCGAACGCCTCGAGCCGGTGCGGTTCGACCGGCGTGAATTGGACCAGATCCTGAGGCTTTACGGGCGCATGGTCGCCGCCAATGAATGGCGTGACTACGCCATCGACCATCTCACCGACCGCGCCGTCTTTTCCGTGTTCCGTCGCACCAGCGAGGTACCGCTATTCCAGATCGTCAAGGATCCGAAGCTGGCGCGCCGGCAAGGCGCATTCGCCGTTATTGCCGCCGGCGGCCGCATCCTCAAGCGCGGCCGGGAACTTGGCCGCGTGCTTGGCGTCTTCGACCGCACGCTGAAGCTGGTCGAGGCCTAACTACTTATTTTGCTGGCGGAATTTCTGTTCCGGCAACGAGTTGGGATCGGGCGGAACCAGAGCTCCATCATTGATCGGCAGTTGCATGAACACCGTGTCCAGCCAGCGTCCATGCTTGTAGCCGGAGCCTTCCAGGCGGCCCGAATGGCGGAAGCCGAGCTTTTCATGCAGCCGCACCGAGGCACTGTCCGGCCGACCGTCGCCGATCACCGCGATGATCTGGCGGAAGCCCGCTGCCTCGGCCGCCTCGATCAGCCCTTGCATGAGCTTGAACCCGATGCCATGGCCCTTGGCCTCCGGCGCGAGATAGACAGAATCCTCGACGACGAAGCGATACGCAGGGCGTGGTCGGAAGGCGCCAGCATAGGCATAGCCGAGCACAATCCCGTCTTTTTCCGCCACCAGATAGGGAAAGCCCCCCGCTATCAAACTCTCGAAGCGCTGGCCCATTTCGGCGCAGCTCGGCGGCTCCAGCTCGTAGCTCGCCGTGCCATGGGTCACCGCGTCGGCATAGATATGGGTGATCCGGTCGAGGTCCGCCGGCGTAGCCGCCCGTATGGTGATGCTGGTCATAATTTATGCACGTCTATCATCTGCCCGCCATTTTCATCAAAGACCGGGGCAAAAGAAAAGGGCGGCCGTGGGGCCGCCCTTATCAAACTCGCTAGTCCAGTCAGACTATGATTTCCCGGTTTTCGGAAGATCATGGTTCAAAACAAAAGCCTGTTATCGGCGGTCGCCCATGAACTGCAGCAGGAACATGAACAGGTTGATGAAGTCGAGATAGAGCGTCAGAGCGCCCATGATCGCCTTGCGGCCGGCAACGTCGGTGGCGTCGCCCTCGAAATACATCTCCTTGATCTTCTGCGTGTCATAGGCGGTGAGGCCCGAAAAGATCAGCACGCCGAGCGCCGAGACGGCGAAGGACAGGGCCGACGACTGCAGGAAGATGTTGATCACCATCGCGATGATCAGGCCGAACACGCCCATCACCAGGAACGAGCCGAACGCGGTCAAATCGCGCTTGGTCGTGTAGCCGTAAAGCGACAGCGCACCGAAAGCCGCTGCGGTGGCGAAGAAGGTCTGCGAAATGCTGGCCGTCGTGTAGACCAAGAAGATCGACGACAGCGACAGGCCGACCAGGCCGGCATAGACCCAGAACGTCGTCTGCGCGGCAGAAACGCTCATCGACTGGACGCGGAACGACAGGAACAGCACGGCGGCGAGCGGGGCAAAGATCACCAGCCATTTCAGCGGCGAGCCGAAGATCGCGTAGCCGAAGGAGGTCAGCATGTCGCCGTTCGGCAGGGTGGCGACCGCCGAAGCCGGATCGGTGGTGGTGGCCAGCATGATCGTTCCGACCGCGGCGAGGCCGGTGATGAGGAGGCCAAGCCCCATCAGATTGTAGACCTTGATCATATAGGCGCGCAGGCCCTGGTCGATAGCAGCATCGACGCCGGCGCCGGGCACGGCACGCGTCTGATAATTGCGAACGGGTTCAGCCATTGAAATCCTCATATTGCTTCTGCCCCGTCCGGTGTCCGGTCCATTTGGACCGCGGCGCCGCTGGCGGGGCTCCAGCATGCCTGCTGCGAAATATGATGGTTATTGGCGTCAAGAACAAGACCGTAACCGAACGTAATGCTTCGTGAAGACCCGAAAATCTGCATTTATCGACCTTCCGAAGCCAACATTAACAAGATTTAACCGAATCCTGGTCGCGTTGAGCCTGTATATGCTTGCAGATCAGAGATTGCGCAGCACCGGCGCCGCCTTGTGGCCCAGCACCCGCCAGGTGCCGGCGAGGCCGATCCCGACCGTGACCACCAGCGCAAAGACGATGGTCGCCACCGCCACATCAGGCATGAAATGCGACGGCAGCGTCATGACGCGCGCGACAACGAACCACGCCGCAATCCCGCCTGCCGCCAGCGCGAAGATCGCGGTGGCGAGGCCGATCAGCATGTATTCCAGCGAAAAGGCCGCGATCAGCGTCTTCCTGGTGGCGCCCAGCGTCTTCAGCACCACTGCATCGTGGATGCGGGCGCGGTTGCCGGCGGCCAGCGCGCCGGCCAGCACCAGCACCGAGGCGAGCAGCGCCACGCCGGCCGCGGCCCTGATCGCGGTGCCGAGTTGCGCCACCAGCCGGTTGACTATGTCGAGCGCGTCCTTGACCCTGACTGTCGTCACCGCGGGAAAAGCACGGGTGACCGCGTTGAGAAGACGGGCATCGTCGGCCGGCGACGCGCCCTTTTCGGTCAGCGTCGCCAGCCAGCTATGCGGCGCGCCGGCAAATGTGCTGGGCGAGAACACCATGACGAAGTTGATGCCCATCGTCTCCCACTCGACCTGGCGGAAATTGGCGATCTTCGCCGTCACGTTGCGGCCAAGCACGTTGACGGTGATGGTGTCGCCGAGTTTCAGCCCGATCTCTTTGCCTTCCTCGGCCGAAAACGACACCAGCGGCTCGCCGGCATAATTGTCCGGCCACCATGTGCCTTCGGTCAGCGTCGCATTCGCGGGAATGCTGGCCTCGTAGGTCAGCCCGCGATCGCCGCGCAGCACCCAGGCTCTTTCCGCCGGAACTTTGACCTTGTCGACGTCGACGCCGTTCAGCGCCATCACCCGGCCGCGCAGCATCGGCACCTTGACCAGCGTGCCCTGCGGCGCTTGCCTGCTGACCAGCGCAGAGAACGCATCGACATCGCTGCTCTGGATATCGACGAAGAAGAAGTTCGGCGCCCGTTCCGGCAGGCTGCCGGAAATCTGCCCCCTGAGATTGCCGTCGATCAGCGCCAGCGTCACCAGAAGCGTCAATCCCAGTCCCAGCGACAGCACCACTGACGGCGTCAAGGCACCTGGCCGATGGATGTTGCCGACGGCGAGCCTAAGCGCCGTCGAGCCAACGCGCGGGCTTCTTTTGGCGGCCCACTGCACCAGCGCGCCGACGACGCGCAGCACCAGGAAAGCGAAAATGGTGGCGCCGACGAAGATCGAGGCGATATAGCGGTCGCCGGAAAACAGAATGGCCAGCGCCGCCAGGAGCAGCGCGATGCCGAGCGCCGCCGCCGTGTAGAGCGGGCGCGGAAAACCGCGGCCCTCAAAACCCATTTCGCGAAACAACGCCGTCGCCGGCACGTCGCGCGCACGGCCGAGCGGCAGCAAGGCGAAAGCCAGCGTCACCAGCAGCCCGAACAGCGCCGCCATGCCGAGCGCGCCGGGATAGAACCCACCTTCAGCCGGCACCGGAATGACCGACTGGAGGACCGCGCTCGCCGCAAACGGCATCAGCGCGCCAAGCACAACGCCGAGCGTGATGCCGAGCGCGGCGATCATCAGGATCTGCACGAGGTAGACGGCAAAGACGAAACCGCCCGAAGCCCCCAGGCTCTTGAAGGTGGCGATGACGCCGCGCTTGCCGTCGAGATAGGCGCGCACCGCATTGGCGACGCCAACGCCGCCGACCACCAGCGCCGTCAGCCCGACCAGCGTCAGGAACTGCGAAAACCGTTCGATGTTGGAAGACAACGCCGGTGCTGCGTTGCTGCGCGTGCGGATCGACCAGCCGGACTCGGGAAAATCCTCCGCCGCCTGATCCTGAATGGCTTTTATGCGAGCCTCTCCGGTGCCGCCGGGGAGGCGGACCTTGTAGGCGTTCTCGACCAGGCTGCCCGGCTGGATCAAACCGGAAGCGGCAAGCCCGTCCGTCGAGATCAACAGCCGCGGCGCAAAGCCGAAGCCGTCGGACACCGCGTCCGGCTCGTTGACGAGCCTGGCGCGCAGTTCGAAGATGGCGCTGCCCAGCTTCAGCCGGTCGCCGATCGCAAGGTTCAGCCGCTCGAACAAAAGGTCGGGTGCGGCGGCGCCGAAAACACCGGATTTTTCGCCGAACAATTCCTGCTTCGAAAGCGCCGGCTCGGTGACCAGCGCGCCATAGAGCGGATAGGCTCCATCGACCGCCTTGGCCTCGACCAGCGCCTGGTCGGAACCGTCCTCGAGCCGCGCCATCGAGCGCATGTTGGCACTGTGCGAGACCGTGCCCAGCCCGTTAAGAAAGAAATGCTCGGCTTGCGTCGCGGCGCGCTGATTGAGCTGGAAACGAAGATCGCCGCCAAGCAGCGACTGGCCTTCATTGGCGACACCGGCGGTAATCGCCCGGGCCACCGAGTTGACGCCGCCGATCGCCGCGACACCCAGCGCAATGCAGGCAAGGAAGATTAGGAAGCCGGACAGCCCGCCGCGCATCTCGCGCAGCGAGAAGCGGAAGGCGAGCTTCAGCGTGCGCGACAGCGGCATCAGGCCCGCACCTTACCGGGCTTTAGAGCTGGTTCTGGCGCGTCCTCGATCCGGCCCGACCGCATCGATACCTGCCGGGAGCAGCGTGCGGCGAGCGCCGGATCATGAGTGACCAGCACCAGCGTCATGCCGCGCTCGGCCGCCTTGGCGAACAGAAGATCGGCGACCTGCCGCCCCGTTGTCTGGTCGAGATTGCCGGTCGGCTCGTCGGCGATCAGAATGCGCGGCGAAGGCGCCAGCGCCCGGGCGATCGCCACACGCTGCTGTTCGCCACCGGACAATTCGCCGGGATAATGAGTGACGCGGTCGCTCAAGCCCACCGCCTCCAGCTCCCGCGCCGCCACCCCGAACGGGTCGCTATGGCCGGCTAATTCCAGCGGTACGGCGACATTTTCGAGCGCTGTCATATTCGGGATGAGGTGGAAGGACTGGAAAACGATGCCAATATTTCGCCCCCGAAACGATGCGATCTGATCTTCACTCTTGCCGTTCAGCAATTCGCCCGCAATTCGTACCGTCCCCGAATCGACCCTTTCCAAGCCGGCAAGGACCATCAGCAGCGTCGACTTTCCCGAGCCAGAAGGACCGACGATGCCGGTCGCCTCTCCGGCAGCCACATCGAGGCTGACACCTTTCAGCACATGGACGGAAGACGCTCCTTCGCCGAGCGTCAGCGATACGTTTTTCAGCGCGATGACGGCTTCTGTCAAAATAAAATCGTCCTATATGGGAAAGGGGAAGGCTGGAACTCTGCCTGCCGCAACAAAATGTCCTTCGTCATATGGGGCCTGCCGCATGGCTTTCAAACACACACTTGCCGCAGCCTTGATCCTTTTCCTTGGAATTTGCGGCGCCCTTTCGTCGGCGCGCGCCGAGCCCCTGAAGATCGTCGGTTTCGGCGACAGCCTGATGGCGGGCTTTGGCCTCGGACCGGACGAAGGCTTCACCCAGAAACTTGAGGCAGCACTTCGCGCCAAGGGCCACGATGTGACCGTAACCAATGCCGGTGTCTCCGGCGATACGTCGAGTGGCGGCCTGTCGCGGCTCGACTGGTCGGTGCCGGACGGCACGCAGCTGGTCATCCTCGAACTCGGTGCCAACGACATGCTGCGCGGCGTTTCTCCCGCCATCACGCAAAAGAATCTGGACGCCATGCTGGCGAAGCTCAAGCAGCGCAAGATCGCCGTGCTGCTGGCCGGCATGCGCGCCGCACCCAATCTCGGCGCCGACTACCAGAGCGGCTTTGACGCGATCTTTCCGAAACTGGCGGAAAAATACGGCGTCCCGCTCTATCCGTTCTTCCTCGAGGGCGTCGCCGGCGACGCCACTTTTCAGCTCGAGGACGGCCTGCACCCGAATGCCAAGGGCATCGACCGCATGGTCGAGCGTATACTGCCGGAGGTCGAAAAAGCCATTGCCGTAGTTAAGGGCAACTCTTGAAGGACTGAATTTCGATGAGGGTTCGCTTTCCCCTGCGATTTAGGCCAGGTGCAATCAACAATCCGCTTGCCCCGCTTGATTTTCGATGATTCGCTAGGACAAGAGTTCGATTCGAGGACAGGAGGCTTACCATGCCGCGTCTTTTCACCGCCCTCGAAATACCGCGTGACGCCGCCCTTTCGCTGTCCCTGCTCCGGGGCGGCCTGCCCGGGGCCCGCTGGATCGACGTCGAGAACTACCATTTGACGCTGCGCTTCATCGGCGATGTCGAGGGCCATGTCGCCGACGAGATCGCCAACGCGCTCGACCGAATCCACCGCCCATCCTTCCCGCTGACACTGTCCGGCGTCGGCGCCTTCGGCCAAAAGAAACCGCATGCGGTATGGGCCGGCGTTTCCGCCTCGCCCGATCTTTCGGCACTGCAAGCCGAAATCGAGCGCATCTGCCAGCGCCTCGGCATCCCCGCCGATCCGCGCAAGTTCATGCCGCATGTGACCTTGGCGCGCTTACGCAATTCGAGCCCGCTCGACGTCGCCCAATATCTTTCGGCACGCGGCAATTTTTCGACGCTGCCCTTCCGTGTCGGCCGCTTCGTCCTGATGTCGTCGCGCGATTCGGTCGGCGGCGGACCCTATATCGTCGAGGAGGCCTGGCCGCTGTCGGGCGCCGACAGCCGCGCCTCGAGCCGCGTCGCCAGCGCCTCCGACGCTTCGCGGATCATGCGGTAGACCGAGGCAAACGCCTCCGGCCCCTCGTGATAGGGGTCCGGCACGTCGCTCACCGTTCCCTCCGCGAACTCCAGGAACAGATGGACCCGGTCGCGCATGGCGGCAGGCACCAGCGCTTTCAAATCCCGGAGATTCGATCGGTCCATCGCGAGAATCAGGTCGAAACGCGAGAAATCGTCCAGCGTCAACTTGCGCGCCCGCTGTCTGGAAATATCGATGCCGTGCCGCTCTGCGATCGACATCGAGCGCGGGTCGGGTGCCGAGCCGGCTTCCCAGTCGCTGGTTCCGGCCGAATCAAGCCGGATATCCCGATCGAGACCGCGCTCCGCCAGGACGGCACGCAACACGCCCTCCGCCAACGGTGAGCGGCAGATATTGCCGAGACAGACGAAAAGAATGGATTTTATCGGCTTTGCGCTCATCGATCCGGCACTATGCTGAAGACTGCGAATCCAGATAGCACGGGAACCGACCATGACGAGAGAGAAACTGGGCAAGGAGGCGGTCGCCGAGGCGCTGGCCGGGCTCGACGGCTGGTCGCTGGCCAAGGACGGCGGTTCGATCGCGCGCAGCTTCACCTTCAGGAATTTTTCCGAAGCCTTCGCCTTCATGACCCGCGTCGCCCTGGCGGCGGAAAGATGGACCATCACCCCGACTGGTCGAACGTCTACAAGACCGTGAGCGTGACGCTTAACACCCATGATGCCGGCGGCCTCACGGCGCTCGATTTCGAACTGGCCAGGACGATGGACCGCTATTTCGACGGCTGAGCCAATGCACCAAAGCCTGCCCCGGGGCTCGACCCGAGTTGCGCAGCTAATGACATGCATGAAGACAGCATCTTGCAGCCCGGTTCTGGTTTCACCACATTTCCATTCGCGGTCGCGCGTGGATCCACGCGACGGCCGGCAAGGAGAGACTGATGGCGCAAAAATCCGGTTTTGATTTCTTCGGCTTTGGCGGCAAGGCGGGCGATGCGAGCGAAGTGCGCGAGAAATTCTGGCGCACGGCCAAGAGGGCTGCCCGGCAGATCCCGTTCATGGAAGAGCTGGTCGCCGCCTACTACTGCGCCATGGACAAGAACACGCCGCTGCGCGCCAAGGGCATCCTGGTGGCGGCGCTTGGGTATTTCGTGCTGCCGGCTGACGTCATCCCCGACTTCGTCTTCGGATTGGGCTTTACCGACGACATCGCGGTGCTGACCGCCGCGATCACCACCGTCAAAGCCCATATCACACCGGCGCATCGGCGCGCCGCCAAGCAGGCGATTGCCGACAACAGCTGAGCCGGCGATAAGGCAGAAAAGTCAAACTCTTGCCGCTTTCGTGGCATCCAAGTCGCGAAAGGGACGTTGCAACTGCCGCTTTGGAGCGACGGGCGCAAGGATGGCGGCGGTTTCCTGCGTGGATCTCCTTTTCCTGAAGGGAAGTTCACCGTTTGGTAACCCAGATTAAATCAAAATGAAGCGACGGGCAGGACGCCGAGCCGGCCTGCTTCCGCACCATATATGGGAAAAGCGATGCGCGGATTGATTGCTACAATTTCGAGCCTGGTCCTGGTGGCCGTGACAGCGCCGGCTCTGGCGCAGTCGGCGACCAAGATCGGCCAGCACAATGCCTGGGGCACTTACAGCTACCAGGCGTCGGGCGGCAAGGTTTGCTACGTGTTGACCGTGCCGACCGACAAGCAGCCGCCGACGCTTGACCATGGCGACATGTTCTTCTTCGTCAGCCAGCGGCCGGGACAACAAGTGTCCTATGAACCGCAATTCATCGCCGGTTACAATTTCCAGGAAAACTCCAAGGCCACCGTCACCATCGACGGCAAGAGCTTTTCGATGTTCACCCGCGGCAAGTCGGCCTGGGTCGAGAATGCCGCCGAGGAGCCGGTGCTCATCGCCGCGATGAAGTCCGGCAGCGACATGAGGGTGCAGGCGAAATCCGGCCGCGGCAACACCACTACCTATGTCTTTTCGCTGAAAGGCATTTCGGCGGCGCTGTCGTCCATCGCCAGGTGCAAATAGCCATAGGCGAAAAACTTTGAGTAAGGGCCGGGCGGCGAGCCCGGCTTTCTGCTCTTTAAAACGCCGTCGGCGGCCACATCGCGGCGGGCCTTGCGCCGCCGCCACCCATGACTCGGCCATCAACCTGTGCTATGCGCCGCGCTTCATTTCCAGCACGATGCTGTAATCGGCCGCAAATCGCTTATATTGGCGCAACAATGACCCTTTCATTCGACCTTACCACTGAGGGCGCCCGTGACGCGTTGCGCGCCCGCGCCACGCCGGCCGAAAAACCGTCGCTGATCGGCCTGAGTCGGGCCGAGCTTGGCGCAGCCCTCGTTGCCTCAGGCATCGTGCCGGAGCGCCAGGCCAAAATGCGCGCCCAACAGCTCTGGCACTGGATGTATGTGCGCGGCGTCTCCGACTTTGCCAGCATGTTCAACATATCCAAGGATTTGCGCGCCGAGCTCGACAAGCATTTCACCGTCGCCAGGCCCGAGATCGTCGAGGAGCAGATTTCCTCCGACGGGACGCGCAAATGGCTGTTTCGCTTTCCGCCGCGCGGCGCCGGCCGGCCGGTCGAAATCGAGACCGTCTACATTCCCGAAGAAGGCCGCGGCACGCTCTGCATCTCCTCGCAGGTCGGCTGCACGCTGACCTGCTCCTTCTGCCACACTGGCACGCAGAAGCTGGTGCGCAACCTGACATCAGAGGAAATTCTCGCCCAGCTTTTGACCGCCCGCGACCGGCTCGGCGATTTCCCCGACCGCGACACGCCGGACGGCGCCATCGTGCCGGCCGAGGGTCGGAAAGTGTCCAACGTCGTCATGATGGGCATGGGCGAGCCGCTCTACAATTTCGAGGCAGTGAAGAAGGCGCTCCTGATCGCGTCCGACGGCGACGGGCTTTCCCTATCGAAAAGACGCATCACGCTGTCGACCTCCGGCGTCGTGCCGGAAATCTTCCGCACCGGCGAGGAGATCGGCGTCATGCTGGCGATCTCGCTGCACGCCACAAACGACGATCTGCGCGACCTTTTGGTGCCGATCAACAAAAAATATCCGTTGAAAGAGCTGATCGCCGCCTGCCGCGCCTATCCCGGCCTGTCGAACGCCCGCCGCATCACTTTCGAATATGTGATGCTGAAGGACGTCAACGATTCGATCGAGGACGCCAAGGGGCTGATCAGGTTGCTCAAGGGCATTCCGGCCAAGATCAATCTGATCCCGTTCAACCCGTGGCCAGGCACCAACTACCAGTGCTCGGATTGGGAGACGATCGAGAAATTCGCCGACTACATCAACAATGCCGGCTATGCTTCGCCGATCCGCACGCCGCGCGGCCGCGACATCCTCGCCGCTTGCGGCCAGCTCAAGTCGGAGTCCGAGCGCATGCGCAAGGTCGACCGGCTGGCGCTGGAAGCGATGATGATCGCGGGGCACGGCGAGGCGTGAACCGCCTTGTCGCCTATCTCATTCGCTTCGCCGTCATCCTGATCGGCTATGTCGTCGCCGCGCTGGCGGCCAGCGCCTTCCTCAACATCATGTTTCTGGCGTCGCTGGGGCTGATGACGGACGAGACGCAACCGGCGGCGCAGGCCTCGCTATGGTTTTCCGTTCCCTTCGTCGCGCTGTTCGTCGCCTATTTCGCCTTCATGCCGGCGGCCATCGCCATCCTCGTCTCCGAGATCTTCGGCCGGCGCGACTGGCTGTTCTACGCGCTGGCGGGTGCGGTGGTCGCTGCGGTTTTCCTCGGCTTCGCCTACCAGACCGCCGATGCCAATTTCGAGATCACCGATCCGCGCGTCCTCGCTGCCGTGGTCGGCTGCGGCATGGTCGGCGGCATTTTCTACTGGCTGAGCGCCGGGCGCTGGGCCGGAAGCTGGCGCGAAATCGGTAACCCTATTTCGCCTGGGCGGTCAGGATCTTGAGTGCGAAGGCCGAAAACACCCCGGCGAACAGATAGTCGACGCCGCGCGTCACCCGCGGGCTGGCCTTCATCGCCGTCGAGAATTTCTCTGCCGCAAAGACCATCGGCGCTGTTACCGGGATCGACAATACGACGAACATCGCGCCGAGGAAGAACAGCTTTCCGGGCGCGTTCGGATCATGGGCGGAGACGAACTGCGGAAGGAAGGTCATGAAGAACAGGATGATCTTCGGGTTGAGCAAATTGACGCCGAGCCCTGCCGCCCAGGCGCGGAACAGAGAAATCTCAGGCCCGCTCTTCTTCACCGGCGAAAAGGCCGACCCCCTGGTGATCGCCTGCCAGGCCAAGAAGACGAGATAGCCGGCGCCGAAAATCTTGAGCGCAAGAAAGGCCCCCGGCGAGGCGACGATCAGCGCCGAGACGCCGACCACCACCAGCGTCGTGTGGATCAGCGTACCACACAGTGCGCCGGCCATCGAGGCAAAGCCGGCGGCGCGGCCCTGGCTCAGCGTGCGCGACACGAACAGCGTCATATCAGGCCCCGGCGTGATCGCCAGGATCACGGTGGCGATGGCGAACTGGATCAGCGTCGTGGTGTCGGGAATGAAGGACATGGGCGGGCCTTTGGAGGCGTAAGACGGCGAAGCCTATAGCGCAGGCAGGGTGCCTGCGCCAGCGACTGGCCCACGCAATAGCTGATCCAGCGTGCCTGTCGCACCCTTCGTCCCTTGCACTAGCCGGAACCGGCGTGATACCTCGCCCGCCGAGAACTCCTGCCGCGGAACCGCCCAAATGTCAAAAGCAAAAGCCGTCAAGAAAGTCGTGCTCGCCTATTCCGGCGGCCTCGACACTTCCATCATCCTGAAATGGCTGCAGACCGAGCTCGGCGCCGAGGTGGTCACCTTCACCGCCGATCTCGGCCAGGGCGGCGAGCTGGAGCCAGCGCGGCGCAAAGCCGAGATGATGGGCATCAAGGACATCCGTATCATGGATGTCCGCGAGGAGTTCGTTTCCGACTTTGTATTCCCGATGTTCCGCGCCAATGCCGTCTATGAAGGCACCTATTTGCTCGGCACCTCGATCGCGCGGCCGCTGATCTCCAAGCACCTCGTCGAGATCGCCAAAGAAACCGGCGCCGATGCGATCGCCCACGGCGCCACCGGCAAGGGCAACGACCAGGTCCGCTTCGAGCTTTCGGCCTATGCGCTCAACCCCGACATCAAGGTCATCGCGCCATGGCGCGATTGGTCGTTCAAGTCGCGCACCGACCTGATCAACTTCGCCGAGCAGCACCAGATTCCGGTGCCGAAGGACAAGAGGGGCGACGCGCCGTTTTCGGTCGACGCCAACCTGCTACATTCGTCCTCCGAAGGCAAAGTGCTGGAAGATCCGTGGAGCGAGCCGCCGGAATTCGTCCATCAGCGCACCATCTCGCCGATGGACGCGCCGGACAAGGTCACCGAGATCGAAATCGAATTCCTGAAGGGCGATCCGATCGCACTCGATGGCAAGAAGCTGTCACCGGCGACGATGCTGGCGGCGCTCAACGATCTCGGCCGCGACAACGGCATCGGCCGGCTAGACCTTGTCGAGAACCGTTTCGTCGGCATGAAATCGCGCGGCGTCTACGAGACCCCTGGCGGCACCATCCTGATATCAGCCCACCGGGCGATCGAATCGATCACGCTCGACCGGGGTGCTGCCCACCTCAAGGACGAGTTCATGCCGCGCTATGCCGAGCTGATCTACAACGGCTTCTGGTTCGCGCCCGAGCGCCTGATGCTGCAGGCGATGATCGACAAGAGCCAGGAAGATGTCGAAGGCACGGTGCGGCTGAAGCTCTACAAGGGCAACGTCATCGTCACCGGCCGCAAGTCGAAGAAGACGCTCTATTCCGACGCGCTGGTCACCTTCGAGGACGACCGTGGCGCCTACGACCAGAAGGACGCTGAAGGCTTCATCCGCCTTAACGCGCTAAGGTTGCGGACGCTGGCGGCGCGTAATCGTAAAAGCTAGCCGGTTTCTCTGCACAGAGGGACTTGGCTCTTTGACTGGGCCTGGAAAAAGCTGTGGACCGCTGCCGATCGGCTTCCGGCCGCAAATCTCCAACGCTCGCGATTAGCGTTAGGCCCACCACATCTTCGTCATCCCAGGGCGGAGCAAGGAGCGAAGCGACGCGGCGCAGACCCTGGGATCCATGCCGTTACCTCAGCCGAAGAATGCAGCGGCTCAGAATGGCGCTTGTATCCGCAACTGCGCCAGCTACCCTTCAATGATGACCGGCTATGCCTACATGACCGCGAGCCAGAAGCGTGGCACGATCTATATCGGCGTCACCAACGATCTCGGCCGCCGCATGCCGGAGCACAAATCCGGCCAAAGCTCGCGCTTCACCAGCCGCTACGGAGTGCAGCGTCTGGTCTGGTATGAAGAACATTTCGATATCCGCGATGCCACCCAGCGCGAGAAGTCGCTGAAGCGCTGGCCCCGCCCATGGAAGATAGAACTGATCGAGAAGACCAATCCAGAGTGGTTCGAGCTTTTTCGCGGAACCGGGTGGTAGCGTTCGGTTCTGGTCCGCTGGAGCACTGCCGCGAGGTAACGGCATGGATCCCAGGGTCTGCGCCGCGTCGCTTCGCTCCTTGCTCCGCCCTGGGATGACGAAGGGAGGGGTGTTTCGGCTAATCTCGAAAGTTTGCGATTTGCCACTGAAATTGGCCGCCGAAAAACTAGCGACGTTCGCTGCCGGTCGGCTTCCAACTGCGTCGGCCCGATGCCTATCACGGTTTTTGCACTGTCGAACCGCACCGTCTGGCCCATGGCAGGACGACACTTCTTCAGCTCAACTCAACATTGCTTAAAGGATTTGCGAGGGAACCATGCGAAAACTGATCTCCACCGGCTCGCCCTTCGAGAAGGCAGCCGGTTATTCGCGCGCCGTGGTCCAGGGCGACTGGTGTTTCGTTTCCGGAACGACCGGCTACGACTATGCGACCATGTCGATGCCGGAGACGGTCGAGGCGCAGACGCGCAATTGCCTGGCGACGATCGCCAAGGCGTTGCAGGACGGCGGCTTCGAGATGGCCGATGTGGTGCGGGCGCACTACTACATCACCGACGCGGCTTTCGTCGACATCGTCTTTCCGATCCTCGGCGATGCCTTTGGCGACATCAGGCCGGCGGCTACGATGATCGTCTGCCAGCTCAACAAGCCGGAAATGAAGATCGAGATCGAAGTGACGGCGCTCAAGCGCACGGCCTGAGCGTGGCGGCGGTGCAGAAGCTTGCGCGATGTCGGCTGGACAGCGCCCCGCTGTCCGACAAGACTGATGGGAGCACGAGGATCGCCAAGACGCTCTGAACCAAAGCTTGCGCATAGCCCGCTTGGCGTTTAGCAAGACCGCGGCTCACGACAGCGCCGCGTCCTTTGGACGCGCAAAGGACGCTGTAGAATTTTGGTTCTGCGCACGATCCTTTCCGAAATCGATTCCGATTTCGGGGTCATGCGCCATAGTTTAGGACGGTTCTGATGGCTTCGAAAAATCTTCTCCTGCTCGCCGGCGACGGCATCGGCCCCGAGGCGATGGCCGAGGTGAAGAAACTGATCGTTGCCATGAACGACAAGCTCGGTAGCGGCTTCATCACCGATGAGGGGCTGGTCGGCGGCTGCGCCTACGACGCGCATGGCGCGGCGATTTCCGACGCCGACATGGCCAAGGCGATGGCTGCCGACGCGGTGCTGTTCGGCGCCGTCGGCGGGCCGAAATGGGATGCGGTGCCTTATGAAGTGCGTCCGGAAGCCGGACTGCTGCGGCTGCGCAAGGACATGGAGCTGTTCGCCAATCTCAGGCCCGCCATTTGCTATCCGGCGCTGGCGGCGTCCTCCTCGCTCAAGCAGGAGGTGGTCGAGGGACTCGACATTCTGATCGTGCGCGAGCTCACCGGCGGCGTCTATTTCGGCGAGCCAAAGCAGATCATCGATCTCGGCAACGGCCAGAAGCGCGGCATCGACACGCAGGTCTACGACACGTTCGAGATCGAGCGCATTTCGGGCGTCGCCTTCGAGCTCGCGCGGACACGCCGCAACCATGTGACCTCGATGGAAAAGCGCAATGTGATGAAATCAGGCGTGTTGTGGAACGAGGTCGTCACGCAGACCCACAAGGCGCGCTATGCCGACGTCAAGCTCGATCACATGTTGGCCGATGCCGGCGGCATGCAGCTGGTGCGCTGGCCCAAGCAGTTCGACGTCATCGTCACCGACAATCTGTTCGGCGACATGCTGTCCGACATCGCCGCCATGCTGACCGGCTCGATCGGCATGCTGCCTTCGGCGTCGCTCGGCGCGCCGGATGCCAAGACGAAAAAGCGCAAGGCACTCTACGAGCCGGTGCACGGTTCGGCGCCCGATATCGCCGGAAAGGGCATTGCCAACCCGATCGCCATGATCGCCTCCTTCGCCATGTGCATGCGTTATTCCTTCCGCATGGTGGCCGAGGCCGATCGCCTGGAAAGCGCCATCGCCGCCGTGCTCGACCAGGGCTTGCGCACCAGGGATATTCTTTCCCGTGGGATGACCGAGGTCGGCACCACTGAGATGGGCGATGCGATCATCGCCAAGTTCCTGGGCTGACAGGCATATGGGCGAGGTACGACGCGCCATCGAAAGGGATATTCTTGGCGAGCAGGAACGCCAAGCTGACTTTCGCGGCGATCAGCATCTCGCGCCGTTGCTGCAGTTCGTCTGCGAACAATATCAGATCGAGAAGAGCGATCTTTACCTGCTACAGGTGACCCCAGATCAGTTTGAAGTGGGTCTCCTGATCTGGCTTTGGCCCGGCAGAGTGGTTGACTGTGAAATTGCCTATGAAGGATCAGAATTCGAGATTATTGGGACCGAAACGATCCAGGCCCACAAGAAGGGCCTTCGTGGTCACACCGCGAAGCACTTCAAGATCATCGAACACATCGCTTCTAGCGAACACGGCAGTCACGACGCTAAACCCTGACACCCTGCGGCACCGGTCCCCACTGGTTTTCACGGGCCTGAGTCGGGATCAGCGCGAAGACCAGGATGATCAGCCAGCCGATCGTCGGAATGAACACCACCAGATAGAACCAGCCCGACAGGCCGATGTCATGGATGCGGCGAACAGTCATGCCGAGACCCGGCAGGAATGTTGCCAGGACGAAAACACCGCAAAGGCCGACCGTCACCACCGCCGATAGATCGCTGTCGAAATTGCCCATTGCGTCGTCGACAAAGAGGCCAATGCCGGCAATCACCAACAGCGAGATCGTCCAGAACAGGCAATAGCCCCAATACTCCTTGCGGTGGGCACGGCCAGCGAAGTTGAAGTAATTCTCAGTCAGGCCCCGCCAGAAATAATCCCACAATCCGGTAGCCGCGGCGGGACTGTTTTCAGCGGACCGGCCGAAATGTTGCGGCTGACGTGCACCCGGCGTATTGCCGGCATGAGCCGCGGCGGCGGTTGCGGCGGGCACAGCGGCGGGCGGACTGGCGGTTTGGGCGCGGATCGAAAAAACGTCGCGTGCCCGTCCGCCAGCCGGCTGGAACTCGATGGCCGTGCCCCTGGCCATCGACGCTTCTCGACGCAGATCCTCGCGCGCGAACGTGTAGCGGTTGCCATCGGCTCCGGTGATGAAACCGAAGCCCTGGTCCTCGTCATAGTGAAGAACTTCGCCGCGCACGTCCTGCCCACCCCCATTCGCGTCTCGCCAGACTGTTCAAAGTTCCGGCAGATCGCAAGGGGTATGCGCGGAAATGGGGAAGCAATCGCTTCAGACAAAAGATGGCGCCCCACTCGTGTTGGGAGACGACCAACCGTCGAAGTCTGCGCCGCCAGCGGGCTTCTCCCCGTTTACGGGGAGAAGGTGCCGGCAGGCGGATGAGGGGCAGCGCAGACCTGAATCGAGCGAAAGACAGCCCCTTGCAGGCCATGACAAGCCAACCATGCCGGCACGTCGCTAAGCCGGCCGCTTCTTCGATTTCTTGTTCTTGGCGGGTCCGGTCTTTTCGAACTTCGCCTTTGCTGCCTTCCCCGCCCAGGGCTTTGCCTCGAATGCTTCAGCGCGCTGATCGGCTGACGGTGTGCGCTTCTCGAATTTGGGCGCATTCTGGTCGAACGTCCGCTTGCCGCGGTGAGGCTTCTTGTCGGGTCGCGCTTCCTGATAGCCGGCCCGCGACATGTCGGGCGTGCCGTCCAGCCGCTTCACCGCGATGTTGTTCTGCAGCTTGCGGTCGGGGCCGATCGCCTGGAGAAACCGGTCAGACCAATCCGCCGCGATCTGCACGAAGGTTTCCTCAGGCTGCATCTTGATGGCACCGATCTCGCGCTTGCTGATCCCGCCGGTCCGGCACAGCATCGGGATCAGCCAGCGCGGCTCGGCATTTTGCCGGCGTCCTACCGACAGCGAGAACCAGACGCTGTCGCCGAAATCGTCGCGGCGGCTGGGCGCCTCGTCCCTGCGCGCAAACTTGTCGCCCGACGGCGTGAACGGCGCGACGTCAAGAAGATCCTCGGGCGCCGAGCGGCTGGAGCGGCAGAAGCGCACGAACGCGGCGGCCACCTGTTCGGGGCCGTGCTGCTCGAGAAGCGCATTGATGAAGCCGCGCTCCTCTTCTTTCACCGGTTCGCTGAAGACCGGGTCGGCGAGGATGCGCTCGTCGTCGCGGCGCAGCACGTCGTCGGCCGAAGGCGGGCTTGCCCATGTCGCCGCAAGGCCGGCACTTTGCAGCAGCCGTTCGGTGCGCCTGCGGGCACTGTTGGGCACGATCAGCGCGCTGACACCTTTGCGTCCCGCCCGTCCCGTCCGCCCGCTTCGGTGCAGCAGCGTCTCCGGATTGGTCGGCAGGTCGGCATGGATCACCAGTTCGAGGTTGGGCAGGTCGATGCCGCGTGCCGCCACGTCGGTGGCGATGCAGACCTTGGCGCGGCCGTCGCGCATCGCCTGCAGCGCGTGGCTGCGCTCGTTCTGACTCAACTCGCCCGAAAGCGCCACGACGGAAAAGTTGCGGTTGTTGAAGCGCGCGGTCAGGTGATTGACGGCGGCGCGCGTGTTGCAGAACACCAGTGCGTTCTTCGCCTCGTAATAGCGCAGCACGTTGATGATGGCGTTTTCCCGATCGGGCTGAGCTACGCTCAGCGCCCGGTATTCGATGTCGAGATGCTGCTTCTCCTCGCCGGAGGCCGAGATGCGCACCGCATCGCGCTGGTAGCCTTTGGCCAGCGTGGCAATGGCGCGCGGCACGGTAGCCGAAAACATCAGCGTGCGGCGCTCGGCAGGGGCGGCATCGAGGATGAATTCGAGATCCTCACGAAAGCCGAGATCGAGCATCTCGTCGGCCTCGTCGAGCACCATTGCCTTCAGTTCAGACATGTCGAGCGAATTGCGGGTGATGTGGTCGCGCAGCCGGCCGGGCGTGCCGACAACGATATGGGCGCCGCGCTCCAGCACGCGCCGTTCGGTGCGCATGTCCATGCCACCGACGCAGGACGCTATCGCTGCGCCGGTCGGTTCGTAGAGCCATTCGAGCTCGCGCGTCACCTGCAAAGCGAGCTCCCGCGTCGGCGCGATGGCCAGCGCCAGCGGTGCTGCGGCATGGGAAAAGCGCTCCGCACCGTCGAGAAGAGTCGGCGCCAGAGCCAGCCCGAAGGCAACGGTCTTGCCAGAGCCGGTCTGCGCCGAAACCAGCGCATCGGCCTGCCCGAGCTCGAGAACCGCCTTCTGCACCGGCGTCAGCTCGACATAACCGCGTTTTTCCAGCGCCTTTGCAAGCGCGGGGACAATAGCTTCGAAATTGGACATATGCTTCTTTCGGAATTCGGATTCTTTTATGCCCCGCAATGGGTCATCCGTCGGCGAGCGCCAGAAGCGCCACGAGCCAAACGATCCAATCGTTCGTACTTCGCGCCGCCGCCATTGTACAGGGCAAGCCGCCTCGCCGGGTCGCGATTGACTCTTTGCGCAAACCGCGTAAAAGCCGGCACCGAACGGGATAGTTTCGATGCGCGGCCTTTTGATGGCGCTTCTTGCATTCGACCTCCCCGGCCGCAATGCGAACCATTGGGCCGGGCGTGTCGGCGCGTCTCCTCGTTCCAGCAAAACTACGGCTAAAACGACCACTAAAACGGTCTAATTCCCTTGGCCTAACCACCCTCTCCCGGGTCCGGCCCGGGGGTTGAAACCCGCATCGGTCGGCGGGTTTTCTCCAAAAACCGAGCGGAGAGGACAGGAGATTTCGATGAGTTTCAAGGTTGCAATCGTCGGCGCCACGGGCAATGTGGGCCGGGAAATGCTCAACATACTGGAAGAGCGCGGCTTTCCGGTGAGCGAGGTGGTGGCGCTGGCCTCGCGGCGCAGCCAGGGCACGGAAGTGTCGTTCGGCGACCGCACACTGAAGGTCAGGGCGCTCGACCAATTTGATTTTTCCGACACCGACATCTGCATCATGTCGGCCGGCGGCAACGTCTCGAAGGAATGGTCGCCGAAGATCGGCAAGCAGGGCTGCGTCGTCATCGATAATTCGTCGGCCTTCCGCTACGATCAGGACGTGCCGCTGATCGTGCCGGAGGTGAACCCGGACGCGATTTCGCTGTTCACGCGCAAGAACATCATCGCCAATCCGAACTGCTCGACGGCGCAACTGGTCGTGGCGCTAAAGCCGCTGCACGACTTCGCCACCATCAAACGCGTCGTCGTCGCCACCTACCAGTCGGTATCCGGCGCCGGCAAGGAAGGCATGGACGAATTGTTCACGCAGACGCGGGCCGTGTTCGTCGCCGACCAGGTCGACGTCAAGAAATTCACCAAGCGCATTGCCTTCAACGTCATCCCGCATATCGACGTCTTCCTCGACGACGGCTTCACCAAGGAAGAGTGGAAGATGGTCGCCGAGACCAAGAAGATGCTCGATCCCAAGATCAAGCTGACGGCGACCTGCGTGCGCGTGCCGGTGTTCATTGGCCATTCGGAAGCCGTCAACATCGAGTTCGAAAAGCCGATCACCGCCGACGACGCGCGGGAAATTCTCCGGGATGCCCCCGGCTGCCAGGTTCTCGACAAGCGTGAGGACGGCGGCTACATCACGCCGCTGGACTCGGCCGGCGAAGATGCCACATTCATTTCGCGCATCCGCGAGGATTCGACCGTCGACAACGGCCTTTCGATGTGGATTGTCTCCGACAATCTGCGCAAGGGCGCGGCACTCAACGCGGTGCAGATCGCGGAGCTGCTGATCGAGCGCGGGCTGATCCAGCCGAAGAAAAAGGCGGCTTGATTCTCGCTCACGGGCCGTATCGCCGCTGCCGCGGCGGGCCCTCCGCGGGCGCCGGAAAGCCGGCGGCCCGCAGTCGCGGGCGCGGCCCTCGGCCATTAGCTTCCTTCTCCCCCTTCACGGGGGTGAGAAGTGGTCCGCGAAGCGGACGGAAAGCCAATGCTTGGCTTTCCGAACGACGAACGCCCCTGGCGTAGCGAGGGCCGGGATTCCGGCAGGGGGATGAGGGGCAGCACAGGCGTCTCAAGTAGGCAGCAAGGCGCCTGCTTCACAGCCGGCTCTCCTCCGCTAGCTTTTCCAGCAGCTCCATCGCCTCTTCCGCCCGGTCGGCGGGCACGAACAAATGGTCGTGGTAGAAGGCCGAGACCGGATTGACCCCCATGCCGGCGGCGGCCAGACGCGCGGTGATGGCGGCGAGGAAGCCGACCGCCTCCAGCGACGAATGGATGTTCAGCGTCACCATCCGGCAGCGGAAGACGGTCGCCAGGCCAGCGGCCTTGGCTTCCTCCTCTAGCGCGATCACCGTCGTGCCCTCGCGCTCGCGAAACAGCATCACCGTCTCGACGCTGTCCGGCACGGGCGCATCGGGCGGCAGTGTGGCGAAGACATGGATGCCGGGACGCAATTCCGGCGTCATCGTTGCCAGCAGTTTCTTCAGATCGGTCTCGCCGGCCATCGATTGCTCCCGAATGTCTTGCGGATTTTCGATAACGTGCTCGGCCCCAGCCGGCAAGGCGACGCCGCCATGTCGCTGACGGCTGGGCTTATGCGTGTATTGCATCGCACAATGGAACCGATCAGGATCATTGCCGGTCCGTGAAAGGGGTTTCGATGATCGTTCGCCCGCGCCCGGGGTTCTTGCATCTGTTCTTCATCATGCGCGGCTCGGTGGTGCCGCGCATCCTGCCGCAGATCTTCGGCTTCGGTGTCTATGGCGCGCTGGTGGTGCTGGCGGTCGGGGCGCTGAAGCTCGACTTCGGCGATGCCGGCCCCGCGCCGTTTGCCTTACTCGGTGTGGCGCTGTCGATCTATCTCGGTTTCCGCAACAATGCCGCCTATGACCGCTGGTGGGAAGCGCGCAAGCTGTGGGGCCAGCTTGTATTCGACATTCGCAATCTGGCGCGCGCCAGCACGGGGCTGATCGAGGATCGCATCGAACTGCGCGGGATGTTGATGGAGGCGATCGCCTTCTGCCATTTCCTGCGCGGCCTGCTTCGGCGGGTAGATGCCACGACCGAAGCACGCGCGTTCATCGGCGAAGAGGCCGAAAGTGCCGCCAAGCTGGCCAACCCGCCCGACGCCATGGTGCGGCGTATGGGCGAGCGAGCCGCCGCGCTATACAGGGCCGGGGCGATCGATGTCATGGGCTACCGCATCCTCGACGAGCGCCTGTCGGAAATCGCCGCAGCGCAGGCCGGCTGCGAGCGCATTATGGGGACACCGCTTCCGTTTGCCTACACGCTGCTCTTGCAGCGCACTGCCTATATCTTCTGCCTGCTGCTGCCGTTTGGGCTGGCATCGACTGCCGGCTGGGCGACGCCGCTGTTCACGGCGCTGATCGCCTACACCTTCTTCGGCCTCGACGCGCTTTCGGAAGAACTCGAGGACCCGTTCGGCACCGAGGCCAACGATCTCGCCCTCGACGGCCTATGCCGCGTCTGTGAAATCTCGGTGTTCGAAGCGCTCGGCGAGCCGCCGCCGAAAATGATCCCTGCCGAAAAGTTCTATTTTTCCTAGGGTTGTTCGGGCGCTCATCGCAGCACATGCGCTCAAAAGATCGTAGGCGTGTCGGATCGTCGTCTCACGCCGCGTCCTTGGTTCGACCCTGGCGTAGAGGGGCCAGCGCTTGCAAAAACCGGAGGACCAATAACCATGTCTCAAACTGCATCCGTCACGCCGGGCGCGCTGTGGACCGGCCGAGGGCTCAGCGCCCTCATCGTGCTGTTCATGATCTTCGACGGCGTCATCAAGCTGCCGCCGCTCGATGTCGTCACCCGGACCATGGTGCAGCTCGGCTGGCCGGCCGATCCCAATGTCTCGCGCATGCTCGGCATCATCGGGCTGGTCTCGACCGCGCTCTATGCGGTGCCGCGCACCTCGGTGCTTGGCGCCATCCTGCTCACCGCCTATCTCGGTGGCGCCATCGCGACGCATATACGTATTGGCAGCCCGCTGTTTTCGCACACACTGTTCGGCGTCTATCTCGGCTTCATCTTGTGGGGCGGCCTTTTCCTGCGCAACCCCAGGGTGCGCGCGCTGATCCTGCTCAACCGATAGAGCCGACTTCAAAAGCCGTTCGATGGCGGTCGCGTCGCCGGAGAGGACCACGGTCTGCCGCCACCCTTCTTCTTTTGACTTTGGATCAAATCGCCCGTTTGCGAGTTAGAAGATGTGGCGGCGAGGACGGAAAACCCGGTTGAGAGGAACGACAATGAAGAAACTGGTAGTCCTGATGGTACTGGTAACCTCGCTCGCAGCCTGTTCCCGGACAGAACAGGGCGCGGCGGTCGGTGGACTAGGGGGCGCTGCTGTCGGCGCTGCAGTGGCCGATGACGACGTTGAAGGGGCGGTGATCGGTGGTGCTGTCGGCGCCCTCGCCGGCGCACTGATCGGTCGTGCTACCGAACCCGGCCGGTGCCGCTATCGCGGTCGCGATGGGCGTGTCTACATCGCCCGCTGCCCTGAAGGCTATTGATCGGGCCGCGTCATAAGTCGGAAGAAACAGCAAACGGCGGACAAAGGGGCCCGCCGTCTCGTAGGGGATAGAAAGCGAATTATTCGGCGGTCGCGGCTTCCGCCTCGGCCGGCGCGGCTGCCGCGGCGGCAACAGCGGCGGCTGCATCGTCCTGCGCCTTCTTCAGAAGTGCGGCGCGTTCCTGCGCCTTCTTGCCGGGCTCGGCCTTCTTCGGGTTGGAGCGGGCCTCACGCTTGGCAATGCCGGCCTCGTCGAGGAAGCGCAGCACGCGGTCGGTCGGCTGGGCGCCGTGCGAGAGCCAATGCTTGACGCGGTCGGCGTCGACCTTGACCCGCTCGCCGTCCTTGGGCAGCAGCGGGTTCCACGAGCCGAGCGACTCTATGAAACGGCCGTCGCGCGGCGAACGGGCGTCGGCGACGACGACGTGGTAATAGGGACGCTTCTTCGAGCCCGCACGGGCTAGTCGGATTTTCAGTGGCATTTTCTTTCTCCTAAAATTCTGATTTTCGTTGATCGGGGTTATGGCTGTCGTCTTTATGCATGTCGTTGTTGGGCGACATGCACTGGTCCTCAGCCGGTTTTCGCTACGCCGTTGGATGCGGCGATCTGCTCATGATGTCGGATCACTTCGCGGACAACGAAGTTCAGGAATTTCTCCGCGAAATCCGGGTCGAGATGGGCATCCTTCGCCAGTTGGCGAAGGCGGGCGATCTGCTGCTGCTCGCGTGCCGGATCGGCCGGCGGCAGGCCATGCGACGCCTTCAGCTCGCCGACCGCCTTGGTGCAGCGGAAACGCTCCGCCAGCATGTAGATGAGCGCTGCGTCGATGTTGTCGATCGAGGAGCGGTAGTCGACCAGCGCCGCACGTGCGTCGGCCATGTCCTTTTCTTCGTTCATGGCGCCCTCACTTCTTCTTGCCAAGGCCGGGAAGCCCGCCACCGCCCAAGCCAGGAAGCTTCATGCCGCCGGGCAGCCCAGGCAGGCCGCCACCCCCACTGGGAAGGCCACCGGGCAGGCCCTTCATGCCGCCGAGACCGGCTGCCTGTGCCTGCTTCTGCAAGGCTTCGAGCTGCTTGGGGTCCATCTTGGACAGATCCGGCATGCCGCCGCCCATCATGCCGCCCGGGCCACCCATGCCTCCCATACCCCCCATACCCCCTGGCATCATGCCGCCGAGGCCCATCTTCTGCGCCAGCCCGCCCATCATGCCGCGCATCAGGCCACCGCCTTTGCCCTTGCCGCCCATCGCCTTCATCATGTCGGCCATGCCGCGGTGCATCTTCAGGAGCTTGTTGATCTCGGCCGCATCGGTGCCGGAGCCGGCGGCGATGCGCTTCTTGCGCGAGTGCTTCAGAATCTCGGGGTTGGCGCGCTCGGCCTTGGTCATCGATGATATGATGGCGAGCTGGCGGCCGAACATCTTGTCGTCGAGACCGGCGGCGGCCATCTGGTCCTTCATCTTGCCCATACCCGGCATCATCCCCATGATGCCGCCCATGCCGCCCATCTTCGACATCTGCTGAAGCTGGCCGGCAAGGTCGTTCAGGTCGAATTTGCCCGACTGCATCTTCTTGGCCATCGCCGCCGCCTGCTCGGCGTCGATGTTTTCGGCAGCCTTTTCGACGAGGCTGATGATGTCGCCCATGCCGAGGATGCGGTCGGCGATGCGCTTGGGATGGAATTCCTCCAGCCCGTCCATTTTCTCGCCGGTGCCGATCAGCTTGATCGGCTTGCCGGTGACGGCGCGCATGGAAAGTGCTGCACCACCACGGCCATCACCGTCCATGCGGGTCAGCACCAGCCCGGTGATGCCGACGCGCTCATCGAAGCTTTTCGCCAGATTGACGGCGTCCTGGCCGGTCAGCGAATCGGCGACCAAAAGGATTTCGTGCGGCGACGACACCTTCTTGATGTCGGCCATCTCGACCATCAGCGGCTCGTCGATATGGGTGCGGCCGGCGGTGTCGAGGATGACGACGTCATGGCCGCCGAGCTTTGCCGCCTGCACGGCGCGGCGGGCGATGTCGACCGGCGTCTGGCCCTCGACGATCGGCAGCGTGGCGACCTTGACCTGTTCGCCGAGCTGACGGAGCTGCTCCTGCGCGGCGGGACGCCGCGTGTCGAGCGAGGCCATCAGGACTTTCTTGTTCTGGCGCTCGCTGAGGCGCTTGGCGATCTTGGCCGACGTCGTCGTCTTGCCGGAGCCCTGCAGGCCGACCATCATGATGACGACCGGAGCCGGCGCATTGAGGTCGATGGCGACACCCTCGGCGCCCAGCATCTCGACCAGCTCGTCATGGACGATCTTGACGACCATCTGGCCGGGCTTGATCGACTTCAGCACGGCGGCGCCGACGGCCTTCTCGCGTACCTTGTCGGTGAAGGAACGCACCACTTCCAGCGCAACGTCGGCCTCGAGCAGCGCACGGCGCACCTCGCGCAGCGCCGCGGAGACATCGGCCTCGGACAGGGCACCGCGGCCGGTGAGGCCGTTCAGGATGGAGCCAAGGCGCTCCTGAAGCGATTCAAACATTCTGTTTCCTTTTCCCCGGCATCCGGATGATGCCCGAGAGGTAATGCGTTCGCGCCCAGTGTCCAACCAAAAGCCGGTCCAAGCAAAACCCAAAGCCAAAAAGCACCCGGGGGCGCGCAGCGCTGCCGGATGTTGGCCTCCAGGATCGATTTACAGCACGTCACCTCAAAGAGGCTTCGGCGTCCCGGTCGGCTTGCTCGGACGGATACTCGTCGCGGAATTCGCGGCGTGTAGACAGGAAATCGGCCGCGAAGTCAAGGCGCGGGCCGAATACGCTGAACCGGGCCGGTTCGGTTTATGGCAGCACCAGCGGCGTGATGCGCATCAGCTTGGGCCGCCGGGCTACGAAATATCCGGCTCGACCTTCAGCGGCGAGCGCGGATGCAGCAGCAGCAGAACAGTCAACAGGCTGCAGACGATGCCGATCGCCGCGATGATGACGGCATCAAGCGTCGTCCAGCCGGGCCCTTCGAGCGGCTTGGCGTTGAACAGGGCGAACGAATTGTAGCTTTGCTGATGCGAAATCAACAGGAAACCGGTCAGATTGTTGCCGAGGTGGGCGCCGAACGCCGCGCCGAGGTTGCCCGTGGCATAGACCACAAGCGTCAGGAGCAGCGCAAAAGCGGCGATCGAGGCCAGCACGCAGGCGTTGATGGCGGCCGTCGAGCTTGGGCTCCAATGCATCGCAGTGAACAGAAGTCCTGGCAGCAGCGCCCAGATGAAGGGGTTTTGAAACCGGTTGGCCAGGCCCCTCACGAGATAGCCGCGAAACAGCACCTCTTCGGACGAGGTCTGCAGCAGGGTCAGCGCAGCGATCGGGATCAGGAACAGCAGCCAAGACGACAGGCCGATTGCGCCGCGCGCAATCTCGGGCTGCAGGAGATAGAGCAGGATTTCGGAGAGCAGCGATGTGATCAACACCGCGGCCAATCCCCTAAGAAATCCCGAGCGCGAAACGCGGCGGCTGGTGCCGATCAGCGCCATCAGCGGCTCGCGATGGGCCCAGCGCATGGCAGCCCACAGGCCGAGCCAAATCCCGGCAAAGGAGGCGAGCGCGGCGAGGATCCCGGCGGGCGAGGCCATGAAATTCTGCACCGCCCCTCCTTCCATCGGGGCGCCGGACGATGCCTGCCAGATAACAAAAACATAGGCGCCGCCGAACAGCACGGCGATGGTTGTCGCGACCCAGAACAGGACGACGATCGCCGTTCCGAGCAGGAGCCGCGGCAGGGTCGTCTTGGAGTTGGGAGTATGCCGGTAGCGCTCGAAGGCGGCAGGGTCTGATATCACGAGGGTTCCTTGCCTGATGCATAGGGTCGCATGGTCTAGAGCATCGGACCCGAAAGTGGAACCGGTTTTGGGCAAATCCGACGCTCGAACAAAAGGCTGGAGCGGCGGGCACGCCGCTCCAGCACGAAGCTCCGGTTAAAAATAGCGGACAGCGGCGGCCGCAGTCGGCTCTTGCCGGGCGGCCGCCTGAATTGCTCGCTGATGTCAGCGCTCGACGTACATGATGCGTCGGGTGCCGGGATCGACCAGTGCCGGCTGACCGTTCACATAGACATAGCGGTAGTCGTAGTCCGGAATCTCGCGCAACTCGACGGTATCGGGCAAGGTCGCGCCGGTAACCACCTCGCCCTCGAGATAGACCGGGTCGACCCGGTTGGTCTCGATGTAGGTGCGGACCTCGGCCGGAGGCCGCCTGATCGGCTCGATCGGCTCGCCAGCGACGATCGCTCCGGTATAGACGTCGGGATCGTCGACGTCGGCGGGCGCTTCGACGATGGTAATGTCTGCGTCGGCCGGGCGCCGGGTCAGGACGACCTCGTTGCCGCCGAATTCGGCCGTCACATAGTCGGAATAAATCCAGCCCTGGCCATTGGCCTCGGCTATGGTGCACCATTTGCTGTTTTGGATGCAGCCATCAAGCGTTGCCGACTGGCCGGCGGCGAGCACGCCGATGACCGGGTATTGCGGGCCGGGGCCGGCTCGAATGTTGAGATCGGCGACAGCCGAGACAGCGGTATCGGCCAAGGCTGTACCCGACATGGCGACAAGCGCTCCGGCGACAGCAGGAAACAGTATGCGCTTCATGGTTTTCGCTCCGTTTTGATAGTCCCTCGCGAACGAAAACGAAACAGGGCTTCATGCGTTCCGGCTAAAACGCCTCGGCCGGCTCACGTTTTGTTCCGGTTTCTTTCACGTCAGCCAGCAGTTCATGGACGAAGGCCAGCTTCCGTGCGGTCACCTCCGAGATGACAAAGGGATAAAGGTCCGGCAGGCCCATGCAGCGGTTGATCGAGTTGGACGCTTCCGACAGCACCAGCCAGCGGGCCAGGATCTTTTCGAACGGTTCGGGAACGGCGGCAGGTTCCGACGGCGCCGGTTGCAGCTCGCCGCCGGTGTCGCTGCACGACAGCTCGTTGGCCTCTACCGTTTCCAGTCGGCCGAGCGGGAAATTCAGCGCATGCACCATCTCCAGCGTATCGGTGATGTGCAGGTGGTGTGCCCATGTCTCGGCCCAGTCCTCCCAGGGATGAGACGTGGCATAGGCGGAAATGTGGTCCTGCTGCCAGTCGGGCGCAGCACCTTCGGCATGGTAGGTCTTCAGCGCCTGCTCGTAATCGATGCGCTCGTCGCCGAACAATGCGCGGAAGGCGGCAAGCCGTTGCGGGTCGTCGCGGATCAGGCGGTCCCAGTAATAGTGGCCGAGCTCGTGGCGGAAATGGCCGAGCAACGTACGGTAGTTCTCGCCCATCTCGACGCGCCGTCTTTCGCGCTCGGCCGAGTCCGCCTCGGCGACATTCAGTGTGATCAGGCCGTTGTCATGGCCGGTCAGGATGCGCGCGCCCCCTGGGCCGCCGATCGGATCGGCGAGGAAGTCGAAGGCGAGGCCGGCCTCGTCGCCGGCGTTCCGCTTGGACGCGACCGGCAGTCCGGCGGCGAGCAGCGAATAGATTGCCCGTTTCTTAGCCGCTTCGACGCGGATCCAACGACGGCGGTTGCCATCGACCGAAAGGTCCGGGATCAACTGGTTCAGCTCGCAGGCGCGGCAGAAGGCATGGCCAGGTTCCGCCATCCAGTTGCAGGCGCACTCGTCGGCATTGGTGCACTGGAAAACGCCGCCGGCGCCGGACAACACGAAGCCCGCATGCTCGGGATCGTACAGCACGGGGCTGGCGCAGTTCAGGCACTGGGCGTTCTCGAAATAGAGGCGGTGGCCGCAATGCGGGCAAGCGAAGAGCTTCATCCCAATCTCAAATCATCAGGTCTCAAATCATCAGGTCCGGATATAGTGCGGAGCGGCATATCACCCAAACGCCTGTCGGCGGCCGGCGTTCCTGCCAATGCTATTTTGCCGCAAGCTGGGCGGCGACCGTTCTCGCCACCGCCTCGCCCGACAGCCTGGCGCCGCCGCAGGTCTGCATCAGCGGACCGGCCAGATGCTCGCCGGCGAAGAAGATTTTTTCCGCCACCGGCTGCATCAGCGTGGCGCGCGCCTGCGAACGGCCGGGGCGGGCGGCCGCATAGGCGCCGCGCACGAACCGCTCGCCGCCCCAATTGGTCATCATGGCGCGCCCGACATGTTTCCGCACGTCCCCGCCGAATATGGCGCACAGCCGGTCGACGACGAAGTCGACGCCTGCCGCCTCGCCCGCCGCCGACATCTCCCAGGCGAAATCGCCGCCGACGAAGCCGACCATCAGGTCGAGGTCGAAGGGAAAGCAAAGGAAGTAGATGTCGTGCCTGGCCAGCCGCTCGATCAGCAGGTCGTCGAAGGGCGCCAGCCCGAGCCTTGTGCCCCTGATTTCGACCGGCAGCTTGGTCAGCATGCCCATCGGCAGGTCGAAGAAGGCAGCGAAATGTGTGTCGGGCAGCGCCGGCGAGAATTCGATCTCCTCGAAGGCGAGCACCGCCGGCGAGGCGGTGACGATGGCCGCCTTGGCGCGGATGGTGCCGCGATCGGTGACGCAGGCGACGCCAGGCACGTCCCAGAGGATTTTCCGCACCGGCGTCGACAGCTCGACGGGCACGTCGGCGCCGAAACGGGCGACCAGTGCGCCGAACCCCTCCTTGGTGAAATAGTTTGGATCGAGATCGGCGGCGGCCTGAAAGTCGCGGATCGAGATCTCGTCCTCGTCGGCGCCGAAGTCCATTGGCCCGGCGAAGGTGGCGGCGGCGCGCGGCGCATGGCCTTTGGCGAGCAACGCCGAAAGACGGTCGTCGTCACCAACCTTGACCTCATGCGCCGCCAGAAGCTCGAACAGCCTGCTATCGGCCGCTTTCATCGCGGCCTCTTCGTCCTCGCTCGCCTTTCGATTGCGATAATAGAGATGATCGACATTCATGTCGTGATGGTGAAGCGTCCAGCGGGCAGCTTGCGCCTCCGGAAAGTAGGGATTGCGGTCGGCCGCGTGCAGCCAGGCGCAGCCGATATCGAAAGGAATGCCGAAATGCTGATCGCTGGTCCAGGCGCGGCCGCCGATACGGTTCATCGCTTCGAACAGCTTGAAGGAAAGGCCGGCCCCACCCAGGGTCTTGGCGGCGGAAAGTCCCGCCGAGCCGGCGCCGATGACCACGACGTCAACGTCTTCCATGAATATTCTAGCCCCCCGCCACAATAATTACTTGATCGTAAGCAAGTTCTCCGGCATTCGCCAGCGCTGCGGCGGCGATGCGTAAACGAGTTCTTAGCGCATCGGCTCGAAAATCGGTGCCGATTTTCGGAAGCACGATGCGCAGATTGTAAAGTGTTGGAACGTACTGCGTCCAAGCGGGCGCACGTCGCTCCAACGGTGACAAGCGGGCGTTTCGCTGGCAAATTCGTATTCGGGACATATCCAGGCAACCAGGAGAGCAACATGGCATTTTTTGCCAAGGGAAAGATTTTCGCGGCGGCGGCATCGATGATGCTTGCGGCGGCAACAGGCGCACAGGCCGCTCAATGCGGCAATACGGGCGCGGGCTTCGAAGCGTGGAAGGCTGAGTTCGCGCAGGAAGCAAAGGCCAGCGGTGTAGGCTCGAAGGGTCTGGCCGCTCTGGCACGCGCGACCTACGCAACAAAGACGATCGGCGTCGACCGCGCCATCCACAAGGCTTTCAGCGGCTCGGTGGAAAGTTTCATGAAGCGCCGTGGCGCGTCCACCATCATTTCCAAGGGCCGTTCGCTGAAGAAGTCGAACGCGGCGCTGTTCGGCAAGATCGAACGGACCTACGGCGTGTCGCCGGGTGTGTTGCTCGCCATCTGGGGTATGGAAACCGGCTTCGGTTCCTTCTTGGGCAAGCAGAATACGGTCTCCGCCATTTTAACGCTTGCCTATGATTGCCGCCGCCCGGAGTTCTTCTACCCGCATGCTGTTGCAGCCCTGAAGCTGGTTGATAGCGGCGCTTTGAGCGCCTCGTCGGTCGGTGCCGCGCATGGCGAGATCGGCCACACGCAGTTCCTGCCCGGGAATGTTTTGACGTATGGAGTTGGCAACAAAAATCTGCGCGACAAGGCCACTGCGTTGGCTTCCACCGCCAACTTCCTCAGAGGTCATGGTTGGCGGGCCGGCGCGAGCGCGCAGGCGAATATGGGCGCAATTGCTGGCTGGAATTCCGCGAGCGTCTATCAACAGGCCATCGCCCGCATGGCCACGGCGATCGATGGCGATTGATAGAATCTCTATTCGACGGAAAGCCCGGCCATGCGCCGGGCTTTTTTGTTGATGCTCTAAGGTTACGACAGCCGCCGCTCGGCCCCGCCTCGGGAACGCGCGAAGCAAGAAGCTAATTCGGCGAGCCGAGCGCCTTGTCCATCGCTTCCCTGACCCCGGCGGGCCACGTGTTCACAGCTGGCCACGCGTCCGGCTCGGGCTTGTCGCCCCGGCGGGCGAAATAGAGCTTGTTGTTGGCCGGATCGACCGCCATGAAGCCGTCATTGCCGCCGCAATCGTGCGGCACGCAGCCGCTGGCATAGAAGGCGCCCGAGGCGGTTTTCTCGGTGCCGCCGCCGACCAGCAGGCTGGTCGCCATCTCGGGCATCTCCTTGCCGAGCAGCGTCTCGGCCAGCCTGTAGACGGCCTCGTTGTGGAAAGCGTCGACGACGTTGTCGTATTTCGACGGATCGACGTCTTTCCAGTCAGTGCCGGGCTCCGGCATATAG
This sequence comes from Mesorhizobium sp. f-mel, assembly GCF_053850215.1. Classification (NCBI taxonomy): domain Bacteria; kingdom Pseudomonadati; phylum Pseudomonadota; class Alphaproteobacteria; order Hyphomicrobiales; family Phyllobacteriaceae; genus Mesorhizobium; species Mesorhizobium sp. f-mel. The sequence continues at coordinate 183,624 of NZ_JBSPTO010000008.1, forward strand.
GTGAGATTGCCGGAAGTCGTCAGCCCGTCCGACGGCGACCATTGCAGCGCCGGCTTGGAAACGCCCGGCAGCAGGTAGGGCACGAAATAGATGGCGCTGTCGGAGATCGCAGCCGGCGGTGCGCCACATTCATCCTGCTCGACCGTGATGCTCTGGATGGTGCCGCCTTCTGGCTTCCAGACGATCACCGTGGCCGGGCCGCACTGGTTGCCGCCACCGCCGACATCGACCAGCGCGACGTTGACCCCGCCGACCTTGACTATCTTGTCGAACGACACCTCGTAATTGCTGGCCAGCTGCTTGCCGTCATAGGCCAGCACCTTCTCGCCATACTCTTCCTGCTGGGTGATGGTCAGCTGCCCACTCTCGAACGGTACCGGTGCTTGGCTGTCATCGTCGGCTAGGGCCGCATTGCTCGACGCGCCCAGGTCGGCGGCCCCGCCGGACGCATCGTAAGCCGGCACAAGCACCATGTCGGTCTGTGCATGCGCGCCAGTCACCGGCATCAGAATCCACGCCAGCGCGCAGGCGCCGGCAAGAAGCGAACGTGTCATGACTGTCCCTCGTTCAGCCGCCACGAACCCGGCCTGTCGCGGCCGGGTCATCGTACCGCTCAGGCCCAGGGGCGTTCAGCGGCGTTCTTCTTCTCGAACGAGGCGATGGCGTCGGCCTTCTCCATGGTCAGGCCGATATCGTCGAGCCCGTTGAGCAGGCAGTGCCGCTTGAAGTCGTCGAGGTCGAACTTGACCACGCCGCCGTCCGGTCCGCGGATTTCCTTGGCTTCGAGGTCGACCGACAGCGTTGCGTTGGAACCGCGCGAGGCGTCGTCCATCAGCTTCTCCAGATCCTCGGGGCTGACGGTGATCGGCAGGATGCCGTTTTTGAAGCAGTTGTTGTAGAAAATGTCGGCGAACGAGGTCGAGATGACGCAGCGTATGCCGAAATCGAGCAGCGCCCACGGCGCATGTTCGCGCGACGAGCCGCAGCCGAAATTGTCGCCGGCGACCAGGATCTGCGCATTGCGATAGGCCGGCTTGTTGAGCACGAAGTCGGGGTTTTCCGAACCGTCGTCCTTGTAGCGCATTTCGGCAAACAGTCCGCTGCCGAGCCCGGTGCGCTTGATCGTCTTGAGATAATCCTTGGGAATGATCATGTCGGTGTCGACATTGACGATCGGCATCGGCGCGGCAACGCCGGTGAGCTTGGTGAATTTTTCCATGGTCTTGCCCGTCTTCTTTTCTCTGCGGGGATGTGTTGGCGTCCGGTTTACACAAAGCTGCGGGCAAATAAAAGGCGGCTGTTTTCTGCTAGCCTTGGTCCTGGAGCACAGACCGCTTCAAAACCGCCGCCCTATGGTGCACCTTGGCCGGCATGACAACACGTCCCAAAGTTCTCTACGCCAGCGAACCGACCCTCGACGCAGCCGAGTTCCGCCGCGTGCTGGTGGAATCCGGCCTCGGCGTCACTCGGCCTATCGATGACGACCTCCGTCTGAAGGCGATGCTTGCCAATGCCGATCTGGTGTTGACGGCGCGGCTCGATACGCCTGGCAAGCCGCTGATTGGCCTCGCTCGAGGCATCACCGACTTCTCGTGGGTGTGCCATATTTCCGAGCTCGCCGTCTGCAAATCGGCGCAAGGGCTCGGCATCGGCAAGGGCCTGCTCGACGAAGCGCGGCGGCAGCTCGGGCCATCCGTCGCCATGTCACTGATTTCCGTGCCCGACGCCGTCGGCTTCTACGAACGGATCGGCATGACGCGCATGGCGGACGCGTTCTGGTTTGGCCGCGAGCGCTGACGGACGCATTTTTCTGCCGGCGGGAGCCAGCAGCGGCCGAGCACGCGGAATAGTGCTGACAGGTGAGCGCCGGCCGCATGGTCTCGGCCTAGTACCGCTCCCTTGACCTGCGCAGTGCCCTGTCCACATCTCCAGCATGGAAAAGCATCGATGCTTCGTGGGCACGGCCGGTTGGGGCATCCCGTCGCGCTACAAGGATCTTTTCCCGGGATCCGGGGCGCATCTCGAGCGTTACTCCGGCCGTCTTGCCGGCGTCGAAATCAATTCATCCTTTTATAAGCCGCACCGCCGTGAGACCTATGAGCGTTGGACGCATTCGGTCCCGGAAGATTTCCGCTTCTGCGTGAAGGTCCCCAGGGCCGTGACACACGAGCATCGGCTTGCCGACTGCGAAGACCTGATCGGGGCATTCCTCGGGCAGGCCGGAGGCCTAGGCCGGAAGCTCGCTGTGCTGCTAGTGCAGTTGCCACCCAGCCTGTCATTCGAGCCGCTTGTCACCGAGGAGTTCTTCGGTTTGTTGCGAAAGCAAACCGGCTCGAAAATAGCTTGCGAGCCTCGTCATGCGAGCTGGTTCGAACAGGACGCTGATGCGCTTCTGACCGGCTTCCGTGTAGCGCGTGTGGCAGCCGATCCGGCTCGCGTTCCCGCTGCAGCCACGCCATCCGGCTGGCCGGGCCTCGTCTATTTCCGCCTGCATGGCGCGCCGCGTATTTATTACTCGGACTATGACACTGACAGCCTGATCGCGATCAGGCAGCGGCTGGATGCGGCGAGTGCGGCGGGCGCTGAGGTCTGGTGCATTTTCGACAACACGGTTAAGGGCCATGCGCTCGGCAACGCCCTTGCCGTAGACGCGATGGCGCCTCAGATCACGTTCAATTCGCGAAACGCCCGGCCTTCAGCGACACGGCTGTACCCAAACGACGCGCAATCCACCGTGCGGTAGCCGCCATGCACGATCAGCTCGGCCAGCGCCTTGCCGACCGCCGGCGCCTGCTGCAGGCCGTGGCCGGAAAAACCGTTGGCGAAGAGGAAATTTCTGACCTGCGGATGCGGGCCGATCACCGCGTTCTGGTCGAGCGTGTTGTAGTCGTAATGGCCGGCCCAGGCGCGCGTCGGCTTGATCGCTTCGAAGGCGGGAATGCGGGTCGCCAGCACTGGCCAGATCACCTCTTCGAACAGCGGCCAGTCGGGCTCGAAATCGCCGGGATCGGCGGGGCCGTCACCCTCTTGCGGCTCGGCGCCGCCGGTGATGTAGACCGAGCCTTCCGGCCTGACATAAATGCCGCTCGGATCGACCAGCAGCGGCATGTCGGCATACTTCTCGCGCGCCTCGAAGATGAAGACATTGCGCTTGCGCGGTTCCACCGGCAGTACCAGTCCGGCCATTGCAGAAACCTTGCCGGCATTCGGCCCGGCGGCGTTGACGACGATGCCGGCCTCGAGCCGCTCGCCATTGTCGAGGTTGACGCTGGTGACGCGGTCGCCCTGCCGCTCGATGCCGGTCACATCAGCGGTGACGAAATCGATGTTTTTCTCGCGGAGCGCCTTGCGGAACAGCATCAGCATCGCATGCGCGTCGAACCAGCCCTCGCCGCTGCGGCCATAGGCGCCCGCGGTGATGCCTTCGGCCGATAGCCATGGGAAGCGACGCACCAACGCATCCGCATCCTCAAGGACGATGTCGGCGCCTTCGGCGATCTGCGCCTCGTGGTTCGCCTTGAGGATCGGCAGTCCGTTCTCGCCGGCGAGGATGAGATAACCGCCTTCGCGAAAGCCGATATCGGCGTCGGCTCCAAACTCTTCCGTCAGCCGCCGGAACAGTTTCAGCGTGAACTGCGACAGGCGGATGTTCTCGGGAATTGAAAATTGCTGGCGAATGGAAGCACAAGACAGCGTCGTTGCCGCATGGGCGAATTGCGGGTCGCGCTCGACCAGCGCGATCGAACCGGAAAACCCTTCCTCGCGCAGATAATAGGCGATCGAGGAGCCGACGATGGCTCCGCCGATGATGACGACGTCGTAGCGCACTTTTTTGCGTCTCCAGTTCTAGAGCATGATCCCGAAAGCCGGTTTTCGGAATCAGGCTCCAATTCATACAGCCGGCAGGATGATCTCGAAGCGCGTGCCGCGCTCGGAGTCAACCAGGCGGATCGTGCCATCATGCGCTTTCAGGAGGGCCAGCACGATGCCGAGGCCCATGCCGGTGCCGCCTGCATCGCGGCGCGTGGTGAAGAACGGCTCGAATATCCGCCCCCGATTGCTGGGCGAAATGCCGGCGCCGTCGTCGCTCACCAGAATCGTCGCCTTGCCGCCCGCGCTCGCCGCCGTGATCGAAACGAGCGTTGCGCCATGGCGCGCCGAATTGTCGATGAGATTGGCGAGCACGATGGCCGCGTTCTCGGCCGACATGCGCAGGCGGATATCGCCGCCTCCCTCGACACGGACCGCCAGCCTGTCCTCGGCCGGCAGCAGCGCCAGTGCGGCGCCAACCAACGTGCTTTCGCCGCCGGGCGCAAGATTTTCGGCGCGCGCCAGGTCGAGCAGACGGCGCACCAGAAGGTTGAGCCGTTCAGCATCGGTGACGATGTTGTTCGAAAACCGCCGCCGTTCGCCCTCATCCATCGCGCTGCCCGAATCGCGCAGCAGTTCGGCCGCCCCCTGGATGGCCGTCAGCGGCGATTTGAGCTCGTGCGAGACATGCGTAGCGAAGGTCTGGATGCTGTCCGAGCGCGCATGCAGCTTTTCGGCCATGTCGAGGAAGGCGTCGGAAAGCGCCGCCATCTCGCGCGTGCCGTGATGATCGAGCGGCCTGATCGCGTCGCGATCACCGGCCGCGATGCGCTTTGTCCGTTCCATCAGCGCGTAGATCGGCCGGCTGACGGTGCGCAGGAAGACCAGGCCGATAAGCAGCGTGCCGCCGAGGATGGCGATCGCCGCCAGCCCCACCTTGCCGCGCTCGCCATAGAGGTGCTTGACGATGTTGTTCGGCGTTCGCGACAGATAGACCACGCCGGCGACCTTGCCGTCGACCGCGACCGGCATCGCGACGAAGACGCGGACTCTCGTACCGCGGCTGACCGAATAGAGCGATGGTGGCGGCTCGTCGGAGATCCTCTGCCGGAGCGCGCTGGCATAGCGCCCGGCCAGCGCCTGGCGAACCTCCTCGACGGCGCCGAGCGACAGGCCGATCTCCTCGCGTCCGGCGATGACGACGCCTTTGGGGTCGAGCAGCCGAAAGCCGGCAAGCGTGGTTTTCTGCGTCTCGGCAAGAATGCCCGACAGCCGCGCGCCGATCGCCGCGACGGCTGGATCCGTGGCGGTCGCGGTGATGGCGGGCGGCCGGGCCGGCAGAACGTAGTCGGAGGCAAGATCGAGGCGCGGCTCGATCGGCCGGTAGGGAGAGTCCGGATCGGTGGCACTGTCCGCAGGCACGGCCGCGCCGAGCTTTTCGATGGCGACGCCGGCGTCGCGGACCTCTTGCGCATAGATGGCGCCAAGGGCCGCACCTTGCGCGATCAGCTCGGCCTCGGTCTGGCGGATCAGCTGATTCTCGTAGAGCCGGAAGAAGAACAGGCCGACCAGCGGCAGCGCCATCACCATGATCAGGATGGCAACAACGATCGTGGCGAGGCGCGGCCGCCATTTATGCGCGGTCACGCGCCGCACCGGCCGAGCCGGAAGCCGACGCCATGCACGGTCTCGATCGCATCCGTGCAGCCGGCCGCCGCCAGCTTGGCGCGGATGTTGCGGATATGGCTGTCGACGGTGCGGTCGGCGACATGGATGTTGGCGGCATAGGCATTGGCCATAACCATGTCGCGGCCGAGCACATGTGCTGGCCGCGCCAGAAAGCCTTTCAGGATGGCGAATTCGATCGAGGTCAGCACCAGCGGCCTGCCGTCGAAGCTGGCCGCGTGGCTAGCCGGCAGCAAAGCCAGTCTGCCATGCGAGAATTGCCGGTCGTCGGTCTGTTCCGCCTTTGTCGGGCGGGCGCGCCGCAGGATGACATTGACGCGTGCGACCAGTTCACGCGGGCTGAACGGCTTGGTGACATAGTCGTCGCCACCCATTTCGAGCCCGAGGATGCGGTCGATTTCTTCATCACGCGCGGACAGGAACAGCACCGGCACATCCGATGTATGCCGCAGCCGCCGGCAGACCTCCAGCCCATCCATCTCCGGCATGCCGATGTCGAGCACGACAAGATCGGGCGCGCGGCGCCCGATCGCCTGCAATGCGGCGGCGCCGTCCGATACCGCAACCGTCTTCATCCCCGCCTTTTCGAGCGCAAAGCAGATGATTTCGCGGATATGCGGATCATCGTCGGCGACAAGGATAACATGCGGCATGGATCAGCGGCCCGGCGCGAAGGGTTCGGAGCCCTGAGGAACCACGAACGGGATATATGTGTCGAGAGTACGAAGTAGCCGCCAGTCGCGGAAGCTCCAGGCGCGCCAGTTTTCCTGGCCCGCGCGGTAGCGGGCCTGGTCCTGCCCAAGCAGACGGGCGAGTTGGCGGTAAGAGGGAATGCTGGCCGCATTCGTCTCGGCCTGTTGCTCGAGGAAGCGATCAAGCGCCGGCCAGGCGCTGGGACCGAGCGAACGCAAATACCAGAAATCGAGCTTGGTGCCGCGGCCGGTCATTTCGAATGAGTGCTCGACATTGTAGTTGGCAATCAGCGCCGCGAAGTTGATGAAGGAGCAGGCATAGAGCGTCACCGAAAGCGTCAGAAGATTGGCGGAAAGCAGCCATTCATTGGATTTTTCGAGTGCGATGCGGGCGATGATCAGAGCAAGGCCCGTCGCCACCAGCCCCATCCAGACGAAGGCGGCGACGCGCCAGTAGGTCAGCGCATAGATGCCGATATAGAGATCGAGCCGCAGGATCGACGAGATGACCAGCACGATGTTCTGCGCCACCCAGACATAGACCAGCCGGCGGATGAGCGGATCGCTGGAGGTAGCACTTCCCGGCCGCAGCGCCGCCAGGACGAAGCCGGCGGCAAGCAGCGCCGTGACGATCAATGGATAGGCGCCGCGATGCGCATAGGCGGCGTAGGTCAGCCCGTCGGGAAGGGCGATGCCGCCCCACAGATAGGTGGCGTCGAGTGCGGTCTGCACCGCGAACAGGATGTTGAAGACGACCAGCGCGCGAAGGATGGCGGCCTTGCCGAAGACGATGTCCTCGATCGCCTTGGCGGGTTTTGTCGACACCCCGAGGGGGATAGGCAATGCGAGATGTGCAATGCGGCGGAAAAAGAGCGGCAGGCGCGGGCGCAGAAAGACCCAGACGCCGGCAAGCACGACCAGCCAGAACGCCAGCCGTGGCAGCTGGATGAGGTCGAGCAGTGCGTGGAGATCGATCAGCGACAGCCAGTATTCGATAACCGGATTGGCGGCGCCGAACAGCGCGAGAAACACTGCGCCCAAGGTCAGCGGCATGATCCAGACGCCGATCGCCGCAAGGCGGATACGCCGCTGGCCAAGCCGCCGCGCCGCCTTGCGCCAGCGGAAGAAATCGTGGACGAACCGGAATGGTACCGCGAGCAGGAAGAGCGCGACCTGGCCAGCAATGCGGGCAAGCCCACGCCGCAGCCGGCCGACCAGCCAAAGCGCGAAGACGACCATCGCCGCCAGCCCGATCGCGACGGACAGCGCACTGACATTTTCAATGAGCGGCAGCAGCCCGACAAGCAGGGCGGCGAGTCCGAGCCACAGGCCGCGGGCGCTGAGCGCCGAGGGATGGATGGCCGCGACTGCGGCGGCAAGCGTAGTGCCGAACAGGAAAAGCGTGATGCCGACCGGCTGCCCGTAGAAGAAGAAATCGGCCAGCGCGGCAAGCAGGACCGCAACGCCGAATCGCGCGCAAAAGCTCGGAGCGGCCGTAAGTAACGATGTCATGATCGGACTTTCTCAGCGGCTTTGATCCGGGCGGCATACCGGGGCGGAGATTTGCGGATGAAGGGGAAGATGGTCGCCGAACGGTGCGCCCGCGGCGGATCGACGAGCCACCAACCGTCATTGTGGAGGCGGTAAGGCAGGGACCAACGGGATTTTTCTCGCTCTTGCATGCCGCCCTTCTCGCCAGCCGAAATGCAGGCAGCGAGGCGGGTCCGAGGAGATTTTCGGGAGTTTTATGCAGTTTTCGTGCAGGCGAAGACCGCTTGCCTCGACCCGCCGCAGACGGCATAGATCGGACATGACGACCGAAACCTACCTCCCGCGCCGCTCAGTGCTCTACGTCCCGGCCTCGAACGACAAGGCGCTGGCCAAGATCTCATCGCTGGCCTGCGACGCCGTCATCATCGATCTCGAAGATGCGGTAGCCCCGGCCGATAAGGTTTCTGCGCGCGAAAAACTGGCCGGCATCTTCGCCAATCGCCCGGTTGCCAACCATAATGGCCGGCGCTGCGAGATGATCGTGCGCATCAACCCGCTCTCCAGCAAATGGGGCGCCGACGATTTGCTGTCGGCGTTACGCTGCGAGCCCGACGCCATCCTGCTGCCCAAGGTCGACACGCCGCGCGACGTCCTCGAGGCCGGTGACGTGCTCGACGACAATTTCGCACCCGACGCGGTGAAACTATGGGCGATGATCGAAACGCCCAAGGCTCTGCTCAACATCGGGCCGATTGCCGAGCTTGGCCGCGATCCGGCCTCGCGGCTGGTCTGTTTCGTTGCCGGAACGAACGACCTGGTCAAGGACACCGGCATTCGCGCCACGCCCGACCGGCGCTATCTCACACCGTGGCTGATGCAGATGGTGCTCGCCGCGCGCGCCGGTGGCCTCGACCTACTCGATGGGGTCTTCAATGAGTTTCGCGATCTGGATGGCTTTGCGCGCGAATGCACGGAAGCGGCCGCCATGGGATTTGACGGCAAGTCGCTGATCCACCCGGCTCAGATCGATGCCGCGAACCGGGCCTTCGCGCCATCTGCCGAAGCCGTGGCCGAGGCGCGCTTGGTGAAAGCTGCCTTCGCACTTGCCGAAAATGCCGGCAAGGGCGCCATCGCACTGAATGGAAAAATGGTCGAGCGGCTGCATCTGGCGCAGGCCGAAAAACTGCTGGCGAAGGCGGCCGCCATCGGGGCATGATTGGCAACCCACCACAGGAATGAAAATGAAACTCTACCGCTTTCTGTCCGCTCCGGACGATTCCAGCTTCTGCCACAAGGTGACAGCGGCGCTGAACAAGGGCTGGCACCTGTTCGGCTCGCCGACCTATTCCTACGACAAGCAGACCAAGAGCATGCGCTGCGGCCAGGCCGTGGTGAAGGATGTCGAGGGCCAGGAATACGGGCCCAGCACCAAGCTCAGCGATTGGTAGGGCGCTGAAACGCTCATCCCTCGTCCCTGGGTGAAGCAGGAGCGAAGCTCCGTCGCGGAGACCCTGGGATGACGAAGCGTGAGGCAGCCTACTCCGCTGCCTCTTCGATCCGTTCCATATCGTCGTCCGACAGGCCGAAATGGTGGCCGATCTCGTGAATCAGCACATGAGTGACGATATCGCCAAGCGTCTCCTCGTTCTCGGCCCAGTAGTCGAGGATGGCGCGGCGGTAGAGCGTGACGCGGTTCGGCCCCTCGCCGGTCTGCGGATTCCAGCGCTCGGCGATGCCGCGCCCCTCAAACAGGCCGAGCAGGTCGAAAGGCGTTTCCAGCGACAGATCGTCCATGATCTCGTCGGTCGGAAATTCGGCGATCTGGATGATAATCTCGCCGGTCAGCTTGCGAAATTCCTCCGGCAGATGGGCGTAAGCCTCTAAGGCCAGGAACTCCATTTCCTCCATCGACGGCGAAAGCTCGTCGTGCCAGGTACGGGTCTTATAGATGCGGGCCATGCTTTGTCCTTCTGATCCCGGCATATAGGCTTTCGAGCCGGACTCGGCAAATGGCCGGTTTGCCGTCCCGACGCGGGCAGGAATAAATTCCCCATGACTCCGCTTGACTCTTCGGGCGGCCTCTGGAATCAATAGGAACATAACAGGAACAATTGTGAGTGGAAGCTGACCGTCATGGCGACAAGCGCCGTGGCGCGGGAGACTGTTTTTGCCCTGCGCCGACAGATCGCGAAGATCGAGGGAACGCTGCCCGAGCGCCTGGAGACGCCGGCCGGCGCAGCTCCCGTTGATGCGGATGTCACGCCCCGGGATCTAACAATCGTCCGCCGCGGCCTCGCCGTGGCGCCGCCCGATGCGTTTCTGCGCACCGGCGCGGAGGGTCTCGATACTGCGCTCAGCGGCGGCCTGCCGAAGGCGGCGCTGAGCGAGATCCATGGCGCCGCGACACGTGATGCCGGGGTCGTCGCCGGTTTCGCCCTGTCGCTCGTCAGCCTGATCCTCAAACAGGAGCCGCCGCGACTGCCGGTCCTGTGGATCGGCACCGCGGAGGTCTTCCGCGAGGCCGGCTTCCCCTATGCCAGAGGGCTTCATGGCCTTTTCGGGATCGAGCCGGAGCAATTGCTGTTTTCCGAGGCGCCAAGGCTCCTCGATGGGCTGTGGGTCGCCGAGGAAGCCGCCCGGATGACGGCGCTCGCCGCCGTCATCCTCGAAATCCGCGGCAGCCCGCAGCGGCTGGACCTCACCGCGACGCGGCGGCTGCACGCCCGGGCACAGAGCGCCGGCCGGCCGGTGTTCCTGCTGCGCCAGGCCGGCGAGGCCGAACCGACGGCGGCATCCGTCCGCCTCGTCCTGTCGGCTGCGCCGTCGGCACCACGCCAGACGCTCGCCGGGCCGCTCGCCGGCTCGATCGGCCGCCCCGCCTTCACCGTCAGCATCGGCAAGAGCCGCACGGCCTTGCCGGGACAATTCACACTGGAGTGGAACCCGGATGAACGCAATTTCGAGGAAAGAAGGGCCGGGGAAGAACGGGCAGCGAATCCTGTCCCTGTGGTTTCCGCACCTCGCCGCGGAAAGGATCCTGCGGCAGCGTCTGGGGCGGTCCTGGCGTTCGCGGCCGTCGGATCACCTGCCCCTGGTGATCAGCCATCGCCAAGCGAACGCGCAGCGCATCGCCGCCCTCGACGAGCGGGCTGAGGCGCTTCATCTGAAGCGCGGCATGGGCATAGCCGACGCGCGCGCCATGCACCCATCGATCGACGTAGTGGAAGCCGATCCCGAGGCCGACCGCCGCCTGCTCGAAAGCCTCGCCGACTGGTGCGACCGCTACACTCCGCTGGTGGCGATCGACGCAGCCGACGGCCTGTTTCTCGACGTCACCGGCTGCACCCACCTTTTCGGCGGTGAACGGGCGATGCTGGACGACATTCTGTCGCGCTTTTTCCATCAGGGTTTCGATGTCCGCGCCGGCCTTGCCGCCACACCTGGTGCTGCTTGGGCGGCAACGCGGTTTGCCAGTGACCGCATCGTCCCCGGTGGCGAGGAGGAAGCGCTACTCGCACCCTTGCCGCTGGCGGCGCTGCGCATCGAGCCTGATATCCGCGCCAGCCTGGAAAGCGTCGGCCTGCGCACGGCGGGCGCCGTCATGGCAGCACCGCGCGCGCCGCTCGCCCGCCGCTTCGGCACATCGCTGCTTTTGCGCCTCGACCAGGCGCTCGGCCGCCTCGACGAGGCGGTGTCGCCGCGCCTGCCGGTCGCGCCGCTTTCGGTCGAACGCCATCTCGCAGAACCCATCATGCTGACCGACGAATTAGAGCGGCTGGTGAAAATGCTGGCGACGACATTGAAGGTGGACCTCGAGCGCCGCGGCGAGGGCGCAAGAAGGCTGGCGCTGCTGCTTTTCCGCGTTGACGGCGCCGTCAGCCGCATCGCCGTCGGCACGTCGCGGCCCTTGCGCGAGCCGTTGCTGATCCAGAAATTGTTTCACGAAAGGCTCGCCGCGCTCGAACAGGACATCGATGCCGGCTATGGCTTCGATCTCGTGCGCCTCTCGGTCCTGTCGGCCGCGGCCTTCGACATGCAGCAGGCGGATCTCGCCGGCGAAACGCACGATGACGGCGCCGACATCGCCCTTTTCGCCGACCGCATCCGCGCCCGGCTCGGCGAAAGCGCGGTTTTGAAACCGGTTGCCGTCGAGAGTCATCTGCCGGAGCGCGCCGTCGCCACGCTTCCCTATGCGGAGGCACCGCAAAGGGTCTCTCCGCCGAAGAAGCCGGACAAGATACAAGACACTTCATCCACGCCTGTCTTTCGGCCGGAACGGCCGATCCGGCTGTTCCGTTCGCCCGAACCGATCGAGGTGCCGGCCACCGAAATGCCTGAGGGACCGCCGATGAACTTCCGCTGGCGGCGCGCGCTGTACCGGGTCGCGCGCGCCGAAGGGCCGGAACGCATCGCCCCGGAATGGTGGCGGGAGACGTCGGGGCCGGAAGACGCGCCGACCCGGGATTATTTCCGCATCGAGGATAGCGACGGCCGCCGTTATTGGCTCTACCGCCAGGGTCTCTACGGCGCCTCTCAAGTCCCGCCGCGCTGGTTCATGCATGGGGTCTTCGCATGAACGCGCTGACGGTCGTTCCCTATGCCGAATTCGGCATCCAGTCGAATTTCTCGTTCCTGCGCGGCGCCTCGAAACCGGAGGAGCTGGTGGTCGCGGCAAAGTTTCTGGGCTTTTCGTCGATCGGGCTTGCCGATCGCAACACGGTGGCCGGTGTCGTGCGCGCTTGGCAGCAGGCCAAGGTGGAAGGTCTTTCCTATCATCCCGGCTGCCGCCTGGTTTTTTGCGATGGCACGCCCGACGTTCTCGCCTATCCGCAGGACCGCAAGGGCTGGGGCCATCTGTGCCGCATGCTGACGCAAGCCAATATGCGCGACGATAGCGAAAAGGGCGCACCGCTTCTCTATCGCGACGACTTTTTTGAATGGGGCGATCTCATGTCCCTGGCGGTCCTGCCGGATCTGTCGACGCCGGCGGAGGATGGTCTCAGGCTGGTTAGCCGACTCAAAGACCGCTTCGGCAAGAATCTGCGGCTTGCCGTTTCGCCAGATTATCGCGGCAACGACCACTACCGTATCGAGCAGGCAGCTGCCATGGCTGAGGCATCAGGCCTTCCGCTGATGACGACCAACGACGTTCTTTACCATACGTCCGAACGGCGCCGGTTGCAGGACGTGCTGACGGCGATCCGCCTCAACGTGCCTGTTGCCGAAGCGGGGCTGGAACTGGCGGCCAATGCCGAGCGCCATTTGAAGCCGCCAATGGAGATGGCGCGGCTGTTCCGGCGGCATCCGCAAGCACTGGCGGAAACGCTGCGCTTTGCCGGCGAATTGAGCTTCTCTCTCAGTGACCTCCAATACAATTATCCCGATGAACCGACGGAATCGGGCCTCGGGCCACAGGCCGAACTGGAAAGGCTGGCTCGAGAGGGAGCCGCGATGCGCTACCCCTCAGGCGTTCCCGCCGATGTGACTAGGCGGATCCGGGAAGAGCTCGCTTTGATCGAGCGCCTGAACTACGCGCGCTATTTCCTGACTGTCTACGACATCGTCAAATTCGCCCGCAGCCAGGGCATACTCTGCCAGGGGCGTGGCTCCGCGGCTAACTCGGTGGTCTGCTATTGCATCGGCATCACCGAAGTGGGACCCGAGCGGATCGACTCGCTTTTCGAGCGTTTCATTTCCGAGGAAAGAAACGAGCCGCCCGACATCGATGTCGATTTCGAGCATGAAAAGCGCGAAGAGGTCATCCAGTACATCTACGAGAAATACAGTGCCAAGCGCACTGCGCTTGCCGCGGCCGTCGTCAGCTACCGGGGCCGCTCGGCGATGCGCGAAGTGGCCAAGGCGATGGGCCTGTCGGACGATGTCAGGAGCGCGTTGTCCAGCTCGATCTGGGGTTGGTCGACCTCGGAGCTCGGCGAAAAGGAGACCAGGGCCGGCGGCCTCGACCAGACCGACCAATCGACAAGGCATGTGATCGAATGCGCCAACGAGATCATGGGCTTTCCCCGTCATCTGTCGCAGCATGTCGGTGGCTTCGTCATCACCAGGGACCGGCTCGACGAGATCGTGCCCATCATCAAGACGGCGATGGACGAACGCAAGATGGTCGAGTGGGACAAGGACGATCTCGACGCGGTGAAAATCCTTAAAGTGGACGTGTTGGCGCTCGGCATGCTGACCTGCCTGCAGCGCGCCTTCACCCTGCTCCAGGATCATTATCCGGAGGCGCGGGATGGCTATGGGCAACCCTATGTGCTGGCCACCCTCCCTGCCGAGGACACACATGTCTACGACATGATCCGCCGCGCCGACACGATCGGCGTCTTCCAGATCGAATCCCGCGCCCAGATGTCGATGCTGCCGCGCCTCAGGCCGAAAACATTCTATGACCTGGTCATCGAGGTGGCGATCGTGCGACCAGGCCCGATCCAGGGCGACATGGTCCACCCCTATCTGCGCCGCCGGCAGGGCAAGGAAAAGCCCGAATATCCCAAGCCGGAACTGGAAGAAATACTCGGCAGGACACTGGGCGTTCCGCTGTTCCAGGAACAGGCGATGAAGATCGCCATCGTCGCCGGCGGCTTCAGGCCGGGCGAGGCCGATGAACTGCGCCGCGCGATGGCCACCTTCAAGCGCACCGGCACGATCGGCAATTATCGCAAGCGGATGGTCGATGGCATGGTTTTGCGGGGTTACGAAAAGGACTTCGCCGAGCGCTGCTTCAAGCAGATCGAGGGTTTTGGCGAATACGGCTTTCCCGAAAGCCATGCCGCCTCCTTCGCCCTGCTGGTCTATGCCTCCTGTTGGTTCAAGACATTTTATCCAGACGTGTTCTGCGCCGCGATCCTGAATTCCCAGCCGATGGGATTTTATCAGCCGGCTCAGCTTGTCCGCGACGCGCGCGACCATGGCGTCGAAATCCGCGAGGTCGACGTCAATTTTTCCGGTTGGGACTGCGCATTGGAGGACGCACCCTTCGACCCGGCCCGCATCCTCGGCCGCCATGCCGAAATGCGCGGTGTCATCCGGACCAATCATGCCGTCCGGTTGGGTTTTCGCCAGGTCAAGGGCCTGTCGAAGGAGCGCATGGAGGTGTTTGTCGCCAGACGCGGCGACGGCTACAAATCCGTTCGCGATGTCTGGCTGCGCTCAGGCCTCTACGTCGATGAGATCGAGAAGCTGGCGCAAGCCGACGCTTTCCGTTCGCTCGGCCTCGACCGCCGCGAGGCCCTGTGGGCGGTCCGCGCGCTCGACGGCAAGAGTGCCGCCGAGACCTTGCCGCTGTTCGACCAGCCGGCGATCCGCTTGCGCGATCTTGAGCCCGAGACCAGGCTGCCGACAATGCCGCTCGGCGAGCACGTCATCCACGACTACCGTTCGCTCGGCCTGTCGCTGAAGGCGCATCCGCTTGCCTTTCTGCGCCAGCGGCTGGAGCGTTCCGGCGTCACGCCCAATGCGCGCCTCGGCCAGGTTCGGGACGGCAAACGGGTTTCGGTCGCCGGTCTTGTCCTGGTGCGGCAGCGGCCGGGTAACGCCAAAGCGATTTTCCTGACGCTGGAAGACGAGCAGGCGGTGGCCAACGTCATTTTCTGGGAAAGAACCTTCAACCGCTACCGGCCCATTGTCATGGGCGCGCGGTTAATCCGTGTCACCGGCAAACTGCAGTCGGAATCGGACGTCATCCATATCGTCGCCGACAAGGTCGAGGATTTGACACCGTGGCTGTCCGTGCTTTTGGAGGAGGCCGGCAACGGCCAGCCTGTCAATGAGCCTTCGGCCAGTGGGCGCATGGAGAATGACAACCGCGAAGAGGGCGTTGCAGACGCACATGCCCCACAAGCCGCGCCGGTCCAGCGGGATCTCGTGGCGCTGTCGGGAAAGGCGGAGAAGGTCATGCCCAAAGGGCGCAATTTTCAATAGGCCTTACACCGTTCAGGACGGTCCGCCCAGACGCGGCGGCAATCCGTCCTCGAAGGGGAGCGAGCGCGCCTCCGAAGGCAGCATGATCGGAATGCCGTCACGCACCGGATAGGCAAGCCGTGCGACCCTCGAGATGAGCTCGCCTCGCTCCGGATCCCAGGTAAGCGGGCCCTTGGTCAGCGGGCAGGCCAGCAATTCCAGCAGTTTGGGGTCGACATTGGCCTTCTTTCCATCACGCCCATCCACCATTCGGTCTGTCCTTCTCTGGGGTCACTTTAGGTTTCGCGCGGCTCTCCCTTCTCCCCTTGTGGGAGAAGGTGTCGCCGAAGGCGACGGATGAGGGGTGTTCCAGCTTGGCACCAACCGCGCTCCGTCCAGCACCCCTCAACCGTCTTGGCGCTGCGCGCCAATCTTCCTTCTCCCACAAGGGGAGAAGGAAGAGCCCCTATTGCAGGCTCGACCCGAAATCCTCGTTCTCACGTGCCAGTGCCATTTCGGTGATGGCTATCAGCGTTTCGGCGCGTGTCTTCAGGTCCGCCGCTTCAAGCAGCGCCTGTTTCTCGGCCGGCCCGTAGGGAGCCATCATCGACAGCGCATTGACCAGCATGGCATTTTCGGCGCGGCTGACGCTTTCCCAGTCGGCTTCAAGATCGTTGGCCTGCAAATAGGCGCGAAATGCCTTGAGCAGCGCTGGCCGGTCTATCTCGGCCTCTGCCTGATCTTCGTCGAGATCGGTGAGAAAGGGCGCAAACCGGCACTGGCGGAAGGGCGTTTTGACCGCAAGCTCCTGCACGATGCGGAACCGGCACACACCTTGCAGCGAAATCAGGTAGCGGCCATCGCCGCTCTCGGAAAGCGCGATGATACGTCCGGCGCAGCCGACATTGCAGAGTTCCGGCTCGCCATCGCCACGCCTTGCACCGTCGAGGCTGGGCTGTATAACGCCGATCAGCCGCGATCCGGCGATCGCCTCATCCACCATCTCAAGATAACGCGGCTCAAAAATGTTGAGCGGCATGCGGCCGCCCGGCAGCAGCAATGCGCCTTCGAGCGGGAAGATCGGCACCGTCGACGGCAAATCCGTATCGAGTCGGTAATGCGCGTTTCCCGCCTGCACTTCAAGCCTCCGGTCGCTCCCTCAAGAAGCGCATGAACCCCGCCCATCCCATCGCAACCTGACGCGTAATCATCACGAAGCGAAGAACGGATCGGTCAGGCCTCCTAATCTGGCGCAGCCGTCGTCGATCGCAAGGCCATCAGGAAAAAACAGCTTGATGCGCGCTCAGGAAAACAGCAGCGACGACAATTTGCGCCGCGCCGCCAGCGTTGCCTCGTCGGTCATGCCCCATGCCTCGAAGAACTGCAGCAACTGCGTCTTGGCGCCGTCGTCGTTCCACGAGCGATCAGCCTTGACGATCGCCAGCAGATTGTCGGCCGCGGCCATGCGCTCGCCGTTGGCGTTCTGGATCATCGCAAGATCGAAACGTGCCTGGTGGTCCCCGGGGTTCTCAGCCAGGCGCCGCTGGAGTTCGGCCGGATTGCCAAGTGCTGCTGCCTGCGCGGCAAGCGCCATCTTGGCGCGTACGGCGGCGAGTGGCGGCGCATCCTTCTTGGCTTCCGGCGCCCGCGCCAGCACCGCTTCGGCGCCCTCGGCATCGCCGGCCTCGAACAGCAGATCGCCAAGCCCGGCAATCGCCTCGATCGTGTCCGGCGCCTGTTCCAGGACGGCGTCGTAGATGTCCGCCGCGGTCTGCACATCGCCGGCGGCGCGCGCCTCCGCGGCCGCGGCAAGCGCCTCGGCCACCTGCGGCGCACCATTGTTCTTGCCGCCGACCTTCTGGATGAACGCGGCGATCTGGCTCTCCGGAATGGCGCCCATGAAGCCGTCGACCGGCTGGCCATCCCTAAAGGCGATGACCGCCGGTATTGATTGAATGCCGAGCTGTCCGGCGATCGAAGGATGGTCGTCGATGTTCATCTTGACCAGCTTGACCTTGCCGCCGGCGGCGGTGACCGCCTTTTCCAGCAGCGGCGTCAGTTGCTTGCAGGGCCCGCACCATGGCGCCCAGAAATCGACCAGAACCGGCTGACGGCGCGATTCCTGGATGACGTCGGCGGCAAATGTGGCGGTCGTCGTATCCTTGATGACGTCGACGGTGACAGGCGGCTCGCCAAGCGCGACTCCCGCGGGAGTGGCCTCAGTGCCGCCATACTGCACTGTGGTGGCATACTGTCCACCATTGCTGCCAAATGGGCCGCCAAATTGATTGTTGTCGCTCATCTCGTCGCCCTTTCGGTCGCGCCGCCGGCCACCGGCCCGGCGCAACGTCCTTTATTCTCACTCAGAAATCGGTTTATCGTCATCCATGTGGCGATCATCCCGTGACTTTCAAGATAACAGGATCATGCCCGGTTGCCTCGACGAATTTGACGAGGTCGGCAGCGGCGATCGAGGTCGTTGCCTCATTGGTCAGCGGATGAGCATTGATGACCGCATGGCGCATCAACTCCTGGTCGAGAACGACCTTGACCCGCAACTCCGTATCGTTGATCACGCCGAACACCGTGACCGCGCCCGGTACGACGCCGAGAAGCTCCATCAGCATCTCCGGCTTGCCGAAGGAAACGCGCCCGGCGGCGCCGATGACATGATGGATCTGCTTGAGATCGACCACCGCCTCCTCATCGACGCTGACCAGGAAGAAATTGTCCTTCTTGTCCTTGAGGAACAGGTTCTTGGTGTGCCCGCCGGCAATTTCTCCACGCAGCGCCTGCGAATCGGCGACCGTGAACAGCGGCGGATGGCGCAAGGTCGAGACCTCGATCCCGAGATCGGCGAGAAAGGCAAAAAGCTCGGCTTCGGTTTTCGGCATGTTGTTTCTTGTCGGACTTCTTGCTGTCGCGGTTTGGATCATGCCGTTTACGGCCAATGACGCGGCCGAGACAAGACCGTTGCGCGGCGACGCACTGAATTCCGTGGCGATACACGCCACGGAAGGCTCGGTTACGTCGCCGGGTGCGGCCAAAAAACCTGCGATTCCCCTGTTGCAATCGCCGCGCCCTTCAGCCATATAGGCGCGGCTTGCGGCCCAAAAGCCGCGCGAGCGGGTGTAGCTCAGGGGTAGAGCACAACCTTGCCAAGGTTGGGGTCGAGCGTTCGAATCGCTTCACCCGCTCCAGTTTCCCACGGGGAATCAAGCGATTAAGAGGCGCCTTTCGGGGCGCCTTTTGCTTACATGGCGCTGTAACCGGCGCGCGTCTCCCAGTCGCGCTCGCGATAGCGTTGCGCTGGGCCGTGCGCGCAACGGGTTCTTCTCGCCATAGGCGGCGCCGGTGGCGGCCCCCAACCTCCAACTCCATCAGCCGCTCGGCGGCAAAGCCAATCATCTCGCGCAAGAGATCGGAATCTGGAGGCTTCTCCACGAGCGCGCAGGTTCATCATGCCATTGGTCATCGATGGTTCCTTCGAGGTTGGTGTCAGCAACCCAACCTTAACGGCGAATTGTCGATGACCATGGCAAAGCCGCTCGCTCGCTACAGCGCTATCGAGGGCGCGCTCGCGAGCGGCGTCGCTACCGCCGAGCCACACCACCTATGGGGACGCGACCCCGCTCGGTGGTCGACTGCACCTCTGCGGACATTCGAAACCATGATGTTGCTTGAGCTGCAATGCGCTCCAGCGTCGGCACTGCCAACCGGCAAATCAGGCCGGGAGCCGCCACATTCGCACACGACCTGTACCACGCAATTCCGTTTCCGCGAGTGGGTCGCAAGGAAAATTCGGTCCAAGCAGTTTGCGAGTTGCATCCGAAATACGGATTTCATCGGGCTCCGCTGACGTTTGAATACGTGCGGCGAGATTAACGGTCTCGCCCCACAGGTCATAGGCAAACCGCCTTTTGCCTATGACGCCCGCGACGATTGGTCCCGAGTGAATTCCAATTCTGAGTCTTATCGGTTCTCCTGCGAAGCGCTCGTGCTTGACCGCATTCCGCAGTTCAAGTGCATAGTGTGCAAGGGCTTCTGCATGATCGGATCGCGCGGCGGGCAGGCCAGCGACCACCATCACACAATCGCCGATTGTCTTGATCTTTTCGCAGCCGTATCGTTCCGAGAGCAGATCCGCCGCCTTGAAGAAGTAATTTAAAATAGCTAGCGTTGTCTCGGCTCCGACGCTCCGCGCTCTTTCCGTAAAGCCGACGATGTCGGCAAAAAGCACACTCACGTCAGCATGGTTGTCTGCAATTTGTTCGTCCGCTTTTAACCGCTCCGCGATCGACGCCGGAAGAATGTTGAGGAGTAGGTTTTCGGCGCGCTGGTATTCACGCGACAATCCCTCTTGGCTCTGCCTCAACGCCTCGTTCGTCAATTGTAATTTTTCGTTGAGTTGACGCTCCCTCTCTTGCAGGAGTGTCATTTCATAAGCCTTCTGTTGAAGCCGCTGCCTATTGTCGCGTTCGGCAGTGGCGTCAAGAAAGAGCAGCCACACGCAGGCATTGTCAGCAAAAAGATGAAGGTCCGCGACACGCCCGCTGGGCAGTTCGACCATGGCCATATGATATGGAAGCTCCGGGCAAGGCAGCAAGCCTTCCATGAATTCAAGCTGCTCGGCTACGGGCTTGCCAATGCGAAGTGATGATAGGCCGTAATGTTCAACACTACCGCCCTTCGCAGCGATGCAAAGCTGGGCGTCAATTTTCAGATATGCGACAGAGTGCTCGTTGTAGAAGAAATCGTAAATCCAGTTTCTGACTTCTCTTGGCAATTCATGCATGGTCTATTTGGCAACCATCGAAGCAAGCTGACGAAACGCATCATCAACACATTCACCCGAAAGCGCGCTTGTTAGATAGATTTGCCATCCTAGTTGCCTCAGTTCGTTAATCTCGCCATCCGATATTGCCCACCGATCGGCCAGATCGGATTTGTTGACCAGCAATACGAACGGCATAGGGCCGAATTCGGCCTCGGCCCGCTCGCGCAGCGTGAGCGCCACGGCAAGAGTCGCGGCGCGGGTTCCATCGACGACAAGCACGAGCCCGCTCGCACCTCGCACATAGCTGACGCGGAATGAGCCGATATCGTCTTCGCCGGCCAAATCCCACAAAATCAGATCCACGGTTTTATCGGGCAATACGACACTCTTCTTGTCGATTTTCACTCCCACCGTGGTCAAGTAGGTTTCTGAAAAGATGCTTTGCACAAACCTGCGAACCAGACTCGTCTTTCCGACAGCGAACCCGCCCAACATGCAGATCTTCTTTTGCAATATCCTGGGCTCCGCCCTAGTGGAAGTTTACCGTAACCGAAACTCTGCGATTGGCGGAGCTCCCGGTTCGGCTATTTTCAGTCTCCGCTGGCTCAAAGGTGCCCGCGCCGCGAACCAAGAGCAATTCCGGATCGACGCCGCGCTTCTTGAGAAGCGCGCGAACTGTCTCCGCGCGGGCGGCGCTGATCGACACGTTGGCCGTTTCACGGCCCGTCGCGTCCGAATGGCCGGTCAACATGAACTGGGCTGTTACGCCTGCCTCGCGGGCGTCCTTGGCCAATTCCTTCAACTGATTCGCCAATTTGTCGAGAACCGGCAATTGCTCTGGTCCCGGTACAGCCTTGCCAGAATCGAAGAAAATGTCGACCGCTTGAATAGCGTCCCTCAAATGCGTGAGTTCCTGAGGGGTCGACTCACGCAGCTCGGAGATATCTAGAGAGAGTCCGTCCGCGGACAGCTGTTGGGAGGCGACCCGCGCCCGGTTTATCCAGGCGGCAGGAGCCTCACCCACGGCAACGATGCGATCCTGGATGGTCATAAGCCGAACCGATTTCGGCGGAGTAAGCGACGCCACCAGCCGCTTCAGCACGAACTTCGGATCAAGGCTCTGATAGAATTGCCACTGCGAATGAACGCGAGCCGGATCAACCCCTGTTCCGGACAGCAGAGCCTGCGGGTCGGCGGCCTGCGGGTCTCTCAGGCCGGAAATATAGAAGTGTCCACCCCTCGCCGTCTGTTGGGCGACGATGATTCCCGGTTGGGCCTCAAGTCGCGACACATAAGTCTGCCAGTGCTCCGCCGCGCGTGCTTCGGGGCTCACATCACGAACCTTGGAGATGTCGAATACCGGTCCGCCTGCCGAAAGCTGTCGGGCCGCTACGCGCGCCCGATCTATCCAGGTGTCGGGAGCCTCACCCTCGGCAACGATGCGATCCTCGACGATCGAAAGCCGAACCGATTTCGGCGGGGTCAGGGACGCCGTTAGCCGCTTCAGCACGAACTTCGGATCAAGGCTCTGATAGAATTGCCACTGCGAATGAACGCGGGCAGGATCAATCTGCGTTCCGGACAGCAGAGCCTGCGGGTCGGCGGCAAGCGGGTCTCTCAGGCCGGCAATATAGAATTGGCCATCGCGCACCTTTTGATCGGCAACGATGATGCCCGGCTGGGTCTCCAGTCGCGACACATAGGCCTGCCAGTGCTCCGCCGCGCGTGCTTCGGGGCTCACATCACGAACCTTGGAGATGTCGAATACCGGTCCGCCTGCCGAAAGCTGTCGGGCCGCTACGCGCGCCCGATCTATCCAGGTGTCGGGAGCCTCACCCTCGGCAACGATGCGATC
>NZ_JBSPTO010000090.1:0-362 GCF_053850215.1 Mesorhizobium sp. f-mel
GTGCGAGGCCCGCTCCGGGTCGGATGCGGCGAGAAGATCGGGTGCCGGGTGGTAACGGAAATAGAGCCGCGCGCGTTCGACCGGCGTGTTGACCACCGCCAGGCATTCGACGCCTTTCTCACGCAGGGCCGGCTTGAGTTGCGCCAACGTCGCGATATGGCGCCGGCAGAACGGACAGTGCAGGCCTCGAAACAAACCGATCAGTAACGGACTGCGGCCTCGAAAATCATCGAGCGCGATCTTGCCTTCGCGTGAGATCGCATCGAGCACAACATTCGGCGCCCGATCGCCCGGCTGCAGCGGGCGGTCGAGATTACTCGTGGACATGGACAACCTCCTCGCCCCGGATCAGTCAAGAAAGG
>NZ_JBSPTO010000091.1:0-360 GCF_053850215.1 Mesorhizobium sp. f-mel
ATCGGCCAAGCGGGGCAGCTCGGCCTCAATGGTGGCCTTCCGTGGGAAGGCAACCGGTCGCCGGAGTTTGTCGCTGACGTTGCACGATTTTTCGACCTCACCAGAGGGCACGTCTTGCTCGCCGGTCCCAAGACGATCGCAAGCATTCCGGATTTTGCTCGCCCGGATCGGGAACTTGTCGTCGTTCGCTCCACCATGGATCCGGAGGACACGCTCCGGCGCTTTGCCGGCCGTGTCGTCTTCATCGGCGGCGGTCCACCGGTGTGGGACGCCTACGCGCGCTTCGTCAGCCATTGGGATGTCACCCGGCTGCCCTATGACGGGCCGGCAGACCGCTGGTTCGATGCAAGATGGCTTACG
>NZ_JBSPTO010000092.1:0-351 GCF_053850215.1 Mesorhizobium sp. f-mel
GGCTTGCGATGAGGGTACGTCGGCGCGACAGGCGGCGGCGCGGTTCGGCGTGGGGATATCGAGTGCGCTCCATTGGATCGCGCGGCGAAAATCGGCGAGCGAACGCCTCGGCCACAGGGCTGGCGGCGCGCCTCCAGTCTCGATGCGCATGAAGCCTTCATCGCCGGATTGATCAAGGCTTGCAAGAACATCACGCTGGACGAGATGGTTGAACTGCTGGCCCTCGAGCGGTCGGCCCGCATTGGTGGCAGTGCCTTGAGCGAGCTGGCACGGCCTTTGCTCAAGACGAATGGCAACCCTGCTGAGGGCTGACCACGCAAGACGTGCGAATCTTTTAGTTTGTGTGTTCCG
>NZ_JBSPTO010000093.1:0-332 GCF_053850215.1 Mesorhizobium sp. f-mel
GTCGGGCCGCTACGCGCGCCCGATCTATCCAGGTGTCGGGAGCCTCACCCTCGGCAACGATGCGATCATTGACGATCGAAAGTCGTACTGAATCCGGCGGAGCCAGCGACGCCGTTAGCCGCTTCAGCACGAACTCCGGCTCAAGGCTCTGATAGAATTGCCACTGCGAATGAACGCGGGCGGGATCGACCTCCGTTCCGGACAACAGCGACTGCGGGTCGGCGGCAAGCGGATCTCTCAGGCCGGCAATATAGAATTGGCCATCGCGCACCTTTTGTTCGGCAACGATGATGCCCGGCTGGGTACTCAGCCGCGACACATAGGCCTGCCAG
>NZ_JBSPTO010000094.1:0-314 GCF_053850215.1 Mesorhizobium sp. f-mel
CCCGGCGGGCGATACCGGATCGACTTTGCCTTCCCAAGCGCTTGCATCGTCTCTTCGACGCTTAGGAGGACGGTGGTCTCATACGAGCTGAGCGCCCCGCCCGCACCGATAGCCAGCATGACAGATGCCATCGAAACGTTGTCTGGCGCCTCCCATAGATTCCAGCCATCATGCTCTCCGAAGGCATACCAGAACCCGTGCAGCTTTCCGCCCACCGACTCGATGTAGGTGCGGGCTGCCTCGCGTCTATCCTCAGGGTTTTCGATCAAGCGCGCCCAGGTTTCGGGCGTATAGCTGAATTGCGTGAGATACAT
>NZ_JBSPTO010000095.1:0-300 GCF_053850215.1 Mesorhizobium sp. f-mel
GTTGCGCGGCTGGTCGACGTCGGTGCCCATGAACACGGCGGTGAAATAGGCCAGCATCTGGATCGGCAGCGCGTAGATGATCGGCGAGATGATTTCCGGCACGTCCGGCAGCACGATCGTCTCCATCGTCTTCACCGTGGCGTGTGCGGCACCCTTGCTGTCGGTGATCAGGATGATCTTGCCGCCGCGTGCCGCCACTTCCTGCATGTTCGATACGGTCTTTTCGAAGATGCGGTCATGCGGGGCAATGACGATGACAGGCATGTTCTCGTCGATCAGCGCGATCGGCCCGTGCTTCAG
>NZ_JBSPTO010000096.1:0-297 GCF_053850215.1 Mesorhizobium sp. f-mel
CGATCTTCAGGCCGCCACGCAGCTTGTTGACGACGAGCGTGGCCAGAGCCTCGCCTTCGACGTCTTCCGAGATGATGACCAGCGGCTTCGAGGTCTGCACGACAGCCTCGAGGATTGGCAGCATGGCCTGCAGGTTGGAGAGCTTCTTCTCGTGGAGAAGGATGTAGGCGTCTTCCAGATCCGCAACCATCTTGTCGGCGTTGGTGACGAAGTAGGGCGAGAGATAGCCTCGGTCGAACTGCATGCCTTCGACGACTTCGAGTTCGGTCTCTGCGGTCTTGGCTTCCTCGACCGTGA
>NZ_JBSPTO010000097.1:0-297 GCF_053850215.1 Mesorhizobium sp. f-mel
CGATCTTCAGGCCGCCACGCAGCTTGTTGACGACGAGCGTGGCCAGAGCCTCGCCTTCGACGTCTTCGGAGATGATGACCAGCGGCTTCGAGGTCTGCACGACAGCCTCGAGAATCGGCAGCATGGCCTGCAGGTTGGAGAGCTTCTTCTCGTGGAGGAGGATGTAGGCGTCTTCCAGATCCGCGACCATCTTGTCGGCGTTGGTGACGAAGTAGGGCGAGAGATAGCCGCGGTCGAACTGCATGCCTTCGACGACTTCGAGTTCGGTCTCTGCGGTCTTGGCTTCCTCGACCGTGA
>NZ_JBSPTO010000098.1:0-278 GCF_053850215.1 Mesorhizobium sp. f-mel
GAGGCAGTTGAGCGAAGGAGCGACTGCCATTTCCTGCCTTGAGAGCTACTTTGGCGCGGTGCCTGATCCACGCGCGCCCAACGCCACGCACCGGCTTGGTGACCTGATCGTGATGATGATCGCGGCAAGCCTGTGCGGCGCCAGCAATGCGACGGAGTTCGCCCTGTTCGCGCAAGAGCGCAAGCAGGCGCTGTCGCGGTTGATCGACTATGACGCAGCCCCCAGCCACGATACGGTCTCGCGGCTGCTGCGCCTGCTCGACCCGGAGGCCTTCGGTC
>NZ_JBSPTO010000099.1:0-274 GCF_053850215.1 Mesorhizobium sp. f-mel
AAAGCGTCCGATGAAAGCCCCCCCGACTTAAGCCCGGCAAAAACGGCGTCGTCGAGGTGGATCTTGTCCTTGTTGAAGTCGGTAATCCTGTCGACATTGCCGTTACCAAGGTCGCTATTGAAGACGAAAATGTCGTTGCCGCCGAAGCCGCTCAACTTATCGGCACCGCCGCCGCCGTTGATGACGTTGGCGCCGGCATTGCCCTGCATGGTTTGGGCCAACTCGTTGCCGGTCAGGTTGATTGCCGTGGTGCCGGCGTCCTTCGTGGTGCCAA
>NZ_JBSPTO010000009.1:0-174340 GCF_053850215.1 Mesorhizobium sp. f-mel
CCCACTGGAATGCCGAAACTACATCGAAAACGCCGGATACAAGTCAACCTAAATGCGAAAGGCTCTAGTCGTCTTCCCCCAAATGGCGGGGCGCGAAGGATCGCTGCTGCTTTCATTCTGCGCGGCTGCATTGTTCGGCTGAGGTAACGCGATCCCAGGGTCTGCTCCGCTTCGCGTTCGCTCCGCCCCGGGATGAGAAAGGCATGGTGGCTGATGCCACTCGCCGGCGTTTGAGATTTGGCAATTGAAGGCCGCACAGAACGACCATGGCCGGCATCGGCCGCGCCATACATTCCGCCCTTGACAGCCACGCCGATACGAAAAAACCCGGCGGTTGCCCGCCGGGTTCGATTTCAGTCAAACGCTGCTGATTAGAACGAGCGCTGGAAGCGAAGGATGCCGCCGAAGTTGTCGTCGTCATCGGCACCGGTCCAGTTGCTGACGCTCTCATCACCAAGATGGAAGTAGGCGGCTTCGGCCGTGATCGTCAGGCCGGGGACGATATCGTAAGCGATGTTCGCCACGACGCCGAGATTCTCGCCCTCGTCATAGGAGATCTGGGTGTTGAACGAGGTCTTCTCGTTGATAGTGAAGGTGCCACCGCCCCAGAGCGCCCAATTGCCGCTCCACAGCTTGTACATGCCGCGGCCGGCGGCGGGGATTGCGAAGCCGCCATCCGTGTAGTTGTCGTCCGTGCCGTAGCCGGCCATGATGAACAGCGACAGGTTCTCCATCGGGGTGACGTCGAGGCGAACCTTGCCGGCCACTTCTTCATAGTTGCTGTCGTAGGCAATGACGCCGGTGATCGCGCCCCAGCCCTGCGTCCACTTCACGCCGCCGACGACATGCGGGACGTAGCTGTCGATCGTGAAGTCGCCGTAACCTTGTTCGAGCGAGACGACGGCGGAGAAGCCGTTGCCGGCGTCGAAATAGTACTGGACGACGTTGGTGTCGAAGCCGCCGTAGGGAACCAGCGTATCGTTCATGACGTTGCCGGCGTAGCCGATGAACGTATCGAAGGCCGATTCGTCCTTACCGACGCGCAGTCCACCGAGCTGGATCCACGCGAAGTTCAGCGAAACGCCGGGGTTGTAGGCTTCGTTGAGGTACGGAGATGTATCGCCCTGGATGTTGCGGAAATTGAAGCGGGTCTCGGTGTACGTCTTCAAGGTGCCGAGCTCGGTTTCCTGGCCGGTCCAGGTCTTCAGCGCGAAGCGAGCACGCTTCCAGTAGGTATCCTGATCGTCGCCGTCCTCGACGTCGACGGTCCCCGCACCGGTGAATGCGCCGATGTCGCCGACGCCGATGTCGTAGCGGACATAGCCGCCGATGCGCAGGCAGGTTTCGGTGCCGGGGATGTAGAAGTAGCCAGCGCCGTAGACGTCACAGATGCGGACGTATTCAGCGGGTTCCGGCTCGGCAACGACGACGGCGTCGGCGGCGCGCGCACCGGAAACTGCGACCAGTGCCGCAGCGGAGCCAAGAAGAAGGCTCTTGATGTTCATTTTCTGACCTCCAGTCAAAAGTTAAAAAACGGGTCTGGGTATTCTTTGCTGAAGGACAGCGTTCCCTGCCCCATCCCCACTACCGAAAAAGATGCGCACCGCGCCGCTCCTTCGAATTCGACATTACCCATGAGGCGGCGGCGTTCAACCACCATCGTATCGGCGAAAGGTCTGTGCAGGCGCTATCCCCCTGCCTTGTTGCACAAATGACACGATTTGGCCTCACTCGGAAAGCTCCCGTTAACCATTGAGCTATCGGAAACCCTTGGGCGAGACCTTTGCAATCCGGCCGATTCTGACAATTGCCCGCCGGAATTGCGACGATGTCGTGAGTCGCCGGCCGAGGGATTGCCGCAGAATCGCCGCATGGCGAAAGCGCCATTTGGCGGAAGCCGGTTTTTTCAATGATAATCGCGCCGGCTTGTTGATTGTGCCGGCGCTTTTCTTTATCCACCGGCGC
Organism: Mesorhizobium sp. f-mel; assembly: GCF_053850215.1. Taxonomy (NCBI): domain Bacteria; kingdom Pseudomonadati; phylum Pseudomonadota; class Alphaproteobacteria; order Hyphomicrobiales; family Phyllobacteriaceae; genus Mesorhizobium; species Mesorhizobium sp. f-mel. Next base: position 1,966 of record NZ_JBSPTO010000009.1, read on the forward strand.
AACGGAGAGGTGGCCGAGTGGTCGAAGGCGCTCCCCTGCTAAGGGAGTAGAGGTCAAAAGCTTCTCGTGGGTTCGAATCCCATCCTCTCCGCCATCCTGCTTCGCGCTGGGCGCTTCGCAGGATAAGTCCCCCTTTCCGCGAAAGCAGGATGCGCTGCGGCACTGCCTCAAATAAATTCCTCAGTTCTCGAGCATTAGCTCGAGCCGATGCGTTGCTCGGCCATATCAAGAAAATTGGCGATGGCGCCGGGCAGGCCGCCGGTCTCGAGGAAAGGCGCATGGCCCTGGCCCTCGACCGTAATCGTCTCGACACAAGGGTGACGCTTTCGCATCTGTTCGAGCGTCTCGGCGGAAAGCAGCTTCGAATTGGCCCCGCGGATGGCGAGCAAGGGTATGGCCGCCAGCGCCTCGAACTGCGGCCACAGATCTGCCAGTGGCTGAGTAAGATCGAGACCCGCCAGCGTATCGACCAGCTTCGGGTCGAAATCCGGCACCAGCCCGTCACCCGTCTCTCGGTAGAGGGCCGATACCATCCGCTCCCAATCCGCCTCGGTCAGAGCTGGAAAGTCGCTGCCATGCGCGCCGCACTGGGCGCCGATCGCCTCGGCATGGGTTTTCGGCTTTGGTGTCTGCTCGAGATAGGAGCGGATATAGGCGAGACCGCTAGCCTCGACCACCGGGCCGATGTCGTTGAGGACGACGGCTTTAAGGACGGCCGGCCGCATCGTGCCGAGCACATGGATGATCAGCCCGCCACGCGACGTGCCGATGAACGCCGCCGCCTCGATGCTCAGCGCCGCCAACCCGGCGAGGATATCACCGGCTTCAACGCCGATATTGTAATGGCCGATATCGGGGTCGTAGGCGGATTGCCCGCGCCCGCGGTAGTCGAAAGCGACAATTTTTCGCGAACCTTCCGCCCGTCGCGACAGGTGCAGCGCCAGCTCATGAAAATCGCGGCAATTGCGGGTCAGGCCAGGCAGGCAGACGACCGGCCAGTGTTCGGAATTCGCTTCGCCGTAGACACGGGCGTGAAGTTGCAGCCCGTCCGGCGAGGCGTAGAAGAAATCGGAAAAACCCTGGTCGCTGGGCATCTAGACGTGGTTCCTCGCTGCTGCCGGATAGTCTCCGACTGCTACAGGCGAGGGAAGGTGCGGTCAAATCGGGAAGGCGGACCGGCGAAACTGCCGATCTCCCCCCTCGTGAGGGAGATTGGCCGTCATCGACGCATTCGCCAATCTTGAACGCCGTCGACGCTCTTCAACTCCGCCCGTTCACCAAATCTCCAACGATATCGTACTTGCCGGAAATGCGCATCTTGTAGACTTCGTAATTCTCCATCACGCGCTGGACGTAACTTCTTGTTTCCGTATAAGGAATCCGCTCGATCCAGTCGACTACTGAGTCGATGTTCTTGCCGCGCGGATCGCCAAATCTAGCCACCCACTGGGCGGCGCGGTTGGGGCCGGCATTGTAGCCGGCGAAGGTCAGTACATAGGAACCGTCGAAGCGGCCGAGCTGCTCGCCGAGGAAGGCGGCGCCCAGCGTCGCATTGTAGCCGGCGTCGGTGGTCAGCCGCGCCTGCGAGAAGGTCATCCCGGCCTTCTTCGCCAATTGCCTGGCGGTCCCCGGCATCAGCTGCAGCAGCCCGCGCGCACCGGCGCTGGAGACAGCGCCGATGTTGAATTCGCTTTCCTGGCGAGCGATCGCATAGGCCAGCGCCTTGCCGGAGCCGGAAATGTTGGCGGTGGCGGGAATGACGCCGAGCGGATGCGACAGCGCGCCGACATCGATGCCGCGCGCGCCGGCGATCTTGCCGATTTTCAGCGCCAGGAAATGGTTGCCCTGCTTTTCCGCCATAGCGGCGAGCAACGCCAGCTCTCCGGGACTGGTCAACTGCCCGGCGAGGTCGCGATAAAGCGTGTCGGCGTAGCGCTCATAGCCCGCCTCCTGCAGCCGCTTGATGGCGCTGACCGCCTCGCGATTGGCGAAATTCCGCTGATCGGCGGCGCTCGGCTGCGGATGGGCGATGTTGAGGACCTGCCGGCCGACGCGCTCGCCGGCGAGCTGGCCGTAAAAGGTCGTGCCGTAACCAGCGGCACGGGTGAAATTATCCTTCGCACTGCCGGGACCGCCGGCTTCGGCCGCACGGCCGAGCCAGTAATAGGCGCGCGACAGCGAGATCGGCCCCTGGGCGAGATCGGCGATCCGCGCGAAATGCCTGGCAGCGGTGTTGGGCTCGTTGAGGCCGCGCAGCGCGTACCAGCCGGCATGAAACTCCGCATCCGCCGCGTTGGCAGCACTTTCGGCGGCGTGTGCTGCGACTATTTTGTAGGCGGTCTTCATGTCGCCCTGGTCGACCAGTTCGCGCGACAGCACCCGGCGCTCGGCCCACCAGGCATCCGGATCGATCAGTGCGCTGCGGTCGCTCGGCGCCTTCATCATCACTGCGGCGGCGTCGGAAAACTTCTGCTGCTTGCGTAGATATTGGGCTTGCGCGAAGAGATAGCCGGCCGAACGCTGCGCAGCGGGCACCGCCTTCAGCAGTTTGGCCGCTTTCTTGTCGCCCCTGTCCGCCGCTGCCCAGGCATCGGCCAGCTGTTGGGCGCCGGCAAGGCCGGCGACGCGCAGCGCGGAATTGACCCGGTCGGCATAGAACATGCGCTCCATGCGAAAGCTGTGGTCGGCGGCGGCGATGAGCTTGCCGAATTCCCAGATGATCGCCGCTTCGTCCTTGGCTTCCAGTTTCTCAGTGCGCCAGAAAGGCGACAGCACCGAGCGCGCTGCCTCGACGTTGCCCTGCGACACATAGGAGCGGGCGAGGATCACCACGCCCTCGACTGTTTGTGGCTGGCTGCCGCCGAAAGCTTTCACCACGGTCTCAGGCGCGGGATTTTCGCGATAGAGCGCGCGCTCGCTGTTCTTGCGCAAGGCGATCAAGCCCGGCCAGTTCGGCAGCATTTTCGCAGCATCGGCGATGTCGCCGCTTGGCACCTTGTCGCCGCCGTAGAGTGCGATCGCCCAGGCAAGGATGTGCCGGTCGAGCGAATTGACCGGCAGGGTTTCGCGCACTTGAAGCGCACCGGCAATGTCGTTTGCCGCCAGTGCATCGAGGCCGCTTTTCAGCCTGGCGACACTGACGGATGGAGATCCCGTATCGTGCAGGCCCGTATCCTGCAGGTTTGGCGTCGGTATGGCCGACGTGACCTGCACATCGATCTTGCCCGCGGCCACAAGGCTCGGCGTCAGCAGGAGAATTGCGCCAAGCAGCGCAAAAAAATGAGGCTGCCTGGTCGGCATGGTCTTCATCATTTCCTGTCTACACATTACCAACAGGCACAGATCAACCGAAGCCTAGTTGGCTGTGATGAAGAGCCCGTAAACAAGGCTATCGAGGCCTTTCAAATTGCGCTTGCTGGCATTACCACCATGCTTGCCGCGCAACAGTGTCGAGACTATGGTGCGCCGCTTCGCTTTCGGCTAGAAGGCGCGCACGACAAAACACCTACAGCGCCGTGCGTCGTCTCAGACGCGCAAAGGACGCTGTAGCACTTAAATTTGGCGCATGATCCCCAGCGAAAATCGACTCGATTTTCGGGGTCATGCGCTAGTCCCAGGGAGTTGGACGACATGCTGAGAGGCTCGCTTACCGCGCTCGTGACACCGTTCGAAAAGAGCGGCCGTTTCGACGAGAAAGCCTTTCGCGCTCTCGTTGCCTGGCAGATCGCCGAAGGCACGACCGGTCTGGTTCCGGTCGGCACCACCGGCGAGTCGCCGACGCTGTCGCATGACGAGCACCGCCACGTAGTCAAAGTGTGCATCGAGGTCGCCAAGGGCCGCGCTCCGGTCGTCGCCGGCGCCGGCTCCAACAACACCGAGGAGGCGGTTGGCCTGGTGCAATATGCCGAGAAGGCGGGCGCCGACGCTGCACTCGTTGTCACGCCTTACTACAACAAGCCGACGCAGCGCGGTCTCTACGCGCATTTCGCCGCCGTCGCCAAGGCGACCAGCCTGCCGATCATCATCTACAACATTCCGCCGCGCTCGGTGATCGACATGACGCCCGAGACGATGGGCGAGCTGGTGCGTGACTTCAGGAACATCATCGGCGTCAAGGATGCCACCGGCAAGGTCGAGCGGGTTTCCGAGCAGCGCGCGACCTGCGGCAAGGATTTCATCCAGCTTTCCGGCGAGGATGCCTCGGCGCTCGGCTTCAACGCCCATGGCGGCGTCGGCTGCATCTCGGTGACGGCGAATGTCGCGCCGCGGCTGTGCGCCGAATTCCAGGAGGCGACGCTTTCCGGTGAGAACGCCAAGGCGCTGGACTTGCAGGACCGGTTGCTGCCGCTGCACAAGGCGATTTTCCTGGAGCCCGGCGTGTCCGGCGCGAAATATGCGCTGTCGAAGCTCGGCAAGGTCGAGAACGTGCTGCGTTCACCGCTGGTCACCGTCGAGCAGTCGACCGCCGAGAAGATCGATGCGGCCATGAACCACGCCGGCTTGATTAATTAGGGATGAGGCGCCACCTCTCCGCATCATGAATCAAGTCAGAAAAGCCGATCCCAACAACAAGACCGTTGCGGAAAACCGCAAGGCGCGGTTTTCCTATGAGGTGCTCGACACGATCGAGGCCGGCCTGGTGCTGACCGGCACCGAGGTGAAATCGCTGCGCCAGGGCCAGGCCAACATCCAGGACTCTTACGCCTCGGTCGAGGGCGGTGAGATCTGGCTGATCAACTCCTATCTGCCGGAATATCTGCAAGCCAACCGCTTCAACCACGAGCCGCGCCGGCGCCGCAAACTCCTGCTCAACAAGCGCGAGATGGCCAAGCTTTCGCAGAGTGTCGATCGCGAAGGCATGACGCTGGTGCCGCTAAAAATCTATTTCAACGACCAGGGCCGGGCCAAGCTGCTGCTTGCCGTTGGCCGCGGCAAGAAACTGCACGACAAGCGCGAAACCGAAAAGCAGCGCGACTGGTCGCGCGAGAAGGGCCGGCTGCTGAAGGAGCGTGGGTAGGCTGGGAGCCACTCTTTTGAAGGACTGGATGAAGAACCGGATCGTCCTTTGGGGTGCGGCCAGCCTGATCCTGGCGTGCCTCGTCGCGGCCGGCGGCTATTTCTACCTCCGTCCGTTTTCTCCGGATCGCGGCAAGTATCCGGTCAGGGGCATCGACGTTTCCCATCACCAGCGGCAGATCGACTGGCAGCGTGTTGCCGCCGACGATGTTGCCTTCGCCGTCATCAAGGCAACCGAGGGCGGCGACCACGTCGATGATGCCTTCGAGGCCAATCTGCGCGAGGCCCGCGCGGCTGGTTTGGCAGTCGGTGCCTATCATTTCTTCACCTTCTGCAGGCCTGGCGCCGATCAGGCGAAGAATTTCATCTCCGTCGTGCCGCGCGATCAACCGCTGCTGCCGCCGGTGGTGGATATCGAATTCGTCGGCAATTGTCCGCGGCGGCCATCGCCCGAAGAATTGAATGTCGAACTCTCGGCTTTCCTCGGCCCTGTCGAGGCAGCTTTCGGCAAAACGGCGATCCTCTATGTGACCGACGAGGCCGCACGGGCCTACGCCGGCCAGATCGTCGGTCGCCCGCACTGGGTTCGTTCACTGGCGCTGTGGCCAGGTCATGACGACTGGATCTATTGGCAGTACCACGACAGCGGTCGCGTCGACGGCGCCAGCGGCGATGTCGATCTGAATGTCCTTCAGGGCGGGCAGGAGAAATTGGCCGAGCTGTTTGCGCCTCCGCCCAAATCTAGCTCTCGAGAAACGCCGCTATATCCCTGAAGACGTTGACAAACATCGCTTCCGTGAGCACGCCGGTGTTGGTGTTGTAGCGCGAGCAGTGATAGCTGGAAAATAGCGTCACGCCATTGGTTTGCTGCTGCCCGCCATGCTTGAACGGATAAGCAGCAACACGTTGGCCGAGCGCCCGCACCGTCGACTGGTGCGCGATCGAGCCCAGCGCCAGCACGGCGCGCAGGTTCTTGAACCGCGCGATCGTCGGCACGAGGAACGTCCGGCAGGTGGCAATCTCGGCGCCGACCGGCTTGTTGTCCGGCGGCACGCAGCGCACCGCATTGGTGATCGCCGTGCCGACAAGCTCCAGCCCGTCATCGGGCCGCGCCTTGAATTGGCCGCGCGCAAAGCCGTGCGCGATCAGCGTGTTGTAGAGGAGGTCGCCGGCATAGTCGCCGGTAAAGGGACGTCCGGTGCGGTTTGCACCGCGCAGGCCCGGCGCCAGTCCGACGATCAGCAGCCGCACCGCATCCTCGCCCTCGGGCGGAAGGAAGGTCGGCACCGGCGCATTGAACCAGGACGGCTCGCGCTGCCGCCATTGCGCGATAAAATCGTGCAGCCGCGGGCAGAGCGGGCAGTCGCGATCGGGCTCGGGGGAGGCGACCAAGGGGGCGGTCAAGACCCCCGCCGTCAAAAATCGTCCTCGTCGACTTCAGCCGGCTCGGGCCGGCGCACCGGCCGCTCGGAGGGATCACGGCCGACTTCGTTCTTCAGCGTCATCAGATCGATGAAATGGTCGGCCTGGCGGCGCAGGTCGTCGGAGATCATCGGCGGCTGCGATGCCATGGTCGAGACGATCGACACCTTGCGCCCGCGCCGCTGCAGCGCCTCGACCAGTGTGCGGAAATCGCCGTCGCCGGAAAAGATGACATAGTGGTCGACGACATCGGCAAGTTCCAACGCATCGACGGTCAACTCGATGTCCATATTGCCCTTAATCTTGCGGCGGCCGGTCGAGTCGGTGAATTCCTTGGCCGGCTTTGTTACTACCTTGAAACCGTTGTAATCGAGCCAGTCGATCAGCGGCCGGATCGAGGAGTATTCCTGATCCTCGACCAGCGCGGTGTAGTAGTATGCACGCAGCAGGTAGCCGCGCTTCTGGAAGCTCGACAAAAGCCTGCGGTAGTCGATATCGAAGCCGAGCGCGCGCGACGTGGCGTAAAGATTGGCACCGTCGATGAAAAGAGCGATTTTTTCACGAGGGTCGAACATGGAAATATTCCTTTTCGAAAATAAGCGGTCGTCTAAATGCGCGTGCCTATCGGTCGGCTTGAAATAACCGGCTGACCTTCGTCATTCGAGATAACGCCGGTTTTACGGCAATCCAAGGGTATGATGCTGTATAGCAAGCAATTGTGATCGGTGCCGTATCGTCGCAGGCGGCGCCCCCAGACTCGCCTTGGCCCGGCCTTAGTCCGCACCTGACCTGGCCCCGGACTTGGCCCCAGACCTGAGATTGCCAAAAAGCTTGTATTTTGGCGGCGTCCGGGTTATGGACCGCGCCTGTTTTCCATCAAATCCAGGCATGAAAGGGGCAGCTCATGGCCCGCGTAACCGTTGAAGATTGCATCGACAAGGTCGACAACCGCTTCGAGCTCGTGCTTCTGGCCGGCCATCGCGCCCGTCAGATCAGCCAGGGCGCGCAGATCACCGTCCCTCGTGACAACGACAAGAATCCGGTCATCGCGCTGCGCGAGATCGCCGAGGAGACATTGTCGCCCGACGACCTCAAGGAAGATCTGATCCACTCGCTGCAGAAGCATGTCGAGGTCGACGAGCCGGAAGCCGATGGCGAGGCGATCGCCGACCAGACCGGTACCGCCGCTGCGGCAACCGATGCCGACGACACCGAGGACAACATCACCTTCGACCGCATGACCGAGGAAGATCTCCTGGCCGGCATCGAAGGTCTGGTGCCGCCGGAAAAAAGCGACGACTATTGATCTTCGCAACGGCTGCCGACACTTTCGCGTCGGCAGTTTCGTGGTTATCTATGACATGCGCCGTACGCCAGTGCGGCGCATGATTCGTTTCAGCACTGCGAGATCCCGCCCATGATGCGTCAGTATGAGCTTGTCGAGCGCGTCCAGCGCTACAAGCCTGACGTCAACGAGGCGCTGCTCAACAAGGCCTATGTCTACGCCATGCAGAAGCATGGTCACCAGAAGCGCGCCTCCGGCGATCCCTATTTCTCGCATCCGCTCGAAGTCGCCGCCATCCTCACCGAAATGCACATGGATGAGGCGACCATCGCGGTTGCCCTGCTGCACGACACGATCGAGGACACCACGGCGACCAGGGCCGAGATCGACGAACTGTTCGGTCCGGAAATGGGCAAGTTGGTCGAAGGCTTGACCAAGCTGAAGAAACTCGACCTCGTCTCCAAGAAGGCCGAGCAGGCGGAAAACCTGCGCAAGCTCTTGCTGGCGATCTCGGAAGACGTTCGCGTGCTGCTGGTCAAGCTCGCCGACCGCTTGCACAACATGCGCACTCTCGACCATGTGCCCGAAGCCAAGCGCCTGCGCATCGCCGAGGAAACGATGGATATCTATGCGCCGCTTGCCGGGCGCATGGGCATGCAAGGCATGCGCGAGGAGCTCGAGGAGATCGCCTTCCGCTTCATCAATCCGGAAGCCTACCGCGCGGTCACCGCGCGGCTCGCCGAAATCTTCGAACGCAACAAGGATGTGCTGTCCGAGATCGAAAGGGCGCTGTCCACGCTGTTCGAGAAATATGCGATCAAGGCCGAGGTCAAGAGCCGCCAGAAGAAGCCGTGGTCTGTGTTCCGCAAGATGGAGGCCAAGGCGCTGTCCTTCGAGCAGCTATCCGACATTTTCGGCTTTCGCGTCGTCGTCGATACCGTCGAGGACTGCTACCGGGCGCTCGGCGCCATCCACACGACATGGTCGATGGTGCCAGGCCGCTTCAAGGACTACATCTCGACGCCGAAGCAGAACGACTACCGTTCGATCCACACCACGATCGTCGGACCGTCGCGCCAGCGCGTCGAGTTGCAGATCCGCACCTATCAGATGAACAAGATTGCCGAATATGGCGTTGCCGCGCATTCGATCTACAAGGACAGCGGCGGCAAGATGAACGGCACTGCCCACGCGATCTCGAAGGAGACCAACGCCTATGCCTGGCTGCGGCGCACCATCGAGCAGCTTGCCGAAGGCGACAATCCCGAGGACTTCCTCGAAAACACCAAGCTGGAACTGTTCCAGGACCAGGTGTTCTGCTTCACGCCCAAAGGCATGCTGATCGCGCTGCCGCGCGGCGCCACGCCGATCGACTTCGCCTACGCCGTGCACACCGATGTCGGCGACACCTGCGTCGGCGCCAAGGTCAACGGTCGCATCATGCCGCTGATGACCGAGCTGAAGAATGGCGATGAAGTCGAGATCATCCGCTCCAAGGCGCAGGTGCCCCCGGCGGCGTGGGAGTCGGTCGTCGTCACCGGCAAGGCGCGCTCGGCGATCCGCCGCGCCACCAAGAATGCCATCCGCAAGCAGTATTCGGGTCTCGGTATCCGCATACTGGAACGCGCCTTCGAACGATCCGGAAAGATCTTTACCAAGGAGAGCCTGAAGTCGGTGCTGCATCGGCTGGCGCGCAAGGACATCGAGGATGTGCTGGCCTCTGTCGGCCGCGGCGAACTTTCCTCCACCGATGTCATGAAGGCGGTGTTTCCCGACTACAAGGACGAGCGCGTCACGCTGGCCGCGCCCAAGCAGCGCGAGGAGGGCTGGTCGAAGATCCGCAACGCCGCCGGCATGCTGTTCCAGATTCCGGGCCGCGCGGCACGCAAGGACAAGGACCAGCCAAAGGACGGCGCCGTGCCGATCCGCGGCGTCCGCGGCGACCTGCCGGTGCGCTTCGCGCCGGAAGGTGCTGTCCCCGGCGACCGCATCGTCGGCATCGTGCAGCCGGGAACCGGCATCACCATCTATCCGATCCAGTCGCCGGCGCTGCAGGCTTTCGACGACCAGCCCGAACGCTGGATCGACGTGCGCTGGGACATAGACGAGCGCACCAAGGAGCGGTTTCCGGCGCGAGTCTCGGTCACCGCCATCAACGCGCCGGGTTCACTGGCCGACATCGCGCAGGTCGTTGCATCCAACGACGCCAACATCCATACATTGTCGATGGTGCGCACCGCGCCCGATTTCACCGAAATGTTGATCGATCTCGAAGTCTGGGACCTGAAGCACCTGAACCGGCTGCTGTCGCAGCTCAAGGACAATTCGAGCGTCAGCGATGCGCGACGCGTGAACGGCTAGAAATCATCAGCGTGCTGGAGTCAAGGCAGAGATGAACACCGACGAAGTGCTGGGCATTTTCCGTGAAGCCGGTGCCGTTCTCGAAGGGCATTTCATCCTGACGTCGGGCTTGCGAAGCCCGGTCTTCCTGCAGAAGGCGCGGGTCTTCATGCATGCCGACAAGACCGAGCGCCTGTGCAAGGCGCTGGCCGAGAAGATCCGCGCTGCTGTGTCCGGCAGGATCGATTACGTCGTCGGTCCGGCGATCGGCGGGCTGATCCCGGCCTATGAAACCTCGCGCCATCTTGGCGCGCCGGCGATCTGGGTCGAGCGGGAAGGGGGCGAGTTCAGGCTCCGCCGCTTCGAGATCGCCAAGGGTTCGCGCGTCGTCATCGTCGAGGACATCGTCACCACCGGCCTGTCGATCCGCGAGACCGTTGACTGCCTGCGCGCGCTTGGCGCCGAGGTCGTTGCCGCTGCCTGCATCATCGACCGCTCGGCCGGCAAGACCGATGTCGGCGTGCCGCTGACCGCGCTCGCCGAATACGAGGTTCCGGCCTACCCAGCCGACAGGCTGCCGCCCGAGCTCGCCGCCATACCGGCCATCAAACCGGGCAGCCGCAATATCTGATGCATCGCCCAAAAGTGCGCAGCGGTTTTGGGACAACGACATGCATAAAACAACGTTAACTGAGGCGCAGCCGTGATTGCAGGCATCGATCATTTCGTGCTGACGGTTCGCTCCGTCGAAGACACCTGCGCCTTCTATCAGCGCGTGCTCGGCTTCAGGCGGCTCGACGAGCCGGACCGGCCGACGGCGCTGCTGTTTGGAACGCAAAAGATCAATGTGCATGACGTCGGGCGCACCTTCGAGCCCAAGGCCAAGGCGCCGACTCCGGGCTCCGCGGATTTCTGCCTGGTCGCCGCTCGTCCGCTCTCGGAGATATGCGCCAGCCTGGCGGCCAACGGCGTTGGCGTTGAAGTCGGGCCGGTCGAGCGGATCGGCGCCCGTGGCCCGATGATGTCGGTCTATTTCCGCGACCCGGACGGCAATCTCGTCGAGGTCAACGAGTATGGGCCGTAGATAGCTTGCTGCCGATTCTGCGGCGAACTCTCCTCCTCAAATCCGTCGCGATTACACTGTGTCCGGAGTGGCGAAACGCCGGTCCCGCAGGCGACAGCAGCGGACGGCATGCAGCTACGGTTGTTCTGCGGCCAGCGTATCGCTATATCAAGGTCGTTGTTGCCTTTCGACGGCCGCAAAGCGCAAAATGTAGCTATCGCGCCCGGCCCGGGATGGTCGGAGCGGCAGCTTTGATATCAGGACAGGAACAGAGTGCTTTTTCGACGCCGCAAGCCTGATGGTTTTCTCGAGCGGATGCATATCTATCTGTGGCCACGCCGCTCTTTCTCGCGCTCGCTGCGTCTGGCGGACAGAGCTGGAATCGCCGGACGGGAAGTTCGCGCCGAATGATCATTGGCATCGGCAGCGACCTGATCGATATCAGACGCATCGAAAAATCGCTGGAGCGCCATGGCCAGCGCTTCATCCAGCGCATCTACACCGAGGTCGAACAGGCCCGCTCCGAAAACCGCGGCGCCCGCGCCGCCTCCTATGCCAAGCGCTTCGCCGCCAAGGAAGCCTGCGCCAAGGCGCTGGGCACCGGTATGGCGCAAGGGGTGTTCTGGCGCGACATGGGCGTCGTCAACCTGGCCAGCGGCAAGCCGACCATAGCGTTGACCGGCGGGGCGGCGGCGCAGCTGGACAAAATCCTGCCTGAAGGCCACAGAGCGGCGATCCACCTCACCATCACCGACGATTTTCCGCTTGCTCAAGCCTTTGTGATCATCGAGGCGTTGCCCGTCGAAGAAGCGCCATATTGATTGCATCTGACCACCGGCATGACGTTGCCCAGCGCGCGCCGAGACTCTATACCAACCAACGCATAATCGAGGACGACATGAGCGTGGCTGAAAAATCTCAGAAGAAATCCGGCGGGCTTGGCGAAACCGTCAGCGTCATCGTCCAGGCGCTTTTGCTCGCTCTGGTCATCCGCACGCTTCTTTTTCAGCCATTCTCTATCCCGTCAGGGTCGATGCGGCCGACCTTGCTCGAAGGCGACTACCTCTTCGTCACCAAGTGGTCCTATGGCTTCTCGCGCTATTCGCTGCCGTTCGGGCCGGACCTCTTTTCGGGCCGCATCTGGGGCGCCGAGCCGAAGCGCGGCGACGTGGCGGTGTTCAAGTTCCCGCCGGACCCCTCCGTCGACTACATCAAGCGCGTCGTCGGCCTCCCGGGTGACAAGATCCAGGTCAAGGATGGCCAGCTCTTCATCAACGGCGTCGGCGTGCCGCGCCAGAAGGTCGGGCAGATCGACAATCGCGACATCACCGAGAAGAGCGGGCCGGTCGACGTCTATCGCGAGACATTGCCGAACGGTGTCAGCTATGACACGCTCGACCTGATACCCAACTCGATCGGTGACAACACACAGGAATTCGACGTGCCGCCCGGCCACTATTTCATGATGGGCGATAACAGAGACAATTCCTCGGACAGCCGCTTCACCGTCGGTTTCGTCCCCGACGACAATCTCGTTGGCCGCGCCAACCTCATCTTCTTCTCGATCGGTGGCAGCGCCAGCCCGCTCGAAATCTGGAAATGGCCGTCGCTGATGCGCGCGTCGCGCCTGCTGCATTTCGTCAATTAGGATCATGGCGGCGACAAAACGGCTGACCATCGACGCGCTCGCCGAAGCGCTCATGCAGCGCACCGGCCACGCCTTTGCCGACCGCCAGCGCCTGCAGCGCGCGCTGACCCATGCCAGCGCCCGCAGCAGCCATGCCGGCATCGACTATGAGCGTTTCGAATTCCTGGGCGACCGCGTCCTCGGCCTGGTCGTCGCCGACATGCTTCTGGCGGCGTATCCGGACGCTGCCGAAGGTGAGCTGTCGCTCCGGCTCAACGCGCTGGTCAATGCCGAGGTGCTGGCGGAGATCGCCGAGGAGATCGGCCTGCCGGAGCTGATCCGTGCCGGCTCGGACGTACGCGGCCTGGATGGGCGCAAGCGCGTCAATCTGCGGGCTGATGCGCTGGAATCGCTCATCGCCGTGCTTTATCTCGACGGCGGGCTGGAGGCGGCCCGCGCCTTCATCCACAAATACTGGCGGCCGCGCTCGCAGGCCATCGGTGCCGCCCGCCGCGATGCCAAGACCGAACTGCAGGAATGGGCGCATCAGGCCGCAGGCGCCGTGCCGGTCTACATAATTGACAGCCGCGAGGGACCGGACCACGATCCGCTGTTCACCGTCAGCGTCAAGGTCGGCGCCTTTCCGCCGGCGACCGGCAGCGGGCGCTCCAAGCGCGAGGCCGAGCAAGCCGCCGCTACTGCACTGCTGTTGCGCGAAGGCGTCTGGCTAAGCAAGGGGAGCGCGGCATGACCGCCACCGAAGACGTTCCGCCGGCAGCAGAAGCCACCACCACGCACTCTGGCTTCGTCGCGTTGATCGGCGCGCCCAATGCGGGAAAATCGACGCTGGTCAACCAACTGGTTGGCGCCAAGGTGTCGATCGTCACCCACAAGGTGCAGACGACGCGCGCCATCGTGCGCGGCATTGCCATCCACAATAACGCACAGATCGTCTTCGTCGACACGCCGGGCATCTTCAAGCCGAAGCGGCGGTTGGACACGGCGATGGTGACGACCGCCTGGGGCGGCGCCAAGGACGCCGACATCGTTCTGTTGCTGATCGACGCCGAGCGCGGCATCAGGGGCGACGCCGACGCGATCCTCGAACGGCTGAAGGATGTCCGCCAGCCGATGGTGCTGATCCTCAACAAGGTCGACCGGGTCAAGCCCGAGGCGCTGCTGGCCCTGTCGGCGGCAGCCAACGAAAAAGTGCCCTTCAAGCGCACTTTCATGGTCTCGGCGCTAACCGGGTCGGGCTGCAAGGACCTGCTCGACTATCTCTCGGAAACCCTGCCTGCCGGCCCCTGGTATTACCCGGAAGACCAGATCTCCGACCTGCCGATGCGTCAGCTGGCGGCCGAGATCACTCGCGAAAAGCTCTATCTCAGGCTGCATCAGGAACTGCCCTATTCCTCCCATATCGAGACCGAGAAATGGGAGGAGAAGAAGGACGGCTCGGTGCGCATCGACCAGACCATCTATGTCGAGCGTGACAGCCAGAAGAAGATCGTGCTCGGCCACAAGGGCGAGACGATCCGTGCCATCGGCCAGGCGGCACGCATGGAGATATCCGGTATCCTCGAACAGAAGGTGCATCTTTTCCTGTTCGTCAAGGTGCGCGAGAACTGGGGCGACGACCCCGAACGCTATCGCGAGATGGGGCTGGAGTTTCCATATTAACGTCACTATCGACACAGCTCTCCTGAGCCGGTTGGACGCCACGCAATTTCCCTGCCGAGTGCTTGCCGATCACCAGCGCCCTGCCCAAAACCCAATCTTGATTTCGCCATCGAAGCGGTGACAAGCTCCGTTGATGGAGTGGCGCGACGAGGGAATCATTCTCGGCACCCGCAAGCATGGCGAAACCAGCGCCATTCTTGAGGTCATGACTCGTGCGCATGGCCGCCACCTCGGCCTTGTGCGCGGCGGCCGCTCGCGCAAGCAGCAGCCCGTTCTGCAGCCCGGCAACCGTGTCGACCTGTTGTGGCGGGCGCGGCTCGACGAACATCTTGGCACCTTTCAGGCCGAAGCGATCGAGATGAACGCCGCCCGGCTGATGGACAGCGCCGTCGCCATCTATGGGCTGCAAACCATGGCTGCGCATCTGCGCCTGCTGCCCGAGCGCGACGCTCATGGCGGCCTCTACGAGACGTTGGCCGTGATGATCGCCCACCTCTACGATACGGACGCCGCCGGCGAGCTGGTGGCGCGCTTCGAGTTGCTGATTCTCGACGAACTCGGCTTCGGCCTCGATCTCAGCCAGTGTGCTGCGACCGGCGCCAGGCAGGACCTCGCCTATGTCTCGCCGAAATCCGGGCGCGCCGTGTCACGCGCCGCAGGCGCGCCTTGGCGCGACAAGATGCTGGTGCTCCCCGCATTCCTGCAGCGCGGCTCCGGCCTGCGCGCCGATCCGGCGGCGATCGAGGATGCCTTCCGGCTGACCGGCTTCTTTTTTACCCGCCATGTCTACGAGCCGCGCGGGATCGAGGCGCCCGGTGCCCGCGCCGGCTTCCTCGCCGCCGTGCGCAAGCACCACGCGGCGGGCAAGGAGATTGGCGCCGAGACCGCCGCCGGAGAAAACATTACATGAGCGAAGTGGAACTCGGCCGGGTCTCGCCGCTCGGCCTCCGCACCATTCCGCACGGCGACATCTCTAGATATACCGGCCTGGAATTGCTCCAGCGCATCATCGACAACAATACCCGGCGCCGCCGATTTCGTTCCAGCTCAGTTTCGACCTGACCGAAGTGTCGGAAGGACGCGCGGTGTTCCGCGGCCTGCCGAACGAGCGCTATCTCAATCCGCTGGGTGGGTGCATGGCGGCTGGGCCGCGACGCTGCTGGATTCGGCTCTTGCCTGCGGGTGCAAACGCTGCTCGACAAGGGCGAGGTCTATACGACGGCGGAGTTCAAGGTGAACCTGACACGGCCGATCACGCGAAGACCGGCGAGGTGGTGTGCGAGGGCAGGGTGGTGCACAAGGGCCGCACATTGGCGGTTTCGGAAGCAACGCTGAAGGATGCCAACGGCAAGCTGCTGGCTTTCGGCACCGAAACGTGCTCGATCTTTCCGGCCGCCAATCTGGCGGCGCGCTGACTGCCGCATGACCCCGAAAATCGAATAGATTTTCGGAAAGGATCATGCGGAAAATTAAGGCGCTACAGCGTCCTTTGCGCGTCCGAAAGGACGCGCGGCGCTGTAGTGTGGCCGTCTGGCCGCCGTATTTGTAAGTAACTACTGGCTTGGTTTGGGGGAACCGCCATGTTCGAAAGCCTGATCGGCCTAGTCGCGATCATCGCGCTATTCGTCATTATCTCGCGCCAGCAGAGCCGCATCGGCCTGATCGAGCGCGAACTTGGTGCGCTGCGCAGCCTCGTGCTTTCGGGCGCGCATGTGGCCCCGCCGCAGGCCAAGCCGGTAGAACCGGCCGCAAACGACAGCAAGCCAGCAGACGCGGCAGTTGGGGCCGTGACCGATATTGTCCCGTCATCGGCGGGCGAGGCTGAGGAAAAGCCGTCCACAGAGGTTGAGGCCGCGGAGATTGCATCCGGACCGTGGGCTGCGGGCGAAGCGGCGCCGGCTGGATCTGCACCAGCGCAACCGGCCGCCGTGACGGCGAAAGCGACGCAAAAACCCGACATCGAAACGGCGCTCGGCACCCGATGGGCGGTCTGGGTCGGCGGCATCGCGCTGGCGCTGGGCGGCCTGTTCCTGATCCGCTACACCATCGAGGCCGGCATTTTCGGTCCCGGCGTGCGGCTGAGCATGGCAGCAATGCTCGGGCTGGTGCTGGTCGCCGTTGGCGAGTTCATCCGCCGCACCGGCTTCAGGGTGCCGGTGCAGGGCGTCGCCGGCGCCTATATTCCGGCGATCCTGACGGCGGCCGGTGCTTTCATCCTGTTCGGCACGGTTTATGCCGCGCATGGCGTTTACGGCTTCATCGGGCCGGCGCTCGCCTTCACGCTGCTCGGCGCCATCGGTGTGGCGACCATCGCGGCCGCCCTCGTCCACGGCCAGGCGCTGGCCGGCATCGGCCTGCTCGGCGCGGTGGTGACGCCGATGCTGGTCGCCTCGCACGCGCCGAATCCTTGGGCGCTGTTCGGCTATTTGGCGATCGTGCTCGCCGCCACCGGCGTCATCGCCCGCCTGCGCGACTGGAAATTGCTGATGGCGGCAGCGTTCGTCGGCACCGGCCTCTGGACCATTCTTTACATGACTGATGCGCCGGGCACGAACCTGCCCGTCATCCTCTTCATCAATGCGGTGACCCTGGCCGTGCTCGCCTTCGTCTGGCTCGGCCGTCGCGGTGGCGAAGCAGAGCCCGCCAGGGGCTTCGACTGGCCGTCGATCGCACCTGGCTTCTTCGTCGGCCTTTCGGCGATGGCGCTGTTCGTCGACCCGGCATTCGCTGCCGGCGATGCTCTGCCGGGAGCAGCCCTTATCGCAGCCCTGGTCGCGATAGCGCTCTACCGGCCGCTGGCGCTGGCGCTTCTGCACGCCGCAGGGCTGGCGACGGTGCTGGTCTATCTCGGCATCATTCCGCCAGCCTCCGTCGCTTCAGACTTTTCAGGTGGCGTTCTCGACGTCGAAGGTCTGCCGGCTGCAGTTGCCGATACGCTGATGCTCAGGATCGGTATCTTTCTTGGACTTATGTTTATCGGCGCCGGATTCTGGGCTGCGCGCAAATCTGCCGCATCGGCTCACATCCGAGCCGCCTCATGGGCGGCATGGGGCATTGTCGCACCGCTGGTCATTCTGTTGGCGCTCTGGTTCACTTTCGGCAATCTCGACCGCGATCTTGTCTACGCGGCGTTTGCAGCCCTTCTGGTCGTGGTCTTCGCCACCGGCGGCGAGTGGATCGCGCGCGGTGAGGAGCCGCCGCTAAGGGGCGGTGCTGCCGTCTCGTTCGCGCTTGGTGGGGCAGCAGTCGCCGCCTTGCTGATGATCTACATGGCTTTCGGGTCCGGCTGGACCACGATTCTGCTGGGTGCCGCGGCCATTGTGCCGGCGCTGGCCACCCGCTGGCGCGCCTATCCGGTGCTCGGCTGGATTTCGGTCGGCGCGGTCATTGCCGTACTCGGCCGCGTCGCCTTCGATCCGACAATCGTCGGCGCCCAATTCCTGTCGACGACGCCGGTATTCAACTGGCTGATGCCGGGATACGGCGTTCCGGCGCTCGCCTTTGGCTTTACAGCGTGGCAGCTCGCCCGCACCACCAATGGCCGGCCGCGCCTCGCCATGGAAGCGGGCGCTGCGCTATTTGCGCTGCTCACGATTGCCATATTGGTGCGCCACGCTATGCATGGCGGCGTCATCGACACGGGTGCTGCGACACTCGCCGAACAGGCGATCTACACGCTGATCGCCATCGGCGCCGGCGCCATCCTGATCGCCATCGACATGCGCTCGCCAAGCTCGGTGCTGCGCTATGGCTCGCTTGCTGCGGGCGTGGTCTCGGTCGCTTTCATCGTCATCCAGCATTTTCTGGCGCTGAACCCGCTGCTTACTGACGAATCGACGGGCGAGATCCCGGTGTTCAACCTTTTGTTTCTCGCCTATCTCTTGCCGGCCGTGGCTGCTGGGGGGCTCGCGCTCTATGCCAGAGACAAGCGGCCGAAATGGTATGCCGCGATGCTGGCGCTGGTGGCGGCACTGCTCGCTTTCGTCTATGCGACGCTGTCGGTGAGGCGGCTGTTCAAGGGCGAGTTCATCGGCCTGTGGAGCGGCCTTGGCCAGCTTGAAACCTACACCTATTCCGCGCTGTGGCTGATCATTGGTGTGGCGCTGCTTACCGCCGGCGTCTGGCTCAAGTCGCAGGTGCTGCGCATCGCGTCGGCCGCGCTGATCTCGGTCGCCGTGTTGAAGGTCTTCCTCTTCGACATGTCGGAACTGGAAGGCGTGCTGAGGGCGCTGTCCTTCATCGGCCTCGGCGCGGTGCTGATCGGCATCGGCCTGTTCTATCAGCGGCTGTTGACAAGAGCGGCGAGGGAAAAGCTTCAGACGAGCAATAGCTAACAGTTTTCAATTTAACCGGGAATAAATCGCCCGCCGGCCGCGTTAGCTTGTTGCTTGGGTGACCAGGGCGGCGGACCGCTTCGCGCTGGCCGCTTGCGCCGCGCCGCGAAGGCGCGTTCAATCGGATGAACAAGGCACCTCAGAACCAGCGGTCATGGACGAAAAGAAGGCAGCAATCCTGGGCGAAATACCGCGCCTGCGCCGATATGCGCGCTCGCTGCTGCGTGACCGCGATTCCGCCGACGATCTCGTTCAGGACTGTCTCGAGCGGGCGCTTGTGCGGCTCGACAACTGGCAGACTGGAGAAAGCCCCAGGAGGTGGCTGTTTACGATCATGCATCATTTATTCATCGACCAGATGCGCAAGGTGAACCGGCGTGGCGAAGCCGCGATGCTGCCGCTGGAAGCGGGCGAAGCGCAGGCAGCACCCGCCGAGCAAGTGGAGAGCATCGCCTCGCGCGAGATTATCGACGCATTGCAGGCGATCAGCCCCGACCGGCGCGCGGCACTGGTCATGGTCGCCATCGAAGGCTTTTCCTATGCCGAGGCCGCGACCATCCTCGGCGTGCCAGCCGGCACGCTGATGTCGCGCATCGCGCGCGGGCGTGATGAGTTGCGCGGCCTGCTGGATGACGCCGCGCGCCGCCGGGCGATAAGGATCGTCGAGAAATGACCCGGCGCGGTTTTTCCGAACGCGACATCCACATGGCGCTCGACAGCGAGTTGCCGGGCGACGAGCGCGTGGCGTATGACGCCTGGCTCGATGCCAATCCTGAATTGAAGGCGAGAAGCGCCCGCTACGTCGCCGACCGCGCAGCCCTTCGTGCCGCTTTCGCCGGCGTGCTCGACGAGCCGGTGCCGGCGCGGTTGCAAAAGATCGTGTTCGGCGAGGCGCCGGTCAAGACGGCGGCATCGCGCTCGCGCTGGTGGCTGGCGGCTGCGGCGGCGGCGGTGCTGGCCATCGGCGGTGTTGGTGGTTATGTCGCCGGCATCGACCATCTCGGTCTGGAAGAGCCGGCCGAGGACCAGCTCGCCGAGCAGGCGATCGCAGCCCATGTCATCTATGCCGCCGAGCAGCGGCATGCGGTGGAAGTGCCCGCCAGCGACAAGGATCATCTGCAGACTTGGCTGTCCAATAGGGTCGGCCTGAAGCTGGTCGCACCGAATCTGGCGGCGGAAGGGTTCCAACTCGTCGGCGGCCGGCTGCTGCCTGCTGGCGAGAGCAAGGCTGCGATGCTGCTTTATGAGGACGACAAGGGCGAGCGCATCTCGCTGTTCGTCACGGCTGAATCGGCCGAGAAGGCCAAGGGCACCTACGGGTCGGAAGAGAACGGCCCCGAGGCCGTCTACTGGCTGGATAAGGGCTATGGCTGCGCCGTCGTCGGCTCGCTACCGCGCGCGCAGCTGACTGCGGTGGCGAAGAGCGCCTACAGCCAGCTTCTGGCCGGGCTGGCCAGCTGAAGACCCAATTTTTCAAAGCTTGCGTCTACAGCGCCGCGCGTCCTTTGGACGCGCAAAGGACCACTGTAGCACTTTAATTTTGCGCATGATCCTTCCGAAAATCGATTTCGATTTTCGGCGTCATGCGCCCGCCGAAACTGTCACAATTCGGCCCGAATCGAAGTGCGATAGCGCTTGACGGATGCTGGCGCTTCGGCTGTGTTGTCGACACTTCTGACCAGGGTCTTTTCCACAACCCAATCGAGGTTTTCCGAGCCCGCATGCCTGCCGAGATTCGCAAGGCCCGCGCGTCCGACGTCGATGACCTCGCCGTCATCGAGAAGGCTGTTTTCTCGAGCGACCGCATATCCCGCCGCTCCTTTCGCCAGCTGATCGAACGCGAAAGTGCCGAGCTGCTGGTTGCCGAAAGCGACGGCCGCGTCGCCGGCTATGCGGTCGTGCTGTTTCGCAAAGGCAGCGGCGTCGCGCGGCTCTATTCCATCGCCATCGGTCCCTTTTTCGGCGGGCTCGGCATTGGCCGCATGCTGCTGGCATCGGCGGAGGAGACCGCCTTCGAACACAACCGCATGATGCTGCGCCTCGAGGTGCGCGAGGACAACAGCCGAGCCATTCGCATCTACGAGCAGAGCGGCTACCGCAAGATCGGCCGCGAACCGGGCTATTACGAGGACGGCGCCACGGCGCTGCGCTACGAAAAGACTTTGCGCGGCGACATTCCGGTCGCCACCAAGGTGCCGTTCTACCAGCAGACCTGCGAATTCACCTGCGGCCCGTGCTGCCTGATGATGGCAATGGCCAATTTCGAGCCCGGCTTCGTGCCCGACCCAGTCATGGAAATCCGTTTGTGGCGCGAGGCGACCACCGTTTTCATGATGTCGGGGCCTGGCGGCTGTGAGCCGTTCGGCCTCGCCGTTGCCGGCCACGAAAGCGGGCTCTCTGCCGAGATATATGTCTCCTTCCATGGCGCGCTGTTCCTGCAGTCGGTGCGCAGCCAAGACAAGCGCCGGGTGATGGAACTGGCGCAGGTCGACTTTCGCCGGCGCGCGGAACTTTACGGCATCCCGGTGAATTACCGTCCATTCGCCATAGACGATATCCGCACCGCGATCGCCGAGGGGAAACTGGTGTTGGTCCTGATCAGCGGCTTCCTGATGTTCGGCAAGAAGGTTCCGCACTGGGTGCTGGCCATCGGCGACGACGGCGACCATATCCTGATCCACGATCCCTGGGTCGAAGACGAGAAACAGGAGACCATTCTTGATGCCGCCAATATTCCCGTGCCTTACGGCATCTTTATGAACATGGCGCAGTTCGGCCGCGACGGATTGCGTGCCGCCATTACCCTCGGAAAGCGCGACAGACAATGACCTGGGTCATCCTTACCGGCCGGCAGAACGATCTCGATCAGGTGGCGACACCGCACAAGATCATCACCAATCGCGACTACCTTGCCCATCCGGCGCTGTTTCGCGGCCAGCGGCCGAAGGTCATCAACCTGTCGAACAATTACGGCTATCAAAGCCGCGGCTACTATGCCTCGCTGCTCGCCGGCTCGCGCGGACACAAGGTCATCCCGACGGTCGAGACGATGATCGACCTGTCCGAGCGCAAGCTCTACGATCACGCGCTGCCGGAGCTGGAACTCGCGCTCAACAAGTGCCGCAAGGATCTGGGCGGCGCCTTTCCGCAAAAAGTCTGCATCTTCTTCGGCATCGGCCCGTCGAGGATATGGGATCGCTTTGCCAAGCTTTTGTTCGATTGGTTTCGCGCGCCGGCACTGGAAGTCCACATCACGGACAGCTCCGAATGGGCGTCGATCCGCAAGATCGGCTTCCATCCGCTGGCCAGGATGACCGAGGAGGAAGAAAAGCGCTTTCTTCAGTGCCTCGAGACCTACACCAACCGCGAGTGGCGTGACACCAAAGGCCGCACACCGGCGCGCTACACCTTCGCCACGCTGGTCGATCCGCACGAGGAGTTGCCGCCATCGGAGATCTCGTCGCTGCGCTACTGGGCCAAGATCGCCGAAAAGATGGGCGTCGAAATCGAGCCGATCACCAAAAAGGATTTGGCCAAACTCGCCAACTACGACGCGCTGTTCATCCGCGAGACCACTTCGATCTCCAACCACACTTATCGCTTCGCGCGCCGCGCCCAGCAGGAAGGCATGCCTGTCATCGATGATCCGCTGTCGATGATCCGCTGTACCAACAAGGTCTATCTTAACGAGCTGATGACCTACAACAAGGTTCCGGTGCCACCGACGGTGATGATCGCCGGCACCTCGGATCTCGAAGTCGCGGCGCAGACGCTGGGCTTTCCGCTGGTGCTGAAGATCCCGGACTCGTCGTTTTCACGCGGCGTCAAGAAATGCGCCACCTTCGAGGAGCTGAAGACGCTAGCCACCGAATGGCTGGAGGATTCCGATCTCTTGATCGCGCAGAAATTCATTCCGACCGAATATGACTGGCGCGTCGGCGTGCTCGGCGGCCAGCCTCTGTTTGCCGTGCACTATCTGATGGCCAAAAAGCACTGGCAGATCGTCAACCACAAGGCCAACGGCAAGCCCGACCAGGGCGGCATCAAGACCTTTACCTTGAAAGAGGCGCCGGCCCATGTCATCGAGACGGCGGTGAGGGCCGCGCGCTGTATCGGCGATGGCCTCTACGGGGTGGACCTCAAGGAGACCAAGGACGGTGTCTTCGTCATCGAGGTCAACGACAATCCCAACCTCGACCATGGCTGGGAGGATTCCGGCGAAAAAGATGAGGTCTGGGTGCGGCTGACGCAGTGGTTCCTGGAGCGGCTCGACCGGCCGGGGCGATAATCATCCGAGAGGGGGACAGAGATGCTGTTTTTTGTGACCGAGGATTTTCGCGGCTGTGATCGCAAGGAGATCTACCGTCGCTTCGGCGACCAGGGCCGCCTGAAGCCGGACGCGCTTCTGGTGCACCACAGCTGGATCGCGGCGGATATGAGCCGCTGCTTCCTGCTGGTGGAGGCCGATGACGTCACGCTCCTGCAACAGTGGGTCGTCGAATGGGCGGATCTGGTCGAATTCGAGATCGTTCCTGTGGCGACGAACAAGGACATGGTGGAGGCATTGAGCGGACACCTTTGACTGGCTCGTCTGGCCTGTCGCACTTAGCCGGATTGCCTGATCGCGGCGCGCGACTTCGGCAGGGGATTGATGTCCGCCGCCTTCGACGGTGCGCCGATCAAATAGCCCTGGGCCTCGACGCAGCCTTCCCTGCTCAGGAACTCCAGCTGGGCTTCGGTTTCGACGCCCTCGGCGGTGACGGTGATCCCAAGTTGGGCACCGAGGCCGATGACCGTCCGCACGATCGCGGCCGTGTCGCGCTTGTCGATGTCGCGAATAAAGGAGCGGTCGATCTTGATCTTGTCGACCGGGAAGCGGCGGAGATAGCTGAGCGACGAATAACCGATGCCGAAATCGTCCAGCGCGATACGGATGCCGAGGTCGCGCAACTGGCTGAGCGTCTTGAGCACGGTATCGCTCTCATCCATCAGCACCGTTTCGGTGATTTCCAGTTCAAGCCGATCGGCCGGCACGCCGGAAAATGCCAGCGCGGAGATCACGCTGCGGGCAAAGGTGCCGCTTTTGATCTGCACAGCCGAGACATTGACCGCGATACGCAGCCCATGCGGCCAGCCCGCCGCAACTGTGCAGGCGTTCCTCAGCGCCCATTCTCCCAGCGGCACGATCAGCCCAATCTCTTCGGTGACCGGGATGAAGTCGTCTGGCGGCACCAAGCCGCGTGCCGGCGAGTGCCACCGCATCAGGGCTTCGGCGCCGACGATTTCGCCGGAAGCGATGTTCATGATGGGTTGGAAGTCGAGCTCGAATTCCTGCCGCCGCAGCGCTGCCTCCAGATCGGTTTCGAGTGCGCGTCGTGCCCGCACCATCACATCCATGCCTGGCTCGAAGAAGCGATAGACGTTGCGTCCTTCGCTTTTCGCCCTGTAGAGGGCCATGTCGGCGTTTTTCAGCAGCGTGTCGGCATCCCTGCCGTCATCGGGGAAAAGGGCGATGCCAAGGCTGATGCCGATATGCATGTCGCGGCTTTTGTCGCGAAACGGCCTTCCGATGATGTCGACAATGCGTCTTGCCAGTTTTTCCGCGTCGCCGGCACCTTTGGTATTGGACTGGATGATGACGAACTCATCGCCGCCGAAACGAGCGACTACGTCCGTTTCGTTGCGTAGGCAACGTTGCAGCCGCTCGGCCACGCATTTCAGCAGCCAGTCGCCGGCCGGATGCCCCCAGGTGTCGTTGACGGCCTTGAAGCGATCGAGGTCGAGCGAGAATATCGCCAGGTCCGTGGCCTCATCCAAGGCCTGATCGAGCCGTTCGCGGAACATTGAGCGATTGGGCAGGTTGGTCAGCGTGTCGTGATGCGCAAGGTGGGTCATGCGCTCTTCGACGCGGCGGCGCTCGGTAACGTCGTCGAAGGTTGCGACCCATCCGCCGCCACTCATCGGCCGTCGCACGACCAAAAGGGTTCTGCCATCGGCAAGATGGCGGTAGTTCGACCGCATTTCTCCGGCTTGAAGGCAGGCCGCGGTTTTCGAGATTTCGCTGTCGATGTCGATCTCTGCATAGAGACCCAGGCGGACGAGTTGCTCGAGCGCGTCGCGGTGGCCCATGCCAAGCGGAATGTCGGCCGGCGTCACGTGGTAGAGTTCCAGGAAACGTTCGTTGCGCACGATCAGCCTGCCGTCCGAGTCATACATCAAAAGGCCTTGCGACATGTTGGCGAGTGCTGCGTCGAAACGGCGGTGCTGCTCCTTCAGTTCCTGTTCGGCACGCCGTTGCTCGGTGATGTCCTCATAGATCGACACCCAGCCCCCTGATGCAAGCGGCCGGTGCGAGATGTTAACTATGCGCCCATCCGACAGCGTTTCCTCATAGGTCGAAGGTTTCGCCTGGTCGATATAGGGCTTGCGGATGGCATAAAGTTCTTCGGCGCTGTGCGAGGCGACGCCGATGTCGACGCTGTGCTGGAGAATGTCGAAAAACCGGATGCCGGGCCGCACGATCTCGGCGTCGAGGCAGAAGATGCTGATATAATTGCCGTTGCAGATGATCATGTGCTCGTCGGCATCGAACATGGCCAAGCCATGCGACATGTTCTCGACGGCGGCCGAAAAACGATCATTCTGCTTGCGCAGTTCGTTTTCTATCCGTCGCGGCAGGCCTATGCCTTCGGCCCTCCGTCCGCGGACGGGCGAACCAGCCTTGGCATGAGTGACGGACATGAGGCGCGCCTGCAGACCGTGATCGAACACGGTACTGTTGTCCTTTCCGGTTAATTTACCGTTTTTTCAGTCGGCCGGCTGCACCGTTTGGCGCCGCGATCTCTCGATCGCCGCATACCGTTCGAGGAACGCGTTTTGCGCCCAGGTCACCGAACGCGGTGTGAAATCGAAGCGGTCGGCATTGAAGCCGCGCGGCCGGCCGAAGAATTCGGTCGCCTCGGCGGTCGAAAAGCCGGCAAGCAGCGTCGCCTCGAAATAGGCGGCGATCTGGTCTGCGCGCTTGATCTCCTTGCGCAGGCCCGCGCTAGGTTCGACCGGCAGCGAAAAGCGCAGATGGATGGCGCGCTGCAGCCTCAGCTCGCACTCCTTGTAGCTGCCGCCCATCACCGATTTGAACGGTGAGATCATGTCGCCGATGACATATTCCGGCGCGTCGTGCAGCAAAGCCGCCAGCCGCGCGTCGGCCGGGGCGTCTGGCACCAGCTCGCCGAAAAGCGCCTCGACCAGCAGCGAATGCTGGGCGACGGAAAAGGCGTGGTCGCCGCTGGTCTGGCCGTTCCAGCGGGCGACGCGGGCAAGCCCATGGGCGATGTCCGAAATCTCGATGTCGAGCGGCGAGGGGTCGAGCAGATCGAGCCGCCGGCCCGACAGCATGCGCTGCCAAGCGCGCGGCGGCGCGCCGGCACGGTCGGCCGCCATCAGGTCTCCTCCGCGCCGACAGGTTGCTGCGGGAAGGTGAACTTCGCCCAGGCAGGGATGGCGAGCGACACAGGGACGTCTTCCGCCATGATCGGCTGGCCGGCGTCGAGCGCTGCCTTGACGCGGTCGATACGGGCTATGGCGAGGCCTGCCGTGCCGGCGGCAGTGCCAAGCGTGCCGACCGGTCGCCCGGAAACTGTCAGTTCGGCGCCAGGAGCGGGCAGGGGCCGTTCGGCCGAAACGATCAGCACCCGCCGTCTGGCGGTGCCGCGATGCTGCATGCGCGAGACCACCTCCTGGCCGACATAGCAGCCCTTCCTGAAGCCGACGCCGCCGGTCTCGTCGAGCAGCACATCATGGGGGAAGGCGTCGCCGAGCGGATAGTCGCAGCCGCTTTCGGCAATCCCATGGGCGATGCGCAGAGCCTGCCATGCGGCCGGGTCGCCGCCCTCCGCCGTGCCGCCATAACAGCGCGTCACGGACGCGTCGCGGAACCGTGCATCGGCAACCGGCGTTGAATCAGCTTGCGAAGTGGTTGAATCACTTCCCCACGCGACGGTGACAAGCCCCTGATCTAACTTGGCGATCTCGACCTTGGCGCGCAATTTGTAGAGCATCAGCCGGCGCATGAAATCGTCTGATATATCGGCTCGGCATTCGAGGCGGAAGGAATTCTCGCCAGCGCGGGAGATCAGGAAGTCGAACAGGATCTTGCCTTGCGGCGTCAGCAAGGCGCCAGGTTTTGCTTCGCCCGCAGCCAGTGCGTCGAGGTCGGTGGTCAGAATGTTCTGCAAAAAAATCTCGGCATCCGGGCCTGACACGGAAATGAGGGCGCGGTCTTTCAATTGGGCGAAGGGCATGGGCGGAAAAAGAACCTGATCTTGCAAAACAGTCGGCCATTACGTAAGCCGCTGACACTCCCCCCGCAAGAGACCGGATCAGCATGGCCACGACCTACAACCTCATCCTGACAGGCGGCACGGTGGTCAACCACGATGGCGAGGGCCGGCGCGACATCGGCATCAACGGCGGGCGCATCGCCGCCATCGGCGATCTCGGCCAGGCATCAGCCGGCGAGACGGTCGACTGTCGTGGCCTGCACATCCTGCCCGGCGTCGTCGACAGCCAGGTGCATTTCCGCGAGCCAGGGCTGGAGCACAAGGAAGATTTGGAGACAGGCTCGCGGGCAGCGGTGCTGGGCGGCGTCACCGCGGTCTTCGAGATGCCCAACACCAACCCGCTGACCACCAGCGAAGCAGCCCTTGCCGACAAGGTTCGGCGCGCCACCGGCCGCATGCATTGCGACTTTGCCTTCTGGGTCGGCGGCACCCGCGACAATGCTGGGGATGCCGGCGAACTGGAGCGGCTACCCGGTGCTGCCGGCATAAAAGTATTCATGGGCTCGTCCACCGGCGACCTTTTGGTCGAGGACGATGTGGGCGTCGCCTCGATTCTGAGGAATACGCGCCGTCGGGCCGCCTTTCATTCCGAGGACGAGTTCCGGTTGCGCGAGCGGCTGAGTGAGCGCATCGAGGGCGATCCGTCCTCGCATCCGGTGTGGCGCGACGAGATCGCCGCCTTGCGCTGCACCGAGCGCCTGGTGCGCATCGCGCGCCAGGTTCGCGCCCGGATTCACGTGCTGCACATCTCGACCGCAGAGGAGATCGCCTTCCTCGAACAGCACAAGGACGTCGCGACCTGCGAGGCGACGCCGCATCACTTGACGCTGAGCCTGGACGATTATGCGCGGCTTGGCACGCTGATCCAGATGAACCCACCGGTGCGCGCATCGCGCCACCACGACGGCATCTGGCACGGCATTGCACAAGGCATTGTCGATGTGCTGGGTTCCGACCACGCCCCCCACACGCTGGCGGAGAAGGCAAAACTCTATCCTGCCTCGCCGTCCGGCATGACCGGCGTGCAGACACTGGTGCCGATCATGCTGGATCACGTCAATGCCGGCCGGCTGACGTTGCAACGTTTCGTCGACCTGTCCAGCCACGGCCCGCAGCGTATCTTCGGCATGGCCAGGAAAGGCCGCATCGCCGCCGGCTACGACGCCGATTTCACCATCGTCGATCTGAAGCGCCGCGAAACCATCACCAATGCGCAGGCCGGCTCCAAGGCCGGCTGGACGCCCTATGACGGCAGAGAAGTAACCGGGTGGCCGGTCGGAACAGTCGTCCGCGGCCGCCGCGTGATGTGGGAAGGCGAGATCGTCACGCCAGGGCAGGGCAAGGCTGTGGAGTTTTCCGAGGCGCTGCCGGTCTAGAGCGGCGGACTTTCAAATCGATCGGACCGCCAGTCTATCTCTTTCTTTGAGCATCGGCTTTCCCAAAGCGGGGACCCACTCCGATGCTCTAAGCGGGCTTGAGGGTAGGAAGGGCAATGCCGCTCAATCCCCGGCGACGAAGAATGTCCACTGTCCGTCCGGCGTGATGCCGACGCGGTAGAAGATGTAGGCGCCGAACTGCTTCATGCTGTCATAGTCGCCGGCGGTGACGATCTTGAACAGCTCGACCCGCTGCCTGGCGTCGAGCTTGTCCAGCGGCAGCGCGAAGAAATATGGCCAGACATAGAGCTCCTGCGGCGTGCCGGCATCGACATGGACATAGCCGGCACTGAGCACCTCTTCCAGGATGGCGAGGATCTCCTGGCCTTCCGTGTCGCCCGAAAGACCTTTCAGGAAGGTGATCGGGTCGCCTTCGATCTCGCTCAGCGACAATTGGGTCATCGTATCGCCCTGGCCGATCAACGGCCGGAGCTTTTCGATGTCGCCGCTCTTGCAGGCCTCGAGGATCAAATCGTGCATGCGCCTGACCGGCTCCGGCAGCTTGCCGAGATCGTAGACGACCTCGGGCAAGGGTTCATCCGGATCGGCTTGCGGATTGGCCATGCCACCATCGTCTTTTGGCCCCTCCGGTTCGACCTGTTCCCGCTCGTCGGGGGGCCTCGGCTGGTTGGTCGCAGGCGGTGTCGTGCCGAGCGGATCGGGCATCGGCACCGCGGTTCCGGGCGGCGACATGTCGTCATCGGCGGGCGGCGTGACTGGCGAGGGCAGGTCCTCGCGCTTGATTTCACTCAGCGCATAAGCAGGGCTGCTTGCGAGGCAAAAAGCCAGAGGGACCGCGGCGCAAAAAGCGACGAGCCGGATGCTGAGGGCCAAGCCACGCGGCTGGCCTGACGTCGAAAAATTCACCGCCTGCCTCTCCATGATTCCGTCCAGATGCCCAGGCCCGCCCAGGTGCCCGGGGCATGACCGCCCAAGCGGCACGCCGTCGTCAAAGAGCCTGATGCCGGTTCAGTGCCGCAGCCGTCCTGGTTCGAAGGCCCCGGCTATCACCTTTTCACGCATGCGGTCGAGCAGGGCAAGGGCCGAGGTCTCGCCATTGGCGCGCAGCATTTCACCGAACGCCGTTTCAAGGGCCGCCTCGGCGATGATTTCCGGCTCGATTCCTGCCGAAAGCCCTTCCGCCCAGGCCTCGCTGTGGCTTTCCACAGCGGTCAGGCGCTTTTCTTCCCTGACCAGCGCGTCGATGTCGTTGACGGCATGTTCCATTGCGATGTCCACCCTTTTCAAGCGGCGATCCGGCAGATGCGGATCAGGCTTGGGCTGTCCCTTTTTACACGCAGGTTAAGTAAGTACTTGTAAATACGACATTTCTAGGATCGTTTCGACAAGGGCTCGTCACGTTTTGCAAACCTGCGTTCGATCCGATTCAAACTTAGCCGATTAGGCCGGCGAGCGGGATGAAAACCTTCAGTTTGAGTTAATTCCACATCCGCCCCGTAACGTTTCGTTAATACCGTTGCAAAAGTGCAACACAAGGATTAAGGCGCCACCGGACAAGCAGCGAGGTGTCAAGGTCAGTTGCCGTAGCGCGACGCGATGTCGCGCGAGAGCGTCTCGCCTTCCTTCATATAGCGGCTGATGGCTTCGGTCGCCGAGGCGGTACACTGCGTGTAGGTGCCGCCGAAGGAGCGGTAGCCGCGGTTGAAGCTGGCGATGAAGCGGGCGCGCCGCTCCGAGTCCGGATTTTCCGAAGCAATCAGCTTCTCCATCTCGACCCGCCACTGGTCGCCCTTCTCGCCGCACAGATTACGCAGGAAATGCAGCGATCCAAGCACCTCCGCCAGCCGCATCAGCCCCGGCTCGAACGGCGACTCGGCGGCCAGAGCCGGCCGCGCCCCGAATGCCGTACTGGCGGCGAGGCAAGCTGCAAGGAAAAGCGATGCGCGGATCATGAGTCTATGTGGTCAAACAATCTGTCGCCTGCAAGGCGATTTTGGAGGTTACGCCCCTGCATTCCTGAGCAATTCTTCGGCAACGGCAAACACCGAAGCGGCAAGCGGCAGCGCCGTCATTTCGCTGAGCGTATAGAAGGCGGCGTTCTCGGCGTCCTCGCTGGCCACGGGCTCGCCGCCGGCATAGGTAGCGCCGAACACCGTCAGCAGATAGTCGACCGGGTGCCCGTCGCTGCCGCCGTCGATGTGGATTTCCCGAAGTGCGCGGTAGTTGTGCGCATGCAACCCGGTTTCCTCCAGCAATTCGCGTTGCGCGGCTTGTTCCAGCGTTTCGCCGACCTCGACCTTGCCGCCTGGAAACGCGTAAAATCCTTGCGAAGGCTGCCGCGCCCGCTTGACCAGCAGCACCGTGTCGCCGCGGACAATGGCGACCGAGACAGCCGGCAGAATCTTGCGCATTTCGTCCATGGATCTCCGATCGTCATCCGCTGCAGCCGGTTGTGGACCGGTCGGCGTGAAGAAGCATTAGCGGTTGCGCAACGCCAGTTCCATCGCCACCTTCGCATTCGACCGTTTCAACGAGTTTAGCTTATGTGCGGACGCTTTGCCTTGACCGCCACGCCGGACCAGACTGCCGCTTTTCTCGGTTTGGCGGAGCTGGAGGATTTTCCGGCCCGCTACAACATCGCGCCGACGCAGCCGGTCCTGATGGCGATTGCAGGCTTGCCGCAGGCGCCAGGGTCGAACCAGCCCGACCGGCGGTCGATGTTGGTGCGTTGGGGGCTGATCCCGGCCTGGGTGAAGGACACGCGTGAGTTTCCGCTGCTGTTCAACGCGCGCTCGGAGGGAGCAACGGAAAAGGCCTCGTTTCGCACCGCCATGCGCCATCGCCGCGCTTTGGTGCCGGCTTCCGGCTTCTACGAATGGCGTCAATCAGGCGGCAAGAGGGGGCAGCCCTATTGGGTGCGGCCGAGGCATGGCGGACTTGTCGCCTTCGCCGGGCTGATCGAGACCTATGCCGAGCCGGGCGGTTCCGAAATGGACACCGGCGCCATCCTGACCGTCAACGCCAATACCGACATCGCCCATAGCCATGACCGGATGCCGGTAGTGATAGATCCGCAGGATTTCGCCCGCTGGCTGGATTGCCGCACCCTGGAGCCGCGCGACGTGGCGGACCTGCTCAGACCGGCACAGCTCGACTTCTTCGAGGCTGTCCCGGTTTCCGACCTCGTCAACGAGGTCGCCAACACCGGACCGGAGATTCAGGAAAGGGGCGTCGTGGGGCCGGAGCCCGAGAATGCCAGGCGCCAGAATCCCGGCGCGGACGACAGTCAGATGACCTTGTTCTAGCAGCTATTTCCTGGCACATTCGGCGCCTCATTGCCGGCGCATGGCGTCGGCTGACGTCGCATCAGGCAGCGCGCGGCGATGTGATCTTTTGCGCCGGCTTTTTCTTCTTCGCGGTATGGAGAAGGGCGGCGACGATCGCGGCCGGGCCGATCGCCCGGTATTGGCTGGCGAGCGCCGGTTGCTTCGCGCTGCTGGAGTCCTGCTTGGTTCGGGGCATTTTTCTCTTCCCTGGTAACGTCTTCGTGTCCGCGTTTGCTGGTCGAATCCGACCAAATCGTGACATCTGGTGATCTAGCCGGCGAATGTTTCATGACTGTGCCGAGATGTTTAATAATATGTTTCACTGCGTCATTACCTGTGATCCGGCGACTCTTTTGCCGAAAGTTGCGACTTGACGGCAACACTGGGTGAGGCGATAAAGCCGCTCATGAGAACGTCTTTCGCCATTTGTGGCATTTGCATTATTGGCTAGCTTCGCGCTGGTCCGGACGTTTTCGCCTATCTTCCTTCTAGAGTGGACAAACGCCCCGGCCAGCAGGCTGGTGCCTGATTTGCGTCTCAGCGCAAGTGGCTCCAACCAAAAGGTAACGCACCGGGAAGGCACGAATGTCTGACGCATCGAAGGGCCTGCGCCTCTACAACACGCTGACGCGGACGAAGGAGGATTTCTTCCCGATCGATCCGCGCAATGTGCGCATGTATGTCTGCGGCCCGACGGTCTACGACTTTGCCCATATCGGCAACGCGCGGCCAGTGATCGTCTTCGACGTGCTGTTCCGTCTGCTGCGCCATCTCTACGGGCAAGCGCACGTCACCTATGTGCGCAACATCACGGATGTCGACGACAAGATCAACGACCGCGCACTGCGCGATTTCGGCGGCGAAATTGCCTCGGGAAAGCTGTCGCTGAACGAGGCGATCCGGCGCGTCACCGAAAAAACCGCCGACCAGTTCCACAAGGATGTGGCGACGCTCGGCTGCCTGGAACCGACGGTCGAGCCGCGCGCCACCGAATTCGTCGAGCCGCGCGCCGATGGCAAAGTCGACATGATCTCCTTGATTCAACGGTTGATCGAACGCCGCCATGCTTATGTTGCGGCAGGCGAAGTTCTGTTCGACACGGCCTCGATGCCGGACTACGGCCAGTTGTCGAATCGCAATCTCGACGAACAGCAGGCCGGCGCTCGCGTCGCCGTCGATCCCCACAAGAAGAACCCTGGCGATTTCGTGCTGTGGAAGCTGTCCTCGCCGGAAGAGCCGGGCTGGGACAGCCCGTGGGGCAGAGGCCGGCCGGGCTGGCACATCGAGTGCTCGGCGATGTCGGCCGCCTATCTCGGCGAGGTCTTCGACATCCATGGCGGCGGGCTCGACCTGATCTTCCCGCACCACGAAAACGAGATCGCCCAGTCGCGCTGCGCCCACGGCACTGACGTGATGGCCAAGGTATGGATGCACAACGGCTTCCTGCAGGTCGAGGGGCAGAAGATGTCCAAGAGCCTGGGCAACTTCTACTCGATCAACGAGTTGCTGGAGACGGATACCTTTGGCGGCCGCAAATGGCCGGGCGAGGTGCTCAGGCTGGCGATGCTGATGACGCATTATCGCGAGCCGATCGACTTTTCCGTGCGCAAGCTGGAAGAGGCGGAAAACACGCTGCGCAAATGGAAGCGGGCGGCGGATCTGGCACCGGGGGCGGCAAAGCAATTGCCGGTGGAAGTGGTGGAAGCCCTGTCGGACGATCTCGCAACCTATTCTGCGTTCCAGGTGCTGACGCAGTTGGCCGGTGAGGCTGTAGATTTCAGTGCTGCCGATGGCGGCAAGGCTGCCGCAGCGGGCAACGATGCTGCCGCTTCGCTGAAGGCGGCGTTGCTGTTCCTCGGCTTCGACGTCACGCCGACCAAGGTCGATGAAGACGCCATCGCCAGGGCGATCGCCAAACGGCTCGCACTGATCGCCGCCGGAAATTGGGCCGAGGCCGACCGCATCCGTGCCGACTTGCTGGCGCAAGGTATTCAGTTGAAGGACGGCAAAGATCCCGTCACCGGCGCCCGCATCACCACTTGGGAGGTAAAAAGATGATCGATCATCTTGGCATCACCGTTTCCGATTTCGACGCTTCCAAGGCGTTCTATGACAAGGCGATGGCGCCGCTCGGTGCCGCGCTCCTCTATATGGTGCCGCAGGAATATACCGGCGGCGCCAAGGTCGGCGGCTATGGCCGGGACCGGCCGGTGTTTTGGCTGCATCAAGGCAAGGACAAGCCGAAGGACCGTCAGCACGTCGCCTTCACTGCGCGCAGCCGCGCCGAGGTCGACGCCTTCTACGCAGCCGCAATCGCCGCCGGCGGCAAGGACAATGGCGGGCCAGGCCTGCGTCCGCACTATCACGCGAACTACTATGGCGCCTTTGTCTTCGACCCTGACGGCAAACAATATCGAAGCCGTCTGCCATGCCGCGGAGTGAAGCAATGAGTCTAGACAACAGACCGGTCTACACAGGCGGTTGCCAGTGCGGCGCCGTGCGCTTCCGTGTCGAAGGCGCGCTGGGTGATGCCTCCGTCTGCCATTGCCGCATGTGCCAGAAAGCAAGCGGCAATTTCTACCTGCCGCTGGTGTCCGTGCGTGGCGCAAAATTCGACTGGACGCGCGGCGAGCCCAAACGCTTCCGCTCGTCCAACGCCGCATTGCGCGGCTTCTGCGCCGATTGTGGCACCCCGCTGACCTTCGAGGCGCCCGAGGGTATCGCGCTCGCCATCGCCGCCTTCGACGCTCCGCAGGAGATCGCGCCGACCATCCAGTGGGGTACCGAAGCAAAGCTCCCCTACGTCGACCGCATCCACGAATTGCCCGGCGAGGACACGATGGCCGATATCTCGTCAGCCTCCTATCTCGCCGATCTCGTCTCCTACCAGCATCCCGACCACGACACCGAACAATGGCCGCCGGAGGAAAGATCATGACCGAAACCGTTCGAACCGGCGGCTGCCAGTGCGGCGCCGTGCGTTTCCGCATCCGTGGGGCGCTTGGCCGCCCGTCCATCTGCCATTGCCGTATGTGCCAGAAGCAGTTTGGTTCCTTCTTCGGCGCACTGGTGACGGTACCCAAGGACGGCGTCGAATGGGTCCGTGAGGAGCCGAGCTATTTTCAGTCGTCGGTCAATATCGATCGCGGGTTCTGCGCCCGCTGCGGCACGCCGCTGACCTATCGGCAGCCCGGCGGGCTTGAGATCGCCATCGGCGCTTTTGACGATCGCTCCGACCTCGCGCCGCAGATACAGGTCAACTACGCCGCGCGGCTGCCCTGGGTGGAGAAGATCTTCGAGGCGCCGGTCCATGACGATCCTGACTACTACACCCGGCAGGAGCAGATCATCTCCTTCCAGCATCCGGATCACGAGACGGCCAACTGGCCGCAGCAGGGCCTGAAATTATGAGCAGTGAACTCCGCACCCTCTACCCAGAGATCGAGGCTTTCGAGTCAGGCATGCTCAATGTCGGCGACGGCCATCAGGTCTATTGGGAGCGGTCCGGCACCAGGGGTGCCAAGCCGGCTGTGTTCCTGCATGGCGGACCGGGCGGTACCATCTCGCCAAAGCACCGGCGACTGTTCGATCCGAAGCTTTACGATGTCATACTGTTCGATCAGCGCGGCTGCGGAAAGTCGACGCCCAACGCCTCGCTCGAGGCCAACACCACCTGGCATCTGGTCGCCGATATCGAGCGCCTGCGCGACATGTGCGGCTTCGACAAATGGCTGGTGTTCGGCGGCTCGTGGGGATCGACACTGGCGCTGGCCTATGCCGAGACACACCCCGAACATGTGAGCGAGCTGGTCGTGCGCGGCATCTATACGCTGACGCGTGCGGAACTCGAATGGTATTACCAGTTTGGCGTCTCGGAAATGTTCCCCGACAAATGGGAGCGCTTCCTGGCGCCGATCCCCGAGGCCGAGCGCGGCGACATGATGGCCGCCTATCGCAAGCGGCTGGTCGGCAGCGACCGCAAGGCGCAGGTCGAGGCCGCCCGCGCCTGGAGCCTGTGGGAGGGCGAGACGATCACGCTATTGCCCGATCCGGAAACCAGCAGCCGGTTTGGCGAAGACGACTATGCCGTGGCCTTCGCCCGCATCGAGAACCACTATTTCGTCCATGCCGGCTGGCTGGAGGAAGGGCAACTGCTGCGTGATGCCTTCAAGTTGAAGGACATCCCCGGCACCATCGTTCATGGCCGCTACGACATGCCGTGCCCGGCGCGCTATGCCTGGGCGCTGCACAAGGCGTGGCCGAAAGCGGATTTCCACCTGATCGAGGGCGCCGGCCATGCCTATTCGGAGCCGGGCATCCTCGACCGGTTGATCCGGGCGACGGATCGGTTTGCGGGGAAATGATCATGGGCCGCGAGCGCCTCTATCTCTTCGACACGACACTGCGTGATGGCCAGCAAACACCGGGTATCGACCTTTCAGTCGAGGACAAGATCGCCATCGCCGGGCTGCTCGACGAGTTCGGCATGGACTATGTCGAGGGCGGCTATCCCGGCGCCAACCCGACCGACACCGCCTTCTTCGCCGAGCCCCGCACGGCCAGTGCCAAATTCGTCGCCTTCGGCATGACCAAGCGGGCTGGGGTGTCGGCTTCGAACGATCCAGGCCTTGCCGCATTGGTCCAGTCGAAGTCGGACGCCATTTGCTTTGTCGCCAAGAGCTGGGACTACCATGTCCGCATCGCGCTGGGCTGCACGAACGAGGAAAACCTCGAAGCGATCAAGGCCTCGGTCGAAGCGGCGATTGCCTCGGCCAAGGAAGCACTGGTTGATTGCGAGCATTTCTTCGACGGCTTCAAGGCCAATCCCGATTATGCGCTGGCCTGCGCTAGGACTGCCTACGACGCCGGCGCGCGCTGGGTGGTGCTGTGCGACACCAATGGCGGCACGCAGCCGTCGGAAGTGCGCGCCATCGTCGAGAAGGTCATCGCCTCAGGCATTCCCGGAGACCATCTCGGCATCCATGCCCATGACGACACCGGCCAGGCGGTGGCGAATTCGCTGGCCGCCGTCGAGGCCGGTGTGCGCCAGATCCAGGGCACGCTGAACGGCATAGGCGAGCGCTGCGGCAACGCCAATCTGATCTCGATCGTGCCGACGCTGGCGCTGAAGCCGGCCTTTTCCAACCGCTTCGAGACAGGCATTTCGGCCGAAGCGTTGGCCGGAATATCGCGCCTTTCCCGGGCCTTTGACGAATTGCTGAACCGCGCGCCGGAAGCGCAGGCGCCCTATGTCGGCGCTTCCGCCTTCGCCACCAAGGCCGGCATCCATGCCTCGGCGCTGGCCAAGGAGCCGGCCACCTACGAGCATGTGCCGCCAGAATCGGTCGGCAATCGCCGCCGCGTCATGGTCTCGGACCAGGGCGGCAAGGCCAATTTC
This sequence comes from Mesorhizobium sp. f-mel, assembly GCF_053850215.1. Classification (NCBI taxonomy): domain Bacteria; kingdom Pseudomonadati; phylum Pseudomonadota; class Alphaproteobacteria; order Hyphomicrobiales; family Phyllobacteriaceae; genus Mesorhizobium; species Mesorhizobium sp. f-mel. The sequence continues at coordinate 39,193 of NZ_JBSPTO010000009.1, forward strand.
CTCGCCGAGTTGAAGCGGCGCGGCATCGAGATGCCGAAAGACGACCACCGGCTCGACGCACTGATCGCTGTGGTCAAGGAGCGCGAGGCCGAAGGCTATGCCTATGAGGGCGCTGATGCCAGCTTCGAGCTGCTGGCGCGCAAGATGCTGCACGGCCTGCCGGAATTCTTCAGCGTCACCTCGTTTCGCTGCATGGTCGAGCGCCGCTTCGACGCCAACGGCCAGCTGAAGACGGTCTCAGAGGCGATCGTCAAGGTGATGGTCGACGGCGAGGAGAAGATGTCGGTGGCCGAAGGACACGGCCCGGTCAATGCGCTCGACATCGCGCTGCGCAAGGATCTCGGAAAATTCCAGAACGAGATCGCCGACCTCGAACTTGCCGACTTCAAGGTGCGTATCCTCAATGGTGGCACCGAGGCGATCACCCGCGTGCTGATCGAATCGCATGACGCAACCGGCGCCCGCTGGTGGACGGTCGGCGTCTCAGAAAACATCATCGACGCCTCGTTCCAGGCGCTGATGGATTCGATCGTCTACAAGCTGATGAAGAACCGCGAGATGGCCGGGCTGGTCGCGGCGGAGTAGGATTGAACCATCAGCGAAAGTCCATTGATCCATCAGAACTTTGCGATGGTCTTGGCCCGGCGGCTGGCGCATAGCGTTGGGCCATGCCCACGCAAGCAATCCAGCTCGAAGCAGACTCAAAGGCCCGGCGTGGCTTTCTATTGGCCCTGGGCGCCTATCTCCTGTGGGGGTTGCTGCCCTTTTACATGAAAGCTGTCGCGCATCTGCCGCTGGCCGAAGTCATCGCGCACCGCATCGTCTGGTCGGTGCCGATTGCCGCCGCCGTTTTGGTCTGGGCCGGCCGCACCGCGGACTTCAAGGCCGCAATCCGTTCGCCGCGCATCATTTCGATGGCGGCGCTGACGGCGGCGCTGATTTCGGTTAACTGGGGCATCTATGTCTGGGCGATCGCGGTCGACCGCACCATCGAGACCGCGCTTGGCTATTACATCAACCCGCTTGTCAGCGTCGTTGTCGGTGCGCTGCTGCTTGGCGAGCGGCTCGACAGGCTGCAAATCGCGGCGGTGCTGCTGGCGGCCATCGCGGTCGCGGTGCTGACGATCAACGCCGGCAAGCTGCCCTGGGTGTCGCTGGTGCTGGCGTTTTCCTTTGCCGCATATGCCTTTTTCCGCAAGACGCTGCCAATCGGTCCCAGCCAGGGCTTTTTGCTCGAGGTGCTGTTGCTGTCGGTGCCGGCGCTCGGCTACATCATCTTGCTCATCGTCACAGGGCAGGACCATTTCGTCTCCAGTTCCCTGAACGATACCGCATTGCTGATCGGCTGCGGCCCGGTCACCGCCATACCGCTGCTGCTGTTTGCCTTCGGCGCCAAGCTGTTGCGTCTTTCCACAATCGGCATCATGCAGTATATCGCGCCGACTATTGTATTTCTGATCGCCGTGCTGATTTTCGGCGAACCCTTCGGCAGCACCCAGGCCATCGCCTTCGGCCTGATCTGGACGGCACTGGCGATCTATTCCTGGTCGATGTTTTCTTCGGCGCGCAAGGCCGGCGCTACATCCCGCGCCCCAGCCGCCTGACGAACAGATAGACGACCGCCGCGACGCCATGCGTCGCAGACGATGCGGTCCTCGATGCCGTCGAGCGTATCGCCCAGGCTCCCGAGTTCCGTCGCCATGCCGTCGAGCGACTGGCCCATGACAGCCTCGATCAGTTCGGCGGGAGAGCGGAATTTGCGCGACCCGTTGTCGATCGTCTTGCGGATATTGTCAACCGACCGTAGCGGCTGCTTGCGGCCGCCGATCAGCGTCGTGTCGTTGAGAGCGAAGCGGAAATGGCCGAGCCCGCGCGCCTCCGCCGAATAGTCGTGGCGCAGGTCCGGCAGATCGCCGCAGAGCCAGTCGCCCTCGAGGTCGATATGGCAGCCATGGCCGGCCGACAGGAAGGCATCGCGCACCGGCGGCCGCGATCTCGTGGCGCGCGCGCATGTCGGAAAGCGGTAGCTGCGCCATGTCCAGTGTGCGGCGGCCGGGTCTTTGGTTCGCGTGCCTTCGGCGGTGAAGTGATAGATGAAGAACAGCCCGTGCTCGTCGGGCAGGTACGGCGACCGGTCGGTGCCTTCCGGGTTGAGAGCGATGTTCATGGTCGCTTCGCCAGCTTTTCGAAAACAACGCCGCGCGGCGGCGGCCGGTGATTCCTAGCACGGGCGCCCCGGTTTCGTGTGACGGTTTCTTGACACTTTGACTGTCATCCGAGGCGCTTACGAACGCCGCTGTTTGGAGGCAATTTGGAAGAATACCCCGTTGACTTGCGTTTAGACAAAGAGCACGACGCAAATCCATGCGGAGGACGTCCGATGCATGCCGGCTTCCAACGAAGCGTACTCATAGCGGTATTGGGGGCCGTCATGGCGAGCTGTGCTGGCCTTTCAGCGCAGCAAACGGGGGCAATAACCGGCTATGGCCCCAACCCCACTTTACCGAAACCAAGACCGACGCTGATCCCGACCGTCAACATCGCCGAGGCGAAAGGCTGGCAGAAAGGTGGTATGCCAACCCCGGCTCGGGGGCTGACGGTGAACGCCTTCGTCACCGGCCTCGACCATCCGCGCTGGCTGCACGTGCTTCCGAACGGCGACGTGTTGGTTGCCGAAACCAATGCCCCTGCCAAGCATGACCAAGGCTTCAGCCTTAGAAAGGTTTTCATGGACCTGGCTATGAAGCGCGCCGGGGCCGCGACCAAAAGCGCCAACCGCATCACGCTCCTGCGCGACACCAATGGCGACGGCATTGCGGATGTGCGCAGGACGTTCGCGGAAGGCCTCAATTCACCGTTCGGTATGACGCTGTCCAAAGGCAGGCTCTATGTAGCGAATACCGACGCGCTCGTCGCTTTCCCCTACTCCAATGGCCAGACCCGAGCCACAACGCCGCCGGAAAAGATCGTCGACTTACCGGCCGGAGATCTCAACCATCATTGGACCAAGGATGTGATCGCAAGTCCGGATGGACGCAAGCTCTATGTCACCGTCGGCTCCAACAGTAACGTTGGAGAAAATGGCATGGCCGCGGAGAAGAATCGCGCCGCCGTCCTTGAAGTGGACCGGTCGACCCGCCGCACCCGGGTCTTCGCGTCAGGGCTGCGCAACCCGAACGGGCTGTCCTGGAACCCTGAAACTGGCGAGCTTTGGGTCGCCGTGAATGAGCGGGACGAGATCGGCGACGATCTCGTCCCGGATTACATGACCTCGGTTCGTGACGGCGCTTTTTACGGCTGGCCCTACAGCTATTTCGGGCAGAACATCGACGAACGCGTCAAGCCCCAGCGCCCCGATCTCGTGGCGAGGGCGGTCAAGCCCGATTATGCGCTGGGTTCCCATACCGCCTCGCTGGGATTGACCTTCTCCAAAGGCACGTCGCTCGGCCCGGCCTACGGCAACGGCGCCTTCGTCGGCCAGCATGGCTCGTGGAATAGAAGCGTGTTCAGCGGTTACAAGGTGATCTTCGTGCCGTTCCGCGATGGTAAACCGAGCGGCCCTCCAAAAGATGTGCTCGCTGGCTTTATCGGGCGTGATGGCAAGGCGATGGGCCGTCCGGTCGGCGTTGCTATCGATCGGACCGGCGCACTGCTCGTCGCCGACGATGTCGGCAATGTCATCTGGCGGGTCCGCCGGGCAAGTCGCCGACTTGCGGGGGGAGTAGGGGAGTAGGATCGCGCTTCATAAGCGCGGTATTCACTACCTACTGCCCTACTGCCCTACTGCCCTACTGCCTTTACTCCCCTAAAGCTTGTCGATTACCGACTGCACACCTTCGGTCGGTGCGTCGACCGATGATCCGGCGACTATGATGGCGGCGACGATCGCTTCCGGATCGTCGACCACCAGCGGCTTGACCCGCTGCGCGGTGTGGATGAAGCCTTCGGCCATCATATGGTCGAGCAGCGCCAGCATCGGGTCCCAGAATCCCCCGACGTTGCCGAAGACGATCGGTTTGCGATGATGGCCGAGCTGGCCCCAGGTCATGATCTCGATGATTTCCTCGACCGTGCCGATGCCGCCCGGCAGCGCCACAAAGGCGTCGGATTTCTCGAACATCGTATGTTTACGCTCGTGCATGTTGTCGGTGATCACGAGCTCGTCGAGCCGGTTAAGCGCGGTTTCGGTGGCCTCCCTGTTGATCAGGAAGCGCGGAATGATGCCCGTCACCTTTCCGCCGGCCCGCAACGCCCCTTCGGCAACGGCTCCCATGATGCCCCTGGTGCCGCCGCCATAGATCAGACGCAGGCCGGACTTGGCGATCGAACGCCCAAGCAGGTGTCCGGCCTTGGCATAGGTTTCATCGCGGCCTGGAGACGAGCCGCAATAGACGCAGATGGATCGAATCGTGTTCATGAGATGATTGGTGATTGGGTCTTTATTCGCGGTCAAGCCCGGGCGGGCTTTTTCTTGCTGGCCTCCTTTTTCTTGTCGGCCCCCTTTTTCTTGTCGGTTTGGGCAAAACAGGCTAGACCGGCATTAGGTGGCTAAGGGCAGGGAAATATGACAATTAATCCAGTAAAGGCGCTTTTGTTCGCCGTCGGCGGCTCCGTCGCCGCGGCGGGAACCGCCTATGTGTCGGGCGCGCTCGACCCGTATCTCAATCGCGCGCCACCGGCGGAAGTGGCATCGCTGACGCCGCCGGCGGAGAAGCCGGCCGAGCCGGGGACCGATGGATCGGTTTCGCCCGCGCCGGCCACAGATGCGAGGGCACCGGCAGCGCCGGCCACGGCCGATGCGATCGCGCCGACCTTCGATATTGTTCGGGTCGAGATCAAGGGCTCTATCGTCGTCGCCGGCAATGCCGCACCCAGCGCCAAGGTCGAGATTCTCAACGGTTCGACGGTTCTCGGCTCGACGGTCGCCGGCGCCGATGGTGCTTTTGCCATCGTTCTCGACGATCCGCTGAAACCCGGCGATTACACGATCGCGCTGCGCTCAATGACCGGCAATGTCGTGACCCCCTCGGCGCAGACAGCCGTCGTCTCGATTCCCCAGAGTCCTGCTGGCCAGGTGCTGGCGATGATCGAAGAGCCGGGCAGGGCCTCCGAATTGCTCACCGTTCCTACACCCGAGAAGAAGCCTGAAGCGCCTGTTGGCGACAAGGCGGCCGCCCCGGCTGCCGAGGACTCCGCTGCCGGGGACCCCGCTGCCGCAGCACCGGCCCCAGGCGCACCGGCTGCCACGGCGCCGGCCACTGCCGAAGTCGCCCCCGCGCCGGCTCCGGACATGCCTGTCGCACCGGCGACACCAGCTGCAGGGCCAAAGATCGTCGTCGAAGCCATCGAGATCGACGGCAACAAGATCTTCGTCGCCGGGCTCGCCGATCCCGGCCGCAAGGTGCGCGCCTATGCCAACGATATCTTGCTCGGCGACGCGAAAACTTCGCCCGACGGCCACTTCCTGGTCGAGGCGACGCGCAGCATTCCCGTTGGCACCTACACCATCCATGTCGACGCACTCGATGCCGACGGGGCAAAGGTGCTGGCCCGCGCCGCCGTGCCGTTCGAGCGCGAGCCGGGCGAGTCGGTCGCCGCCGTGGCGCCCGCCGAGCAGAAACCTGCCACGCCATCCTCCGCCGCTGGCGCGCCTGCTGCAATCGCAGCCGAAGCGCCCGCAGTTGCCGCCACATCGGCTGAAATTCCCGAGACCGCGGCGCCGAAGCTCGAACACGCCGACAGCGCCGTTATTATCCGCCGCCACGATACGCTGTGGCAGATCTCGCGGCGCGTCTATGGCCAAGGCGTGCGCTATTCGACCATCTACCTCGCCAATCAGGATCAGATCAGGAATCCCGACCGCATCTGGCCGGGGCAGGTGTTCAAGGTTCCGGAAAAATCGCAGGAAGGCGAAGCCGCCAACCTCAAGGCGATGGGCGACCAGATGACGACGGCCCCGACGAAGGCTGATTAGAAATCTTTTTCTTCTTTCCGCCCTCTTGCGGAAAGCTCGTTCATCGTCTATCGCCGATAAACGATGAATGCTCCCTTGACCGAGAAGACTTGCGGCTTCGCCGACAGCCAGTCCGTGGCCGCGAAGCTCGCCGCGCTTTCGCATCCGGCCCGGATCGAGATCCTCAGGCACCTTTCGGCCAGCCGCTCCTGCTGCTGCCGGGAGGTCGTCGACCATCTCGACCTGGCGCAGTCCACGGTTTCACAGCACCTGAGGGTATTGGTCGACGCCGGGCTCGTCCGCTACAAGCCGGACCGGCAACGCTCGCGCTATGAAGTCGACAGCGATGCGCTCGCCAATGTTTCCGCATCGCTTACCGCGCTCGTCAATTCGTGCTGCTCCGGCCGCTAGATCATGGTCCCGAATCGAAGGACCGCGTCAGCGAAAAGTGGAAGCCGGTTTTCGGAAAAGATGGCGGCAAGCAGTAAGATATAAGAAAAAGGCGATAAAAATGGCCGAAAAAACCGTTTCCGCTGAATCCGGTTCGACCTTCAAGACATTGCGCAATCTTTGGCCATACATGTGGCCGGCCGACCGTGGTGACCTCAGGGCACGGGTGGTGTGGGCGACCGTGCTTTTGGTCGTCGCCAAGCTGACACTGGTTGCCGGCCCCTATTTCTTCAAATGGGCAACCGATGCGCTGGCTGGTGACGCGAAGTCGGTGCCGCCGCTGCCGGCTTTCCTGCTGGCGCCGGTCATGCTGGTCATCGCCTACAATGTCGTGCGGCTGGTGCAACTCGGTTTCAACCAGTTGCGCGACGCGCTGTTTGCCCGCGTCGGACAGTATGCGGTGCGCCAGCTCGCCTTCCGCACGTTCATCCACATGCATCAACTGTCGCTGCGCTTCCATCTCGAGCGCCGCACTGGCGGCCTGTCGCGCATCATCGAGCGCGGAACCAAGGGCATCGAGACGATCGTCCGCTTCACCGTGCTCAACACCTTGCCGACCATCCTCGAATTCGCGCTGACAGCGGGCATCTTCGCCGTCACCTATGGATGGAAATACGTGGCTGTGGTGGCGGTGACGGTCTGGCTCTATATCTGGTTCACCATCAGGGCGAGCGACTGGCGCATCGTCATTCGCCGCGACATGAACGACAGCGACACCGACGCCAGCACCAAGGCGATCGACTCGCTGCTCAATTTCGAGACGGTTAAATATTTCAACAACGAGAGCATGGAAGCCGAGCGCTTCGACCGTTCAATGGCGCGCTACGAGGCCGCCGCCACCAGGATATGGACCTCGCTCGGCTGGCTGAACTTCGGCCAGGGCGTCATCTTCGGTCTCGGCACGGTTATCGTCATGTGCCTTTCGGCGCTGGAGGTGCAGGCTGGTACGCAGACGGTTGGCGACTTCGTCTTCATCAACGCCATGCTAATCCAGCTTTCGGTCCCACTCAACTTTATCGGCTTCATCTATCGCGAAATCCGCCAGGGCCTGACCGACATCGAGCAGATGTTCGATCTGCTCGATGTGCCGCAGGAGATCGTTGACAAGCCGGGTGCCAAGCCGCTGGTCGTCGGCGCCGGCAAGGTCGAGTTCCGCGACGTGCACTTTTCCTACGATCCCAACCGCAAGATCCTGAAAGGCATCAGCTTCGAAGTGCCGGCCGGCAAGACGGTTGCCATTGTCGGGCCATCGGGCGCCGGCAAGTCGACCATTTCGCGGCTCCTGTTCCGCTTTTACGACATCCAGGGCGGCAAGATTCTGATCGATGGCCAGGACATTCGCGACGTGACGCAGGAGAGCCTGCGCGCGGCGATCGGCATGGTGCCGCAGGATACCGTGCTGTTCAACGACACCATCGCCTACAACATCCGCTACGGCCGCGTCGATGCCGGCGAGGAGGATGTGCGCAAGGCGGCAGAACTCGCTCAGATCGGGCCGTTCATCGAACGTCTGCCCGACGGCTACCGGTCGATGGTCGGCGAGCGTGGGCTGAAACTGTCCGGTGGCGAGAAGCAGCGTGTGGCGATCGCCCGCACCATCTTGAAGGCGCCGCCGATCCTGATGCTCGACGAGGCGACCTCGGCTCTCGACAGCCATACCGAACAGGAGATCCAGGCGGCGCTCGACCTCGTCAGTAAGGGCCGCACGACCATCGTCATCGCCCATCGGCTGTCGACGGTGATTTCGGCCGACGAGATCATCGTGCTGCAGGACGGCCAGATCGCCGAGCGCGGCACGCATGCCGCCTTGATGCGCAAGGCTGGTCTGTACGCGTCGATGTGGGACCGCCAGCGTGAGGCAACCGAGGCCGAGGAGCGGCTGCGCATTGCTCGCGAGCGCGACGAGTTCGGCGTCGTTGTCCGCCGCCGCCCCTCCGAGGTGTCGTAGCCCTTATGGCCAGCCGGCGCCCGGCGCGGAAGCCTCGATGCTGAGCACTTGGCCGGTGCGGGCATCGCTGATCATGTGTTCGAAGCCGCGCCATTCGGCGGCGACGATGAACAGTGTCTTGCCGTCGGCACCGCCGAGCATGCAGGCAAAGCAGCCGCGATCGGCATCGACGTTGTCGAGCATTGCGCCGCCTTCGCGCACTCGCACGCAGTGCCGGTTGGGGACGTCGGCATACCAGACCGCGCCCTCGGCATCGAGGCAGATGCCGTCGGGAAAGCCGTTGCCGAGGTCGGCCCATCGCCGCCGGTTGGCGAGGCTGCCATCGGCGGCGATGTCGAAGGCGGTTAGCCTGTTGGCGTGCGATTCAGCGACGATCAATGTTTTGTTGTCAGGCGTCACCGCCATCCCATTGGCGAAGGCGATCTTGTCCGCCACCTGCCGCACCGACCCGTCCGGCGCAATGAGCACGATGGTGCCGGGGCCGAAATGCTGGCCAGGAGCCGGCGCCGGTCCGCCGCCATTGACGTAGATGTTGCCGCGCCCGTCGACGACGATCTCGTTCCAAGGGCTCGTTGAAAGACCTCGCAGATCGGCGTGGGTGGCCAGCGTACCGTCTGGTTCTTGCCGCAGCACCAGCCCCTCACGCCCGCTGACGACGACCAGGCGGCCGTCCGGCAGCCAGTCGATCGAGTAGGGCAGGGTGGCCGGCACGGTGAGCATGACTTGACTGTTGCCCTCGGCATCGACGGCGACGATCTGGCCGGTCCCCCAGTTGCAGAACCAAAGCCTGTCGTCATGCCAGCGCGGCGACTCGCCGAACGCCGGACCGTTCATCACGACATTTACTTCTTTGGCTGCTGTTTTCTGCATGGACCGAGAACCTCCAGGTTGCGCGAATCGTCACGGCTAACGGGCCGACGAGAAAGCGCTGTCCTGCCAAGGACGGGCGAGAGTGCTCCGTCCCGACAGGTGAGGGCCGGCGACGGCGGTTTTTTGCGTCACCAGATTAGGATTGGCCGCGTGAACCGGCTCAATGCGCCGTACGCGTCGATCCACCTCTCTCATCGTCCGCGTAACGGCGGCGTCGTCCTCGGCTGTTGTGCGTCCCATCGACGGTGAACGGGATCAATAGCCGAGCCGGCCTTTCTCCATTGTTGCGTTGCGGCCACAGGGTGTTTCCGCTATTGAGGCCGGACCTGAAACTAGGGCTGTTCCCATCCCATGGACCTCGTCGACACGATCAAGAAAACGTTCGTTCCGATCCATCGCGAAGGCTTTTCGTTTATCGCTGCGTTCGCAGCGGTGACGCTTTTCCTCGGCTATTTCTCGTCGATCCTGTTCTGGGTCTGCCTCATCCTGACGGCCTGGTGCGTCTATTTCTTCCGCGATCCCGAGCGCGTCACGCCTGTCGACGACCGGCTGGTGGTGAGCCCGGCCGACGGGATCATCACGGCGGTCGGGCCGGCAGTGCCGCCGCGCGAACTTGGCCTCGGTGGCGGCGAGATGACCCGCATCTCGGTGTTCATGGACGTCTTTTCCTGCCACGTGAATCGGGCTCCGGTGCGCGGCCGCATCACAAGGATAGAGCATCGGCCGGGCCAGTTCCTCAACGCCGCACTCGACAAGGCCAGCGCCGACAACGAGCGCAACGGTCTGGTCATCGAAAGCCCTAACGGCACGGTGGCCGCAGTGCAGATCGCCGGTCTGGTGGCGCGGCGCATCGTCTGCTGGGCCGAAACCGGCGGCACGATCGGCATCGGCGAGCGCTTCGGGCTGATCCGCTTCGGCTCGCGTGTCGACGTATTCCTGCCCTCGACCGCAACGCCGCGTGTCGCCGTCGGCCAGACCGCAGTCGGCGGTGAAACCATACTGGCCGAATTCGGCGGCATTGCTGCAACGCCGCTCGTGCGGGTATCCTGAGCCGTGGGCGCGCCGTTCAAAAAATTCGAGGCGCATGGCAGCGGCGGTCCGCGCATCCGTGAAATTCCGATGCGTATGGTGCTGCCCAATCTCGTCACAGTGCTCGCCATCTGCGCCGGCCTGTCCGGCATCCGCTTCGGCTTCGAAGGCCGTTTCGAGCCGGCAGTGGTGATGGTGTTGCTCGCTGCCTTCCTCGACGGCATCGATGGCCGCCTGGCGCGGATGCTGAAGGCGACGTCCAAATTCGGCGCGCAGATGGATTCGCTGGCCGACATCGTCAATTTCGGCGTCGCACCCGCGCTGGTGCTCTATGCTTTCCTGCTCGACCAGGCCGGCTCGCCGGGCTGGATTGCCGCGCTCCTGTTCACCATCGCCTGCGGGCTGAGGCTCGCTCGCTACAACGTGCTCGACGAAGAAACTGATCGCCCGCAGTGGCAGACCGAGTATTTCGTCGGCGTGCCGGCGCCGGCGGGCGCCGTGCTGGTGATGCTGCCGCTTTATGTCTTCTTCCTGCGGCTTGGCGTGGAGCCGTCCCGCCCTGCCGCCTTCATCGCCGCCGGTTTCACCGTTCTGGTAGCCTTCCTGCTGGTCAGCCGGCTGCCGGTCTATTCCGGAAAAAGCCTGAAAGTCCCGGGCGACAAGGTGCTGCCGATCATCCTCGGCGTCGTTCTCTACATCCTGCTGTTGATGACCTATCCCTGGTACACGCTGACGGCGTCGGTTGCCGGCTATCTGCTGTTCCTGCCGTTCAGCATCCGCGCCTATTCAAAGCGCGCCAAGCGCGAAGGCGAGAAGGTGCCGCCTTCAGACATCGGCTGACGTCCTGCCGCCAATTCGCTCCGACGGTCACCGCAAGCATTTTACAGCAAGTGGAATCACTTGGCGTCGCAGAAATGCGGCTAAAACAAATAAATGGGCGGGATTTCCATCAATTTGGACGCATCCCGCTTTAGCGGGAACCTGCTGGGTATCTTGACCGTTCTGTCTCAGCGGGCGACCTCGCGAAACGTCTCGCTACCAACCTCTCAAGTTGCTGTGCCCGGCGCAGGAGCCGAAGAAGAGTGAGTAGAAATGGCTGTCGTCCTCATTGGTGCGTTGCTCATTGTCGCTGGCGTTGTGTACATGGCTGGCGCCGCCTTAAGGCGTGGGCGGCTCAGCGATCCGGCACCTGTTCGCGCGGCGCCGGATCGCTCGACGCCAGAGCTCGCAGCGCCAGGTCCGACACTTGAGCCGCGGCGGCGCGGGCTCGGTTTCCTCGGCCTGTCGCAGAACTGGCCGGGCCTGCTGATGATAGCGGTCGGGTTCATCCTGCTGTTGTCGGTTGTGGTCCTCTAGAGCATTTGCAGCCAAACGTGTTCGTTTGGCGTCCGGTAAAATGCGTCAAACAAAGAGTTAGAGCGCGGTTTTGGTTCCACCAAAACGCAAAGCGCTCTAAGCGTTAAGCTGCCGCGCTGAGCCCCAGTCGTTCAATCGCTAGTTTACGGGTCGCGACATAGTCGGTCTTGCCTGAACCCAGCACCGGGATTTCCTCGACCTTGACGATGTCGTTCGGCACCATCAGATCGGCGGCACCGGCTTGTCTGCCGAATTTGCGCAATTCATCGGGGTCGGCCTCATCAGCGGTGGTGACCAGCACGATGCGCTCGCCGCGGCGCCTGTCCGGCACCGCCACCACAGCGTGGTGCTCTTCCGGCCATAGCGACTGTACCAGCATCTCGACTGCGCCCAGCGACACCATCTCGCCGGCGATCTTGGCGAAGCGCTTGGCCCGGCCGCGAATGGTGATGAAGCCTTCGCGGTCGACCGAAACGATGTCGCCGGTATCGTGCCAGCCGTCGAGCGGTTGCAATTCGCCGGGCCGATCTGATGTTATGTAGCCCATCATCAAATTCGGCCCGTCGAGCCACAACCGTCCGGCGCCGCTAATGCCCTCGACCGGCTCGAGCTTCATGCGCATGGCCGGCAACAGCCGCCCGACCGTGCCGTCGCGGCCGTGGATGGCGGTATTGACGGCAACGACTGGTGACGCCTCGGTCAGCCCGAAACCCTCGATGATCTCGGCCTGAAAGCGCTCCCGATAGACGCGGCGCGTCTCCGGTTTCACCGCCTCGGCGCCGGCGACGATGAAGCGCAGGCTGGAGAAATCGCCGTCCTTGGCGGTGCGCGCATAATTGGCGAGGAACGTGTCGGTTCCGAACATGACGGTCGGCCTTGCTTTGCGTGCGACCTCGGGGATCAGCTTGTAGTGCAGCGGCGAGGGATAGAGGAATAGTTTCACTCCGGTGACCAGCGGCAGGATGGTGCCGCCGGTGAGCCCGAACGAGTGGAACACCGGCAGCACGTTGAGCAGGATATCGGCCGGCGAGATAGTGATGCGGGCTTCGGCCTGCATGGCGTTGACAAGAAGGTTCCTATGCGACAGCACCACCGCCTTCGGCGTGCCTTCCGAGCCTGAGGTGAATAGGATCACTGCTGGCTTGGCCGCATTCTGCGGCTGCAGCGGCCAGCGCCACAGCAAGGCGGCAGCGAGCTTGTCCAGCACGGTTACGCTGGCCCGCACGTCCTCCAGCCATAACAGTTTGGCGCCGCCTTCTTCCACCGCCGCGACGATGTCAGCGAGGTTGGCCTTGTCGATAAAGGCTCGCGACGAGACCACGGTGCGGACTTCCGCCGTGCGCACGGCGGCGGTGACGCTGGCCCGGCCTGCGGTGTAGTTGATCATCGCCGCCACCCGGCTCGCCGACAACAGGCCAATGAGCGACAGCACGACACCGTTGGCGTTGGGCAGCAGCACTCCAACCGCTTCGCCCGGCGCCGTCACCGCCTCGAAGCGGCGGCCCAGCACCCGCGCGCCGATGAACAGCTTTCTGTAGTTCAACGTGCCGCTGACCACGTCTTCGACGATAGGATGCGAGGCGCCGACTCGGTCGGCGGCGTCGCGCATGGCGAGGAACAGGCCGCGATTAAGATCGCTGCCGAAAAGCCGGGCTTCCGCGAAACGGTCGAACAGCGCATTGGTGTTCGAGGACTGATCAGGGTTTCGCGCCACCAGCTCGGCGATGGTCATCGGCTCCAGCACGCTGATCGACAGGCGCGGAAACCAGCGCCGCGGCGCCTTATCCGCCGGCGTCAGCGACACCGGCAGCGTGCGCGCGCCGGCGACAAAGATCGGCACGATGCGGGCATCGGCCTGCATGGCAATGCGGGTAACGGCGCGAAACAGGCGAAATGTCTTGATATCCGGCTCGACCGCGTCCGGCAAATAGACGGCAAGGCGGCCCTTGCCCTTGAGCACCCGCACCAGCCGGCGGCTGACGAAGATATGCTCTGCGTTGAAGGCGATGGTGCGGCCAAGCTCGCGCCATGGTTCGAGCCAGGGTGACTTGGCGGAGGCCTGGTCGAGAATGTGCAGCGTATCTTCCGGCAGCAGTGACAGCATCAGCGCCGGTTCGAGGCGCGACTGGTGCGAAATGACGTAGATGACCGGGGCGGCTGCGTTGCGGGCGATGTTGATGCGGCCGTCGGCAATCCGATAGGCGAGCTTGAATGGTACATAAAGCAGCGCCTGCGTGAAGCGCAGGCCGAGGCGAAATTTTTCCACCACGCCGATCAGCAGCCAGGCCGCGACGAGCCCCGCAAGCAGCGCCAGTGTCAGGATCATGCCGCGTCTCTCCCAACAGATTTTCACGTCGCGGCTCTTCCTGACCGCTTCGATGAGAACCTAGACGAAGTGGGGTCAACGTCAATGCTGCTCGGACAGGCCGGCTGCAAGCTGCCGGCCTGTCACGCTTCACCGTCGACAAAATTACTAGCGGATGAGCGTGGAACTGAACGGCGCTGCTCACGCCGCTTTCAACCTCCCGCTGATGAAACGGAATTCCTGTGTCTTGCCGCCGTAGCCATAGGCGGCGGCCGGCACTTCGTGCACGAAGGCGTAGCTTTCTTCGTGCATCTCACCCAGCAAGCGGCCAAATGCGGCGAAGATCGCCTTGAGATAGGCTTCCAGCTCAAGCTTGGTGTTGGTGCCGTCGACCACCTTGATGTCGAGCCAGAAACTGTTGGCGCCATGCTCGGCCAGCGACTTGCCGCCGGCGAACCAGTGCTCGGGGTCATGAGAGGATATTGCGACCGCGGTGATGGTCGCATCCTTGCGCAGATGCGTTGCGGTCAGTTCGGTCACCTGCTTGGCGATAGCGGCGGACAAAGCGGCATCGGGCTTGCCTGTGACGCTGACATTGATGATCGGCATAAATTTCATTCCTCGGGTTACGCGGCATCTCTTCGCCGTGAGAAATCTCTGCCATCGCTCTTCCATTATGAAAATCGAATTGTTTAACGAGGACACTTTGGTAATATCGAATTATGCCGATACTCGACCCTGGCCTCCTCAAGACCTTTCTCGCCTTCGTCGATGGCGGCTCGCTGGCGCAGGCGGCGTCAATTGTCGGCCGCTCAGCGTCGGCGGTGACCACGCAGATGCAGCGGCTTGAGGATATTATCGGCGAACCGCTTCTGGTGCCGCAGGGGCGGGGCCGCGGCCTGACGCCGGCCGGGGAGGATCTGGTCGGCCATGCCCGGCGCATCCTTGCTGTGCATCGCGAAGCGTGGCTGGCCCTGAAGGGCGTGCGAGCCGATGGGCGCGTGGCCATAGGCACGACACAAGATTTCGCCGACAGCGGCCTCCCGGAGCTGCTCAGGGCCTTTGCCGCGAGCTATCCGCGCGTCAGGATCGAACTGCGCGTCGGCCGCTCCGCCGAATTGGCCGAGGCACTGCAAACCGGCATCCTCGATCTGATGATCGCCATGCGACAGGCGCCGGCGCCGGACGAGGTCGGCTTGTTCAGGGAGCCGATGCTCTGGCTCTGTTCGCAAAAGGGATTGGCCGCCCGCCAGGACGAGGTACCGCTGGCACTGCTCGATCCGCATTGCAGCTTTCGCGACGCGGCGATCGCAGCACTCGACACGGCCGGCCGCCGCTACCGCGTCGCCGCCGGCAGTGCCAGCCTGGCCGGGCTGCGCACGGCGGTGAATGCCGGCATTGCGCTGACGCTGCGGACGGCGCGCTTTGCCCAATCCGGCATCGTCGAAGCACCGCGCGACTTTGGGCTGCCGCAGGTTCCCATCGCCGAGTTCGCCATCCGGCTGCGCCAGGATGCCGAGCCGCCGGCACAGGAGCTGGCTGCGCTGTTCAGCGACACCCTTGCCTTGGCGCAGGCTGATTTCGGAAAAGAAAAGCCGACCTTGCGGTCGGCTATAGGTTAGACGGGCCGAGGGGTTTGGGGGACTTGGGATGACCCGTCGGCCTAAACAATGCCTGAACCCGATGATGGTTCCATGACTTTATAAATTTATTTCAGGGGCAGATTTTTCAACCGCAGAACGCTGCCTCGCCGCCTGCCAGTCGCGCCCGGCATGGGCGAACACCGCGCAGAGCACGATGGCGCCGCCGATCATGCTGGCGGCAGGCGGGACCTCGGCCAGGAACGCGAAGGCGAACAGGATCGCGAACGGTACCTCAGCCGAGCCCAGCAGGCCGGATTCGGCGGCCGGGATGAGCCTCGCGCCCTCCGTCCACAGAATAGAGGCCAGCGCGAACGACATGCCGAAGGCGACGAGCAGCGCTGCGTCTCTGGCTGAGACCGCCAATGGATCGGCGACGAACCAGCCGAGCACGAACAAAAGGAATGCCGACACTGCCCCGGCCCACACCACAGGCGTGTCGCGGAAAGCGCGCACCATGATCATGTAGAGCGCGCTGCCGATTGTCATCAGCAGAGCCAGCCCGTCGCCGAACAGATGGCCGGTGCCGAAGCCGGACCAGACCATGATCGCCACACCGCAGAGCGACACGGCGGCGGCGGCAAGCGTCTGCAGCCGGAAGCGCTCACGAACCAGCACGAAGGCAAGCAGCGCGGTGACAAAGGGTGCGGTGGCGTAGATGATCGCGACATTGGCGACGAAGGTGAACTTGAACGCCGAGATGAAGGCGATGCTGGCGAGCGCGCCCTCGACCGCCAACAGCCAGCCGCGCCAGCCGAGGCGCAGGCTTTCACGCCTGCCGGAGCGGCGGCGCCGCCAAAGCACATAGAGGGTGATCAGGATCGAGCCGACAAAGCCGCGCCAGCAGGTGATGGTCAGCGGGTCGGCATGGATCGACTTGGTCAACACGCCGGTGAGGCCGAACACTGCCGCCGACGCCGAAACCAGGATGATGCCAAGGGTGCGCTCGGCGGCGGTGTCGGTGGTGCCTGGCATGCTTAGAGATCCCGTTGTATCGCAGACTATGCTGCCTTTGTCCTGACACCATACCGTCAGGAGGGGTTGCCGCACCGTTGCCGATGATCAGCACGGCGGCCGCGACGATCAGGGCCACGGCGTACGCTACACGGGCGAAACACTGCGCGGCGCTGCGCCAGCGGCGAGCTTGCGTTGGGGCAGGGGCTGGCAATGAAACCGCCGGATGCTAGCGTGCAAGAATCCCTCTTGAAGGAGCGCGAAGTGAGAGGATTCCTGGTGGCGGGTGCTATGCTGCTTACAAGCGCGGTCAGCTCGCACGCTAATGACGGGGCGGAAGCCGTTCACCGTGACGGGCGAGGGCCGTCAACGATGTGCGATCTGCACGGTTCTGACGCGCTGGATTTTTTCAGGCAGGTGAAGACATCCCCTGCCCTTCATCGATCGGAACCTTCAACCCGCTTCGAATTGTTCGTTTCGGACGATGGGCTTACGCAGTGGGTGTTCACGCAGCCCTCCGAGGAGGCTTATCCCGCTGTGACGTGCAGGCGGCTTAGCAAGGATTGGCAGGGCCACTGGATCGCAAAACGGAAACTTCGCTGTGAAGCGGGCCGCCTTACCTGCGACAGGTTGGCTGCGGAGTTTGAGCGGCTCGACGAGCAGCTCCGACGCTCGCTGACAGATGGGAAATAGGGCATTCGTTCGAGTTCCCCCATCTGAGGGCCTGAAAGGATCGCACTGCCGATTGACAAGGCTGTGGTCAAGCCTGTTCCATCCCCGGCATGAATTACGACCGTTTCCTAGCTTGAAGACACCTTTCGCCGAGTTTTGCGACGGGCGAATGAAAATGACTGTCGAGGAGGGTTGGGCATGGACGCCACCGGACTGAAGGCCATGCAGGCGCCGCTCAAGGAGGCCTATCGCGATGACGCATCGCGCGCGCTGATCACGCTTCGGGCCAAGGGCTCGATCGACGACCAGTCGATCGCCTGCAAGGTCGAGACGGGCAGGGCGCTCGCCGTTGCCGGCCTCCATCCGGCTACTGGCGGTTCGGGGCTCGAATTGTGCTCGGGCGACATGCTGCTGGAGGCGCTGGTCGCTTGCGCCGGCGTGACGCTGAAGGCAGTGGCAACGGCGCTGGAGTTCAAGCTCGGCGCCGCCACGGTGGAGGCCGAAGGCGATCTCGATTTTCGCGGCACCTTAGGTGTGGCAAGAGATGCGCCGGTCGGCTTCCGCGCCATCCGGCTGAATTTCGGCCTCGACACCGACGAGCCACAAGAGCGCGTCGACTCGTTGCTCAAGCTGACCGAACGCTTCTGCGTGGTGTTTCAGACCATCAAAACCAGGCCGGAACTGACGGTCAGTGCGAAGTGCTGAAACGCGCGCGCCGGCTACTCACTTTCGCCCTCGTCGGCGAACGGCGAGGCGCTCGGCACACACTGCACCGACCAGCCGGCCGGCGTCGGCTGCTTCTGATATTCGGTGATGGCGGAGGTGCACTGTTCGCGGGTGTCGAACGTGCTGGGCAGCACCACCATGCCGCCTTGCGGACCGGCGATAACCAGATACCAGACCAACGCTACGCTCGAAGCCATGGAAATTTCCTCGCTTATTGTGGCAGTCGGGCGATCCTATCAACTCCGGGCGATCGGCGAAAGCGCGGCCGGGGCGGTGGTTCGCATCACAGCCGTGCGATGTCCTGTGTTTGTTGGAACAGCTCAGTTCACGGCAAAGCAGTAGAACAGGCCGTCGCCGCCGGTGCTCCTCAGCGCCTCCTGACTGCACCCGCCGCGTGAAGCGTGCGAGGAATTCCACGATTTGGCGGCGGCCGAATCGTCGAGACCCATGCGGTCGTGATGGCCCGTCATTGCCGCACCTTCTGCTCCGCTGAGCGTCCAGTCGCCGCAGGTTTGGTCGGCGATTTTCGTGCCGTCCGGATTGGAGCCGGTCAGCACGTCGTGCCGGTTGGGCTTATCGCCGCGGCCGTTGACCACTTCACCCTTTTCGTCGAGCGCCGTCTGCTTGGTGATGGCGTTGGCATCGCTATGCAGCGAAGCGATATCGTCGGCGATCTTGACGCCCTTGGCGTTGAACCACGGTCCCTTGCCGATGCGATCGCGTGCGTCGGTGTCGCTGGTCGAGAGATAGGCGCGCCATGGTTTACCGGTAATGCCGGCCGCTTCGGCCAGCGACCCGCAATGCGCATCGGCACCCGCAAGGCCGCCGAGATCTGCGCCCTTGCCGGAGCCGACGCTGGTGACGAAGAAGCTCATCGGCGTTGCATCCTGCGAGGATGCAACGCCGATGGCTGCTAGCGATGCAGCGGCGGTGACGAGAAGCAGTTTGCGCATGGTGGTCCTCCGTTTGCGAACGTTTGGCATTCCAACAACGTCGGTGGCGGTGCAATTCTTCCGCCAAATTGCGCGATGCGTCTACTCCGGCTGCCGGTAGGCAACAAAGCGGTTGTGCTTGGCCTGGAAGATCAGCCCGGTTTCCCTAAGCGCAGGGCTGGCCAGCGGCAGGATGCGTTTGGCGATCTCCTGGGGATGCGGCAGCGTTTCCGGGTCCTCGCCGGGCACTGCCTGCGCCCGCATGGCGGTGCGGGTGGCGCCGGGGTCGGCGGCATTGACCCTGAGGGCCAAGTTTTCGGTCTCATGCGCCCAGGAACGCATCATGGTCTCGACCGCCGCCTTCGACGCCGCATAGGGCGCCCAGAAGGCTCGCGCCGAATGGGCGGCGTTGGAGGAAAGCACGATGGCGCGGCCGGCATCGGAGAGCCTGAGCAACGGATCGACCGAGCGGATCAGTCGCCATGTCGAGGTGACGTTGATGGTCATCACCCTTTCGAAGGTCTTGGCCTCGACATGACCGATCGGCGAGATGACGCCGAGCACCGCCGCATTGGCGACCAGGACGTCGAGCTTGCCCCAGCGCTCGTGGATGGCGCCGCCCAGCCGGTCGATGCCGGCCATGTCGGCGAGATCGAGCGGCACAAGGGTGGCTTGTCCCCCCGTTGCCTTGATCTGGTCGTCGAGTTCCTCTAGTCCGCCGACGGTGCGGGCAACCGCGATGACATGCGCTCCGGCGGCGGCAAGTTCCAGGGCGATGAAGTAGCCGATGCCGCGCGAGGCACCGGTGACGACCGCGACGCGGCCGGAAAGGTCGAGGGCAGGGCTCACCGGGCAGCTCCGAAGGTTAGCGCTCTACGATGTCCGGCAGGACAGAGGGGCGCGACACAGCAATCGCGACGAAATTTGCAAACCGGCGAAATTCGCGGGTTCCAGCAAGACCTACACCCCGCCCGCCGCCAGCAGCGACAGCGTGCGCACATTGTCCGAACCTTCGAAGTCGGCGAGTCGGGTCGGATATTGCCCGGTGAAGCAGGCGTCGCAGAATTGCGGCTGCTCATTGTCGCGACCGGCCTCGCCGACGGCGCGGTAAAGCCCGTCGATCGACAGGAATCCAAGCGAATCGACGCGGATAAACTCGGCCATCTCTTCCACCGACATGCGCGACGCCAGCAGCTTTGACTTTTCCGGCGTGTCGACGCCGTAGAAGCAGGAGGCGCGCGTCGGCGGCGAGGCGATGCGCATGTGCACTTCCTTGGCGCCGGCATCGCGCACCATCTGCACGATCTTCTGGCTGGTGGTGCCGCGCACGATCGAATCGTCGACCAGCACCACGCGCTTGCCTTCGATCATGCGGCGGTTGGCGTTGTGCTTGAGCTTGACACCCATGTGGCGGATCGAATCGCCAGGCTGGATGAAGGTGCGGCCGACATAGTGATTGCGGATAATGCCGAGCTCGAACGGGATGCCCGCGGCTTGCGAAAAGCCGATCGCCGCCGGGGTGCCGCTGTCCGGCACCGGCACGACGATGTCGGCATCGACTGGGCTTTCCAGCGCCAGCTCCGCGCCGATGCGCTTGCGCACCTCGTAGACGTTGCGGCCTTCGACCGATGAATCCGGGCGTGCGAAATAAACATATTCGAAGATGCAGAAGCGGGTCTTCTGCGGCTCGAACGGAAACAGGCTTTCGATGCCCTTTGTGGTGACGACGACCATCTCGCCGGGCTTCAGGTCGCGCACGAAACGGGCGCCGATGATGTCGAGCGCGCAGGTTTCGGAAGCCAGGATCCAGGCGCCGTCGAGATCGCCGAGCACCAGCGGGCGAATGCCGAGCGGATCACGGCAACCGATCATCTTCTTGGAAGTCATCGCCACCAGCGAGAAGGCGCCTTCGACCTGGCGCACCGCATCGATGAAGCGCGAGTTGAGATCGCGTTCCCTGCTGGTGGCGACCAGATGCAGCAGCGTCTCGGTGTCGGAGGTCGACGAGAAGATCGCGCCTTGTTTCTGCAGCGCGCGCTGCACCGTCATGGCGTTGGTGAGGTTGCCGTTGTGGGCGACGGCGAAGCCGCCGTCGGCGAGCTCGGCGAAAAACGGCTGGATGTTGCGCTGGCCGGCGCCGCCTGTGGTGGCGTAGCGCGTGTGACCGATCGCGCGGTTGCCTTGCAGGCTGTCGATGACGCGCTGCTTGGTGAAGGTGTCGCCGATCAGGCCGACATGATGTTCGACATGGAACTGGGTGCCGTCATAGGAAACGATACCGGCCGCTTCCTGGCCGCGATGCTGCAACGCATGCAGGCCGAGCGTGACGATAGCCGCGGCGTCCTGCCGGCCAAAAATACCGAACACACCGCATTCGTCATGGAAATGATCGTCAGCTTCGGCGGAAAGCACGTCGTCTGCGTCTGCCATCTTCAGCTCCGCTAAAGTCGCTATATAGTGTGATGACTGCCCGAGAGCAACGTAGAGTTTGCGGCTTTCACATGATCGTCAGTTTGCCGGCGCCGGATTGGCCGGTGCATTGTCGGCCGGTGGCGCGTCGGTCGCGCTCCCGTCGAGCGCCGGAGCATCGTCGCCGGCTGCCGGCGCGTCCGCCGCCGGCGCGTCGGCCGCCGGAGGCGTCTCGGCTCCGGTCTCGGGTGCCGGCTGATTCGGATTGAGCCTGTTGAGGATCGCGTTCTCCGGATCCTCGGGCAGCAGGCTTTCGAGCTTGGCGCCGATCGATTCGAGCAGCGGCCGCGACTTGGCGTTGGCGACCCAGCCCGGAGCCTTGGGGCCGGCCAGCCAGTTGAAGAACAGCAGGGCCACCGCGACGACCAGGATGCCGCGCGCCGCGCCATAGAGGAAACCGAGCGTGCGGTCGAGCGCGCCGACCCTGGAATCGATGATCCAATCGGCGAGTTTCATGGTGATGACGGAGACGACAATCAGCGCGACAATGAAGACGATGCCGGCGGCCACCACCATGGCAATCTTCTCATTGTCGACATAGGGCTGAACGTAAGGCAGGACCGGTTGGTAGAAGAAGAACGCCGCAGCCGCCGCCGCTATCCAGGAGACGACGGAGAGGATCTCGCGCGAAAAGCCGCGAACCATGGCGAGCATCGCCGAGACCAAGGTGAAGCCGACGAGAATTCCGTCAAGCAGCGTAATCGGCATGTCTTTTGCCCCACTTCATGAGCCGCGTCACTCTTGCTCGTCGGCGCGGCTGCGCCGTGAGCCGGCTATGCGCGCCACGAGATCGGCAAGCTCGGTGGGCTGGAAAGCGCCGGCCCCTATCCCCCCGGCAAGTTCCTCGCTGCCCAAGGGCAGAACCGCGCTTCCAAAACCCAGCTTTTCGGCTTCCTTCAGGCGCTGCTGCGCGTGCGCAACCGGCCTCACGGCGCCCGAAAGGCTGATTTCGCCGAAATAGACGCAATCGGCGGGAAGGGCAAGACCGGTGAGCGAGGAAACCAGTGCGGCCGCTACCGCCAGATCGGCAGCCGGCTCCGAGATACGGTAGCCGCCGGCGACGTTGAGATAGACGTCATGCGTGCCAAAGCGGACGCCGCAACGAGCTTCGAGAACGGCGAGGGTCATCGACAGCCGGGCGCCGTCCCAACCGACGACGGCGCGGCGCGGCGTGCCCAGCGACGACGGCGCCACCAGCGCCTGGATCTCGACCAGCACCGGCCTTGTGCCTTCCATGCCGGCGAAAACCGCGGCGCCCGGCGCTTTCGCGTGGCGTTCGCCGAGAAAAAGTTCGGACGGGTTGGCGACCTCGCGCAGGCCCATATCAGACATTTCGAAGACGCCGATCTCGTCGGTCGGTCCGAAGCGGTTCTTGACCGTGCGCAGGATGCGGTAGTGGTGGCCGCCTTCGCCCTCGAAATAGAGCACTGCGTCGACCATATGCTCGACGACGCGCGGCCCGGCGATCTGGCCTTCCTTGGTGACGTGACCGACGAGCACGATCGCCGCACCCGTGGATTTCGCATAGCGGATCATCGCCTGGGCGGCGGCACGCACCTGGGTGACGGTGCCGGGAGCCGAATCGGCCATGTCGGTCCACAAGGTCTGGATCGAATCCAGAATCACCAAATCCGGCCGCTTGCCGTCGGCGATGGTGGCGAGGATGTCCTCGACATTGGTTTCGGCGGCAAGCTCCACCGGAGTATCGGCGACGCCGAGCCGCTGCGCACGCAGCCTGATCTGGGCAACCGCCTCTTCGCCCGAGACATAGACGATGCGGTGGCCCTTGGACGCCAGCGCTGCGGCAGCCTGAGTGAGCAGCGTCGACTTGCCGATGCCGGGATCGCCGCCGACCAGCAGGGCCGAGCCGCGCACGAAACCGCCGCCGGTGGCGCGGTCGAGTTCGCCGATGCCGGAGACGATGCGCGGCGCATCCTCGATATCGCCGGACAAAGTCGTCAGCACCACGGCACGGCCCTTGCGCACATTGCGGGTGTTGGCCGGACCCGAGCCGATGCCGCCGGACGTGCCTTCCTCGACCAGCGTATTCCACTCGCCGCAGCCATCGCATTTGCCGGCCCAGCGCTGATGCACCGAACCGCAATTCTGGCAGATGAACTGGATGCGCGATTTGGCCATCAGGCTGATGACGCTCCAAAGCGGCCGGAGGCTGGTGATCCTGCCCACCCCCCTCTGTCCTGCCGGACATCTCGCCCGCAAGGGGGGAGATTGGAGGTCGCCATCGCTTTGGCCAATCGCTGACGTTGCAGGAAGAGCGACGCCGGCAAAGCTGCCGATCTCCCTCCTTGCGGGGGAGATGGCCGGCAGGCCAGAGGGGGGTGTGACGGAGCGCGGCGGTAAGTCAAAAGCTACTCAAACCTCTCCGCAATATGATGCTCCTCGGCGAGGTCGGAGAAGCGGGTGAACTCGCCCTGGAAGGCGAGGCTGACTGATCCGGTAGGCCCATGACGCTGCTTGGCGACGATGACCTCGGCCTTGCCGCGCATCTCGTTCATCTCGTTTTCCCATTTGATGTATTCGTCGGTGCCGGGCTTCGGCTCGCGGTTCTTCAGATAGTATTCCTCGCGGTAGACGAACATCACCACGTCGGCGTCCTGCTCGATCGAACCGGATTCGCGCAGATCCGAGAGCTGAGGGCGCTTGTCGTCACGGCTTTCGACTTGGCGCGACAGCTGCGACAGCGCGATGATCGGCACGGCAAGCTCTTTGGCCAGCGCCTTCAGGCCGGTGGTGATTTCGGTGATCTCCTGCACACGGTTCTGTGAGGATTTGGCGCTCGACCCTTGCATCAGCTGGATATAATCGATGACGATGACGTCGAGGCCGCGCTGGCGCTTCAGCCGCCGCGCCCGCGCTGATAGCTGGGCGATCGAGATGCCGCCGGTCTGGTCGATGAACAGCGGGATCTTCTGCATGGTCTGTGAACAGGCGACCAGCTTTTCGAAGTCCATCTCGCTGATCTCGCCGCGGCGGATTTTCGACGACGGGATTTCGGTCTGTTCGGAAATGATGCGGGTGGCGAGCTGTTCCGACGACATTTCGAGCGAGAAGAAGCCGACGACGCCGCCATTGGCCGCCTTGAACGAGCCGTCGGCCTGTTGTGCCGGCACATAGGCTTCGGCGATGTTGAAGGCCATGTTGGTGGCAAGCGAGGTCTTGCCCATGCCGGGGCGGCCGGCGATGATGATCAGATCGGATGGCTGCAGGCCGCCCATGCGGCGGTCGAGATCGCGCAGGCCCGTGGCGACGCCCGACAGATGCCCGTCGCGCATATAGGCGGCGTTGGCCATGTCGACGGCGGTTTTGACCGCATCGGTGAAGCTCTCGAAGCCGCCATCGTAGCGGCCGGTCTCGGCCAGTTCGAACAGGCGCCGTTCGGCATCTTCGATCTGCTCGGACGGCGACATATCGACCGGCGCATCGTAGGCGATGTTCACCATGTCCTCGCCGACGGTGATCAGTGCGCGTCGCGTGGCGAGATCGTAGATGGCGCGGCCGTAGTCGGCGGCGTTAACCACGGTGACCGCCTCGACCGCCAGCCGCACGACATATTGCGCAACCGTCATGTCGCCGACCTTCTCGTCGGCAGGCAGGAAGGTCTTCAGCGTGATCGGTGTCGCAATCTTGCCCATACGGATGAGTTCGGCGGCGACTTCGAAGATTTTTCTATGCAGCGGCTCGTAAAAATGGCCAGATTTCAGGAAATCCGAGACGCGGTAGAAAGCATCGTTATTGACGAGGATGGCGCCGAGCAGCGCCTGCTCGGCTTCGATGTTGTTCGGTGCCTCGCGATAGAGCGGCGTTTCCGCCACGCCGAATTTTCGTGCTGCCTCTGCCATGATGTCCCCGATTTCGATCCCGGCTCCTCGATATCAGAATGGGAAAAATCAGTGCTGACTTATCTGCAACAGTACCTGTCCAACCGGCTTTGATGCCCACTGTTCACAGGAACGATAAACCGTCCACAGGACGGAATTTCGGGGTTCTGATTCTATTTGACTCGGCAAGGTTGTGATTCTACGCAATGCATTGAACAAATCAAGAACAAATTGAAGAAAGAAACTGTGCCGAGAATCCGACGCTGATCTTAGCCGGTGTCGCCCCAGTCGAGCCGTCGCGCCAGCCTGAACGCATCGCCGTCGCGCTTGGTGAACAGTTTTTCGCCAGCGCTGCCGTCCTTTTCGCAAAGCTTGAGCAGAACTTTACCGGAACCGGATTTCGGCGGCGCGATCACCCGCGCGGCGCGGGATGGGGCAGCTTGTCGTGAGGCAGCGACGTAGATGAATTTCTCATCCTCCCATGGCACGTCGGCGTCTTTGGCCAGCCGGTGCAGGCGCGAACGCGCGACACGGCGCGAAAAATGGCACCAGTCGGGCGGCACGAGCGGGCAGGGAGCCTCATGCGGGCAAGGCGCAAGCACATGCGCTCCCGCCTCGACCAGCTGCCGGCGCACGGCAAGGAGGCGCTGCCATCCGGCCGGCGTGCCCGGCTCGACGACCAGCAGCGTGTTGTCGGTCAGGTGCCAGAGCCGGTCGATGAGTTTTGGCAGCGACGCCGGTCCGATCTCGTCCAGCACATAGGCGCAGGTGACCAACTCGGCCGGCTTGAGATCGGCGAGATCGAGGGTGACATCGCCGGCCTGCCAGGCGATCCTGGCCGTCATCGCCTCAGTGGCAAGCGCCTCGCCGACCCGGCGCACCGCGGCGCTCGCCTCGATGAGCACCGCCTGCTGGAGGTCGGGCCAGACATCGAGCGCGGCCCAAAGCACCGTACCAGGGCCGGCGCCTATATCGAGCAGGGTTTTCGGAGCATAATCGGGTCTTGCCTCGCTGAGCGCATCGAGGCTGGCACGGACGGCGGCATAGGTCGCCGGCAGCCGCGTCGCCAAATAGGCCTTGACCGCCATCTCCTCGGCCATATGCAGGCGGCCGTCGCGCAACTCGGCGCGGTAGCGGTCCGACAGCGTTTTTGCCGCTTGCTTCAGCGCCGGCAGCGGCACTTTTTCGAGGAGACGCTCAACGCCCTGTCGAAGTGGGATAGGCAGTTCCATAGCTCACGCCCCCCGAGGCGCGAGCAGGATGACCGAGGCGCCAAGGATGCAGAGCGCGGAACCGGCAAGGTCCCAACGGTCTGGGCGCACGCCTTCCACCAGCCACAGCCATCCGAGCGAGGCGGCGATGTAAATGCCGCCATAGGCGGCATAGGCGCGACCCGCCGCGCTGACGTCTACCAGCGCCAGCAGGAAGCCGAACAGGGCGAGCGAGGCCAAGCCTGGCGCCAGCCACAACGGCGACTTTTCCAGCCGCCACCACGCCCAGATCGAAAAGCAGCCGGCGATCTCGGCAAGGGCAGCAACGATGTAGATGAGATAGGTCATGAAAAAAGGTCTCGCGGCGACGACGAGACCTTTTTCAGCGTGCGGGCCGGCAAAGGCAAGCCGCAATGGGGCGATCGCCGGCGGTCTATTCCATATCCGCTACCTTGCGCCGCCGCGCGGGCTTGGCGGTAACGGCTTTTGGGCGATGTCCCATGTCGCGCATCTCCAGCGCCTTCTCGCATTTGGCCATATAGTCGCGAGACATCGGCAGCGTGTCGTTCTTCTTGGCGATCTGGATTTGGAAGATCACCAGATCCTGCCAGCGGAAGGCGGCTTCCGAGGCTGCTAGGTAGAACTCCCACATGCGGCAGAAACGCTCGTCGTAAATCGCCTTGGCCTTGTCGCGGTTGGCGGCGAAGCGCTCGCCCCAGTGCTTCAGCGTGTCGGCATAATGCAGCCGCAGGATTTCGATGTCGGTGACGATGAGGCCCGACTTTTCGATCGCCGGCATCACTTCCGAGAGCGAGGGGATATAGCCGCCCGGGAAGATGTATTTGCGGATGAAGGCGCTGGTTGCCCACGGCACGCCGGAGCGGCCGATCGTGTGCAGCAGCATGACGCCGTCCGGCTTCAAGAGCGTCGCCGATTTGTCGAAGAAGGTGCGGTAGTGATTGACGCCGACATGCTCGAACATGCCGACCGAGACGATGCGGTCGAAGCGCTCGTTGAGCTCGCGGTAATCCCTCAATTCGAAATGCACGCGGTTTTCCAGGCCTTGCGCATGGGCGCGGTCGGTGGCGACGCCATGCTGCTCGGTCGACAACGTCACACCTTGCACGTCTACGTCGAAGGACTTGGCGAGATAGAGGCCGAGCCCGCCCCAGCCGGAGCCGATGTCGAGCACCGTCTGACCGGCCTTCAGCCTGAGCTTGGCGGCGATGTGGCGCTTCTTGGCGGCCTGCGCCTCATCGAGCGTCATGTCCGGCTGCTCGAAATAGGCGCAGGAATACTGCATGTCCTCGTCGAGGAAGAGCCGGTAGAGCTCGCCCGATAGATCATAGTGGCGCTGCACGTTGCGGCGCGCGCGCGCCGCCGTGTTGATCTGCTGCAGGCGGCGGAAGGCGTGGCGCAGGCCCTCGATTGCCTTCGACCAGGTGGCATCGATGCCCCCGCTACCCATGTTCTGGAAAGCGATACGCATCACCCCCAGCACGCCACCCTCGAGTATGTCGAGTTCGCCGTCCATGTAGGCCTCCGGCACCGCCAGCATCGGATCGAAGGTGATGGCGCGCTCGGCATGCGCGGTCTTGATGTGCATGTGCACCGGATCGCCAGTGCCATCGCCGAAAATCACCGAGAGGCCTTTCGGTCCAGTGACTTTGAGGTTGCCGGTGCGCACCAGGCGGTCGAGAATGCGTTTCAGCAGAATATTCATGACCAATATCCCCTCTCGGCCAGACACGCTGTCTCGGCGCACGACCCCGAAAATCGGATTCGATTTTCGGAAAGGATCATGCGCCAAACCGAAGTTCTACAGCTTCATTTGCGCGTCCAAAGGACGCGCGGCGCTGTAGTCTGCCTCACATATAGGGGTTCGAAAAGTTCCTTTTGGCACAAAAATGCCCAGGCGAGGGGCCCGGGCATTGGTCCAGAAATGACTGGAAGCCGACGAAACGTTTTAAAGCGCCGCTCTGACGCCTTGTGAACGTGCAATCAGCCGTTGTCTTCGCCGCCTTCGAACTCGGCATTGGGATCGAAGAAGTTGTCCGGGCGCGCATTGTCGTTGATGTCGTCGCCATAGATAGCTTCGGCTGTGGTCAGCGTCTCGCCCTTGGCTTGGCGCTCGGCTTCGTCGGCGGTGCGGGCGATGTTGAGCGTAATGGTGACCTCGACTTCCGGATGCAGCGCGATCGCCACATTGGTAAGGCCGATGGTCTTGATCGGCTGGTTGAGCAGGATCTGGTTGCGGTTGACCGAAAAGCCTTCCGCCGTCAAAAGCTCTGCGATGTCGCGGGTCGACACCGAGCCGTAGAGTTGGCCGGTTTCGCCGGCCGAACGTACGGCGATGAAGCTCTTGCCGTCGAGCTTTTCCGAAATCTGCATGGCCTCGGACTTGCGCTCGAGGTTGCGGGCTTCGAGCTGGGCGCGCTGGCCTTCGAATTTCTTCTTGTTGGCTTCGTTGGCGCGCAGCGCCTTGCCCTGCGGCAGCAGGAAGTTGCGGGCGAATCCATCCTTGACCTTGACGGTATCGCCCATCTGACCGAGGCGGGAAACGCGCTCGAGAAGAATGACGTCCATAGTTTTGTTCCTTCGTTGGGGCGCCAATCACTGGCATCGACGCCGAATTGTCTGGAACAGGGTCAGGAAGCTGAGGGCGTTGCCGCCTATGTCGCTGTCCTGCCTGTCGCGGCAGTTAGAGGTCTTCACCTCAACCCGGGATTTTCAATGCATGTCGCCCAAAAGTGGCCCCGGTTTTGGGACAACGACATGCATCAATCAAGTTCAACCCTGCGGCGCCCGTCGCCGTTGGGAAGAGCGGGCGGCGAACCGCCCGCTGAAAGAGTGTTAGCGAACCACGTAGGGCAGCAGTCCGAGGAAGCGGGCGCGCTTGATCGCCTTGGCGAGTTCGCGCTGCTTCTTCTGGCTGACGGCGGTGATGCGCGACGGCACGATCTTGCCGCGCTCGGAAATGTAGCGCTGCAGAAGACGTACGTCCTTGTAGTCGATCTTGGGCGCGTTGGCTCCGGAGAACGGGCAGGTCTTGCGGCGGCGATGGAACGGGCGCCGGGTCGGGATCTGGTTGATGTCGACCATTATTCTGCACCCCCTTCAACACCTTCGCGCGGACGGCGCGGACCACGATCTGCACCGGCATCGCCACCGAAGCTGCGCGGCGGGCGATCGCCACGGTCGCCGCGATCGCGGTCGCCGAACGAGCGTGGGCCGCGGTCACGGTCGCCGAAGCCGCCGCGTTCCGAGCGCTCTTCGCGCTTCTGCATCATCGCCGACGGGCCTTCCTCATGTGCATCGACCTTGATGGTGAGGAAACGCAGCACATCCTCGGACAGGCCCATCTGGCGCTCCATCTCGTTGAGCGCGGCCGGCGGGCAGGTGATGTCCATCAGCGTATAGTATGCCTTCCGGTTCTTGTTGACCCGGTAGGTGAGGGACTTCAGTCCCCAGTTCTCGACCCGGCCGACGGCCCCGCCATTCGCAGAGATGACGCCCTTGTACTGTTCGACAAGCGCATCGACCTGCTGCTGCGAGAGGTCCTGCCGGGCAAGAAACACATGTTCGTAAAGAGCCATATTGTTCTTTGCCTTTCTTCGTTTCTCTCCCGGTTCCCGCGGCAAAAGCCTCTGCAACTTCTCTGACCCGCCGATCCCTAGAAGGGGGCGGGGAAGAAAGGAGCATGACGAGACGGTCGAGAGCGGAGACACGGGAGGCGGAAGCGCTTCTGGCTCCACACGAAGGTTTTCGAAAAACCTCCGGCCCTCCGTTCAGCCCCCAGCAAGGACCGGCAGATTGCGGGCGTCTATACAGGAATTTGACCGCAAGGCAAGGGCGAGCCGAAAACCCGCCGCTCCAAGGACGATACGTCGCGGCATCTTCAGCTTGTATGCGGGACGCGCTTGTTCACCGTTTCCGGGAAGAAATCGGGCGCCGCATGGCGCTTGCCGAACATCATGTCGTATTGCAGCAGACGGAAATCGCGAATGGCCGGATCGATCTTCTTCTGTCGCGCCCAGTCGGGCGTGTCCTCGCCCGTCGGCTTCATCAACAAATTACGATCGACGACGCTGTAGCGCTCGCGCATCTGGCCGAGGAAGCCGGTGTAATAGGGATGGCTGATCCCGGCCGTGGTCAGGATATGGTAGGGCAGGAAAGCCGGACTTACCGCGCCCATGTCCGCGGCCGGCCCGGTGCGGTTCGACCATACGACCAGCGGCGTCTGGTGATGCAGCAGCATCTGGTCAGGCGGCTCTTTGCGCGGCGCGACATTATCTTTGAGGAAGCCGGTCTCGACATAGACCGGGCCGAGCGGCGGCAGATGGTCGCCGAAGAAGGCGATGACTGTCGGCCGTTGGCGGTTCTTCGCCCATTCGACAAGGCGCTCGAGGCCCTTATCGGCGTCGGATGCACCCTCGATGAAGCTCAGCAGTGAATCCTTTGCCCACTGGCTGGTCGGCGCCTGCACCTTGTGGGTCGGATTGTAGTAGCGATTCGGCTCGTAGGGTCCGTGATTCTGCAGGCTGACGGCGAAGAAGAAGAGCGGATCGTCGGTGGCATCGGCCTCGCGGATGATCTCGTCGGTCATCGCCGCGTCCGAGGCCAGCGGACCGCGCTTTTCGAGATATGGCATATTTTCTTCCGACTTGAAGTCGTCGAAGCCGAAATCCGCATAGACCGGCGTGCGGTTCCAGAACCAGCTCGTGCCCGGATGGATGGCGCGCGTCTCATAGCCCTGGCTCTTCAGGAACGTCGCCATCGACGGCACCGGCGCGCGGACATATTGCTGGTAGGGGATGCTGCCGGCCGGCAGGAAGGCGTTGGAAAAGCCGGTCAGCGCCTCGAATTCGACATTGGCGGTCATGCCGCCGAATTCGGGTGAGAACATGTAGCCCGAGCGCAGCGCCCGCACAGTGGGAATCGGATCGGGCGTGATGTTGACGCCGGGCAGTTCGGTCGGATCCCAGAAGGATTCGCTCATGACGATGATGATGTCGGGCTTCTCGGCCGGCACCGAGGCCGTCACGTCAGGCCTGTCGATCGCTGCGATCGACTTGTCGGAGTAGCCGGCAGGCGCCGAGACATGCGCCATCGGTACGTTGAGCGCGAAGGCGAGCGCGAAGCCATTGGAGGCGTAGTTTTCCTTCTGGTCCCACATGATCGGGATGATCTGCAGCCGGTCCCGCGTCCACGAGAAGGTCGCGTAATCCATGATCGAGACGAAGAAGGCGAGCAACGGCACGGTCAGCGTCAGCCGGGCCAGGCGACCCTTGCGGCTGAGCGCCGGTACCCGGCGGCGCCAGACCCGCCAGCCATAAACGAGCAGCGACAGGCTGCCAACGATTCCGATCGCCAGAGCGATGGCGGTTCCCGGACGTTCGCGCACCAGCAGCGGCATCAGCGCCACGATCTGGCGTGAATAGAGGAAATCGGTCGGATAGAGCGGGTCGCCGAGATAGAGCGATTTCTGATGGCCGACAAAGGCCAGCGCCAGCGTCAGCGGCGCGACGATCATCAGGCTCTGGTGGCTGCGGCCGAGCACGGCGTCGAGGCCGATCAGGATCAGCGCGAAGATGATGATGGTGGTCCAGCCCGGCTTGAAGGGCTGCAGGAAGAAGGCGACGGTGCCGGCAAAGTCGCCGCGCACGATCAGTTCGATCGCAAAAACCAAGATGGTGGCGGCGAGCAGGCTGACGAGGCCATAGCGGATAACAGGCCATTTCCGGCCCGGCAGATAGCCGGTGGCCGGATCGCCTTCCAGAAACTGTGGCGCGACTTTGCCAACGCCTTTCCTAGTCCTTGCCACCTTACAATTCCCCCGACCATACACAAAAGTGTCATTGAGCTGTCATCGATATGTCACGAAAAGCTAACGCCTGTGGCTGAAATAAGAAGAGCCAGCAAACGAATCGTGAGCGATTTTCATCATGAGTGATCGAAAAAAAGCCTTTTGGAACAGGTACTCGACCACCGATACCGAGCCGGAGCGACCCGCGTCGGGCTGCCAGCGGACTTGACTTGCCCGCCCGCCTTGCGTCACAGGCAGGAAAAATCAGCCGCTTGGGAGCCACACATGGCCGTCGCATTCACCTTTCCGGGACAGGGCAGCCAGGCTGTCGGCATGGGCAAGGACCTTGCGGACGCCTTTCCGGAATCGCGGAATATCTTCGAAGAGGTCGACGAGGCGCTTGGCGAAAACCTGTCGAAGCTGATCTGGGAAGGGCCGGAAGAGAGGCTGACGCTGACCGCCAATGCCCAGCCGGCGCTGATGGCTGTGTCGCTCGCCGCGATCCGGGCGCTGGAATCGCGCGGCCTCTCGCTGAGGGACAAGGTCGCCTATGTCGCCGGCCACTCGCTCGGCGAATATTCGGCACTTGCCGCCGCCGGTTTCGTTTCGGTGGCCGATGCGGCCCGGCTCTTGCGTATCCGCGGCAATGCCATGCAGGCGGCTGTGCCGGCCGGTGAAGGCGCCATGGCGGCGATCATCGGGCTGGAACAGGCCGATGTCGAAGACGCCTGCGCTGAAGCGGCCAAAGGTTCAGTTTGCCAGATCGCCAACGACAATGGCGGTGGCCAACTGGTGATCTCCGGTGCCAGCGCGGCGGTCGAACTGGCGGCGAGACTGTGCATGGAAAAGGGCGCCAAGCGGGCGCTGATGCTGCAGGTCTCGGCGCCCTTCCATTCGGCGCTGATGGCACCGGCGGCCGAGGTCATGCGCGAGGCATTGGCCGAAGTCACGAAGAACGCGCCGTTCGTGCCCGTGGTCTCCAACGTGTCGGTCACTCCGTCCAGCGATCCGGACGCAATCGCCCGCCGTCTGGTCGAACAGGTGACCGGCCGCGTGCGCTGGCGCGAAACGGTGGAATGGTTCGGCACGAATGGCATTGCGACGCTTTACGAGGTGGGCGCCGGCAAGGTGCTGTCGGGACTGGCGCGGCGCATCAACCGCGATATGGCCACCGGCGCCGTCGGCACGCCGGCGGATGTCGACGCGGCGCTGGCGGCGCTTGCATAACCAACCGAGATTCGACCCCGCCCGTGGAGGGTGTTCTCTCTTAGATCAGGAGACAAGACATGTTCGAATTGACCGGCCGCAAGGCCCTCGTCACAGGCGCATCGGGAGGCATCGGCGAGGCGATCGCCAGGGTGCTGCATGCGCAGGGCGCCGTCGTCGGCCTGCACGGCACCCGCGTCGAAAAGCTGGAGACGCTGGCGGCCGAACTCGGCGACCGGGTCAAGCTGTTCCCGGCGAACCTTTCCAATCGCGACGAGGTCAAGGCGCTCGGCCAGAAGGTCGAGGCCGATCTCGAAGGCGTCGACATTCTCGTCAACAATGCCGGCATCACCAAGGACGGTCTGTTCGTACGCATGGCGGACGCCGACTGGGATACGGTGCTCGAGGTCAATCTGACCGCCGTGTTCCGGCTGACCCGCGAACTCACCCATCCGATGATGCGGCGCCGGCATGGCCGCATCATCAACATCACCTCCGTGGTTGGCGTCACCGGCAATCCCGGCCAGACCAATTACTGCGCCTCCAAGGCCGGCATGATCGGCTTTTCCAAGTCGCTGGCGCAGGAGATCGCGACCCGCAATATCACGGTCAACTGCGTCGCCCCCGGCTTCATCGAATCGGCGATGACCGACAAGCTCAACGACAAGCAGAAAGAGGCGATCATGGCAGCGATCCCGACACGGCGCATGGGCACCAGCGCCGAAGTCGCTTCGGCCGTCGCCTATCTCGCTTCCAACGAAGCTGCCTATGTCACCGGCCAGACCATTCACGTGAATGGCGGCATGGCGATGATTTGACAGTTGCGGGAAAACACCCCTTTTCGCCTTGGACCCAGGCCGATTTTCGTGTAATGCGGCCCGCAACCGGGCGGTTCGGGCAAAAACCGGTCCGGTGCCGTTGCGTTTCCGACAGGACCATCTTTCAGCTTGATTAGCGGCATTCCGCCCGCTAACGAAGACAGACAAACAAAAGACGAGGATGCCCAAATGAGTGACACCGCAGAGCGCGTCAAGAAGATCGTTATCGAGCACCTTGGCGTCGATGCCGACAAGGTGACGGAGCAGGCGAGCTTCATCGATGATCTGGGCGCGGACAGTCTCGACACGGTCGAACTCGTCATGGCGTTCGAAGAAGAATTCGGCGTCGAGATCCCGGACGATGCGGCCGAAACCATCCTGACTGTTGGCGATGCGGTGAAGTACATCGATAAGGCTTCGGCCTGACGCTATTTGTAGTCACCAGCGAGGAGGACCTGCGATGAGGCGTGTCGTCGTCACGGGCCTTGGGCTGCTTTCGCCGTTCGGCGTGGGTTTCGAGCATGGCTGGAAGGAGCTTCTGACCGGCCGCAGCGCAGCCAAGCGCATCACCGAGTTCGAGGTGGAGGATCTTGCCTGCAAGGTCGCCCACGTCGTTCCCCGCGGCAATGGTGAGAACGCCACCTTCAATCCCGAGGCCGTTCTCGAGCCGAAGGAACTGCGCAAGATCGGCGACTTCATCCTCTACGGGATCGCGGCCGCCGACGAGGCGCTGAAGGATTCGGGGTGGGCGCCGAAGTCCCATGAGGAGCAGTGCGCCACCGGCGTGCTGATCGGCTCCGGCATCGGCGGCATCGAAGGCATCGCCGAGAACGCGATGATCCTGAAGGAGCGCGGTCCGCGCCGCATCAGCCCGTTCTTTATCCCCGGCCAGATCATCAATCTCGTCTCCGGTCAGGTTTCGATCCGGCATGGGCTGAAAGGCCCCAACCACGCCGTCGTCACCGCTTGCTCCACCGGCGCGCATGCCATCGGCGATGCAGCTCGGCTGATCATGTGGGGCGATGCCGACGTGATGGTCGCAGGCGGCGCGGAAGCGCCGGTGACCCGGCTGTCGATCGCCGGTTTCGCCGCTTGCCGGGCGCTGTCGACCGACCGCAACGAAGCTCCGGAAACGGCCTCGCGTCCCTATGACCGTGACCGCGACGGCTTCGTCATGGGCGAGGGCGCCGGCGTCGTCATTCTGGAGGAGCTGGAACACGCCAAGGCGCGCGGCGCCAAGATCTATGCCGAGGTCACCGGTTACGGCTTGACCGGCGATGCCTATCACATCACCGCGCCGGCCGAAGATGGCGACGGCGCCTTCCGCTGCATGGTTGCGGCGCTGAACCGGGCCAAGCTGACGCCCGCAGACGTCGACTACATCAATGCGCACGGCACCTCGACCATGGCCGACACGATCGAGCTCGGCGCGGTCGAGCGGCTGGTTGGCAACGCTGCGTCGAAAATATCGATGTCGTCGACCAAGTCGTCGATAGGCCATCTTCTGGGTGCAGCGGGCGCCGCCGAGGCGATCTTTTCGATCCTCGCCATTCGCGACAACATCGCGCCGGCCACCATCAATCTCGACAACCCGGAGCGAGAGACGGCGATCGACCTGGTGCCGCACAAGCCGCGCTCCCGCCAGATCGACGTGGCGCTGTCCAATTCCTTCGGCTTCGGCGGCACCAACGCCTCGCTGGTCTTCCAGCGCTACAATGGCTGACCGGTCCGCCGGCCGGCACGGCGTATGCGTGCCGTCAATTTTGCCATATTCGCCCCTACTCTGCCCAAGGGGATTCGTTGCAAGACCAAACGGTAGGGCGCCATGAACACGAATGCGGCGGACAACGGGGAATTCGGGCAACGGTCCACACCGTCGAGTCCGATCGTGCCGAAGACGGCCAGCGAGGCATTGCGGCCCGAAGCCGGCACGCCACCGCCCAAGCGCTCGCGCGCCTCGCGCAGCCAGTTCGTTGTGTTCATGAACTTCGTCATCTCCTTGGTGATGCTGTTGATTCTGGCGGCCGGTTTTGCATTGTATTTCGGCAAGCAGGAATTCAACGAGCCCGGCCCGTCTGCCAATGCCGACACCTTTCTGGTCAAGCCGAACACCGGCGTCCAGGAAATTGCAGAGCAGCTCGAGCGGCGCGGACTGGTCAGCGACGCGCGCATCTTCCGCCTTGGCGTGCGTGCCTTTGGCAATGATTCTGCCCTGAAGGCCGGCGAATACGAGATCAAGCCGCAGGCCTCCATGCGCGACATCATGGAGTTGCTGAAGAGCGGCAAGTCGGTGATGTATTCGCTGACCGTCCCCGAGGGACTGACGGTCGAGCAGGCGCTGCAGCGCATCGCCGAGCAGGCAGCGCTCGACGGCGATATGCCGGCGACCATTCCACCCGAGGGCAGCCTTGCTACCGACACGCTGCGTTTCACCCGCGGCGCGACACGCCAGCAGATGGTCGACAAGCTTTTGGCGGATCAGAAGAAGCTGGTCGAGGAAGTCTGGCAGCGGCGCGCCCCCGATCTGCCTCTGGCCAGTGTGGATGACTTCGTCACCCTGGCTTCGATCGTCGAGAAGGAGACGGGCAAGGGCGACGAACGCTCACGGGTCGCCGCCGTCTTCCTCAACCGGTTGGCCAAGGGCATGCGGCTGCAGTCCGATCCGACCATTATCTACGGCCTGTTCGGCGGCAAGGGCAAACCCGCCGACCGCCCAATCTATCAGTCGGACATCAAGAAGCCGACGCCCTACAACACTTATCTGATCAACGGCTTGCCGCCGACGCCGATCGCCAATCCCGGCCGTGCGGCACTGGAAGCCGTCGCCAATCCGTCGAAGACCGACGACCTGTATTTCGTTGCCGACGGCACCGGCGGTCATGTCTTTGCCGCGACGCTCGCCGAGCACAACGAGAATGTCGCCCGCTACCGGGCGCTGCAGAAGAAGCTGGCCGATGATGCTGCCAAGG
Organism: Mesorhizobium sp. f-mel; assembly: GCF_053850215.1. Classification (NCBI taxonomy): domain Bacteria; kingdom Pseudomonadati; phylum Pseudomonadota; class Alphaproteobacteria; order Hyphomicrobiales; family Phyllobacteriaceae; genus Mesorhizobium; species Mesorhizobium sp. f-mel. The sequence goes on from NZ_JBSPTO010000009.1 coordinate 76,346, forward strand.
CCGGAACTGCCAAGGCCGACGCCGCCAAGGTGGAAGGTCAGACCGATGCGCCGGTGGACGGCGGCGACGATGGCGACGCGGGAGCGGCGCAGTAGCGCCGGACGGTTCTGGGATCGTCCCTCCGATTCGTTTGACGGCAGGGACGTGCTGATTTTGTGATCAGGAGCGCCTTGCGTCCGATTCGGCGCGAAGGGCGCTCCGGCATTTTGAAGCCGCGCATGTCTGGCCGGAACCGCTTCCGGGACCATGCGCCAGGGGAAGCAAGGGCATCATGAATTTGCAGAGCATGACCGGTTTTGCACGGGCCGTCGCCGAACATGACGGCACGTCGATCGCCTGGGAGGTCAAGTCGGTCAACGGCAAAAGTGTCGAGGTCAGGCTGCGGCTGCCGCAGGGCCTCGAGCGGCTGGAGCCGGCCGTCAGGCAGACAGTGCAAAAGCGCTTTGCGCGCGGCAATTTCCAGGCAACGCTGACCGTCAGCCGTGCCGCCGGCCAGCAGGCGCAGCCCGTGGTCAACGAGGCCTTCCTGAGGGATCTGGCCGGGTTGGCGAAGCGGCTGCAGGAGCAGTTCGGCGCAGCGCCTGCGACAGCCGATGGGCTGCTTTCGCTACGCGGCGTGCTCGACATCCCCGAAACCACCGAAACCGAAGAGGCGCGGGCGGCGCTCGACAGCGCGATTTTCTCGGCGCTCGAAGTGGCGCTGGGCGGGCTGGAGCAGGCACGCCAGGGCGAGGGCGCCGCCCTACGCTCGCTGCTGTCCGGCCATATCGACGCTATCGAGGCGCTGACGGTGCGCGCCGAGGCCGATCCGTCGCGCGAGCCGACGGTGATCCGGGAACGGATTGCCGAGCAGGTTCGGCTGCTGATGGATGCCTCCGCCAATCTCGACGCCAGCCGGTTGCATATGGAGGCGGCGTTCCTAGCCACCAAGGCCGACATCCGCGAGGAGATCGACCGGCTGAAGACGCATGTGGCGTCCGGTCGGGTGCTGCTGGCAGGCGGCGGCGCCATCGGCCGCAAGCTCGATTTTCTGGCGCAGGAATTCAACCGCGAATCGAATACGCTGTGTTCGAAGTCGAACGCCGCTGCGATCACCGCCATAGGGCTGGAGCTGAAGGCGGTCGTCGACCAGCTTCGCGAACAGGTCCAGAATCTGGAGTAACCCTGATGGTCGCCAAGGAGCCTATGGTTGCCAGGGATTTGGGTTCCCGCATTCGCCGCCGGGGCCTGATGCTCGTGCTGTCTTCGCCGTCCGGCGCCGGTAAGTCTACGATCGCGCGTAATCTTCTGGAGAGCGATTCCAGTCTCGAACTGTCGGTCTCCGTCACCACGCGGCCGCGCCGCGGCAGCGAGATCGAAGGCGTCCACTATCATTTCCGCACCATGCGCGAGTTCGAGCGGCTGCGCGATTCAGACGAACTGCTCGAATGGGCCGAAGTGCATGGCAATTGCTATGCGACGCCGCGTGAACCGGCCGAACTGGCGCTGGCACAGGGCCGCGACATGCTGTTCGACATCGACTGGCAGGGCGCCCAGCAGCTCAAGGAGAAGATGCGCGCCGACATCGTCTCGATCTTCATCCTGCCGCCCTCGATGAAAGAATTGAAGGCGCGGCTGAAGCGCCGCGCCGAGGACCAGGAATCGGTGATCGAGACGCGTCTGAAAAACGCCCGCAACGAGATCGAGCACTGGAAGGAATATGATTTCGTCATCATCAACGACGATCTCGACCGCGCCTTCGCCGAAGTGCGCGGCATCGTCATCGCCGAACGGCTCAGACGCGACCGCCGGCCCGGTCTATTCGATTTCGTCTCGGGGCTGCTCGACGAGAAGACGGATTAGGGGCGCGACGCCCCACCTTCTCCCACACGGAGATAAGGATGGGCCGGCCCAATCACACCGCGTTGGTCAGTCGCACGAATTCCTCGACGTCAAGCGTTTCGGCGCGGCGGGTCGGGTCGATGCCGGCGCGGGTGAGCAGGGCTTCGCCGCCGAGGCTCTTGACGCTCTGCCGCAGCATTTTGCGGCGCTGACCGAAGGCCGCTTCGGTGACACGGCCGAGCTTCTTGACCTCGGCGGGCAGGGGACTTTCCCGCGGCACCAGATGCACCACCGACGACACCACCTTGGGCGGCGGCGTGAACGCTTGCGGCGGCACGTCGAAAGCGATTTTTGCCTCCGTCCGCCAGCCTGCCAGCACGCCCAGCCGGCCATAGGCGTCGCTGCCGGGGCGGGCGACGATGCGCTCGGCCACCTCGCGCTGGAACATCAGCGTCATCGATGCGTAGAAGGGCGGCCACTCGGCGACGGTCAGCCAGCGTATCAAAAGTTCGGTGCCGATATTGTAGGGCAGGTTGGCGACGATCCTCACAGATCCGTTGCCCCCATGTGGCCCTTTGGCAAGCGCCGCAAAATCCGTCTTCAGCGCATCGCCGGCAATGATCTCGAGCCCGCCCGGATAGTGGTCCGACACCTCCGCAAGCGCTGCCAGGCAACGCTCGTCGCGCTCGATGGCGATGACCCGAGCAGCGCCGTGGGACAGCAGCGCCCGGGTCAGGCCACCGGGACCCGGACCGACCTCGATCACCGTGGCGCCCGTCAGGTCGCCGGCGGCGCGCGCGATCTTGCCGGTCAGATTGAGGTCGAGCAGAAAATTCTGACCGAGCGCCTTTTTCGCCTGCAACCCATGGCGTTCGATCACCGCGCGCAACGGCGGCAGCCCGTCGATGCTCATGCGGCCGCTCTCATGCAAATCCTCATGCGGCGGCAGCCTTCGTCCCGATGTCGGCAAGCCTGCGGGCGAGCCTGAGCGCCGCGATCAGACTGTCGGCACGGGCTATGCCCTTGCCGGCGATATCGAAAGCGGTGCCGTGATCCGGTGAGGTGCGGATGAAGGGTAGGCCGAGCGTAACGTTGACCGCCTCGTCGAACGCCAGCGCCTTGGCCGGGATCAGCGCCTGGTCGTGATACATGCACAGCGCCACATCGTAGCCGGCTCGGGCGCGGGCATGGAACAGCGTGTCGGCCGGCAGCGGCCCGAAAGCGTCGATCCCCTCCGCCGTCAGCCTGTCGATCGCCGGGCGGATGATGCGCTTGTCCTCGGCGCCCATCGCGCCGCCTTCGCCGGCATGCGGATTGAGGCCGGCAACGGCAAGCCGCGGCTTGGCAATGCCGAAGCGATGTTCGAGGTCGGCGGCGGTGATGCGGGCTGTCGCAACGACCAACTCCGTGGTCAGCGCTTTCGGCACCTTGCGCAGCGCAATGTGGATGGTGACCGGAACCGTGCGCAAGTCGGGACCGGCAAGCATCATCACCGGCATCGCTTCTGCGCCGGTGTGGAGTGTCGCCAGATGCCCCAGATATTCGGTATGGCCGGGGAAACGGAAGCCGGCATCGTAGAGCGGCTTCTTGGCGATCGGGCAGGTGACGACTGCCGCCGCGCGGCCGCCAAGGCAGTCGTCAACAGCGCGGTCGATGGCCTCGATGATGCCGGCGGCGTTGGCTGGGTCCGGCCGGCCGGGGCCGTCGACGAAGCGGGCGACAAGGGGCACGACGGGCAGGGCGCGTGCAAAGACGCGCGCCGCTTTGGCTGGTATCGTCTCCGTGATTGGCACATCGGCGCCGAGCAAGCGCGCCCGTGCGGCAATCAACGCCGGATCGGAAATAAGATAGAAGGGCGGCACACCGGCGCTGTCGCGCGCTCGCCAGGCGGCAATGGCGATTTCCGGCCCGACGCCGGATGGATCGCCGACGCTCAGCGCCAGCGGAAGCTCTGCCTCTGGCGACTTCAGCGCTCGACGATGCGGGCTTTCTTCCGCAACTCCTCGACATACTGCTTGGAGAGCTCGTCGGCGTCCTTGCCGCTCGAGCCTTCACTCTGGAACACCATCTGGGCGGCCTTGTCGTCGGACACTTCGCGCGACGAGCAGATGCCGATGAACTCGACGCCGCGGTCTGTCTCGCGCGTGGGGGTGGCGCCGCCGACCTTGGTGGCCTTGATCTGGTCGGCCCAGTCCGGCGGCAATTGCGGCGCCAGTATCCGGCCGAGATCGCGAACGGTGACGTCGATCAGGCCCTTGGCAAATTCGCGCGAGGTGTTGCAGCTGTTGAAGCGGGCGCGCATGGCATCGGCTTCGCGCTTGCGCTTGGACAGCGTAGCGCTGCGCTCGGCCGCCGGCACGACGAAAATGACCTGCTGCAGCATGTACTCCATGGCGGTCGGCTTGGTGCCGCCATTGTCGAGCATGCGCCTGACCACGTCCTGCTCGCTCAACGCGCCGCCGCTCTTGGAGCGATGGCGCGCGGTCAGCGCCTGGTTCCAGGCCATCTGGGAGCGGATGAACTCCTTGAAATGTTCCTTGCCGACGCCGGACTGCGCCATGACGCCATCGAGTTGTTTGAGCTGCATCTTGTTGGTCGTGGCAAAGCGCTGATAGGCGGCGTCGACCTGGGCGTCGCTGATGCGGATGCCGAGACGCCTGGCTTCGGCGACGCGCAGCGTCTGCTCGATCATTTCCTCGGCAGCGTCGCCTTTCTTGCGCTGCAGGCGCAGGAAGGCAGCGCGATGCTGGATGTCGCCGGTGGTGATCGGTACGTTGTTGACGACGTATTTGATCTGACTGGCGAAGGCCGGCGGCGTCATCACTGTGATCGAGGCCGAGGTCGCCGCCACCAGCAGCGCGAACCCTGCCGAAAAGAGGTATTTCCTCATCGAAAGCATCCCAATTTTATCTCGGTTCCGACCCAATTCTATCCCATTTGAGGGAGCTGGAATCCGTGCCTGCCCTATGCGGCGAAACGATGTCGTTAGACGCGATGTGGGTCCACGTGGACGCACAAGATACGCTCTAACACTTTGAATCTACGCATCGTGCTTTCCGAAAATCAATTCCGATTTCGGGCCGATGCGTTCGCCGGCCGCCGTTCCGCCCGTCTGTTGTTGGTCAGTCGGCTGCTACTGGACAGTGTTGAAGGAGCTTTGTGTCGAACCGAAATCGCCGAGCGTGCGGAACGACAGGTTGAAACCGATGTTCTGCGACACTTCCTTGGTGCTCAGATCGCGGGATTCCGAGAATGTCATCAAGTAGGTGAAACATGAATCGCTATAGGCAAAGCCGACCCCGTCCTTGACCAGGACACTTTGCTCCAGATCGTAGGTGCCGGTACCGAAGACACGCCAGTTCTCTGCAAGTTGCGTCGAGGCACCGAGCGTGACCTCGTGACGATCGGTCGTGAAGCCATAGAGCGGCTGCGCCTGGATGAAGGCGTATTTGGCGCTGAACGAAATCGGCAGGCCGGAATAGGCTGCCTTCACCTCGGCGCGGCGAACCTCGAAGCTTTGCTCGTCGAAACGGCCGCTGACCGAGCCGGAAAGCCCGCTGGGGCTGTTGAAGCCGACGAGACCGACATAATCGGAGGTCGCGGTCTCAAGGCCCGAATCGGCGCCGACGTTGACCAGGTCCGGCGCGGCGAAGGAGTTCTGGCCGTCAAGCTGGTAGGATTGGCCGAACAGCGCGTTGGTGCTCCAGCCATTGTCATAGGCGCCGGAATAGCGCAGCCCGACATTGGCGCGCGTGCCGCCTTCCAAGCGGTCGTAACCGGAGAACTTGTCGCGCTCGAACAATGTTGTGGCATCAAAGACGAAGCTCTGCGCGTCCTCGTTGGGAACAGCGAGGCCGCCGACATACTGCTCGTTCGGACGCACGAACACCTGCGCCATCGGCTCGAAGATGTGGCTGGAACTGGCCGACGAGAACAGCACCGGCCAACGCATTTCCAGCCCGGCGGTCGCCATGAAGCGGGCGAGCGACGATCGCATATCGTCGTCGACGCCGAGGTTAGACGCCATCTGATTGATGGCATTGAGCGATCCCGAAGAGGCATTGACATAGCCGGCGTCGCCGCGCAGCGCCAGCAGCGGCGTCAGCAGCAGCCCGCCATCGGTGGTGAAGGTGCGCTTCCATTCCGCTTCGGCGGTGAGACGGCCCGACTGGCCCTTGATGCCGCGTACACTGGTCACGGACGCAGCGTTGTTCGGATCGGCAAGGACCCTGTCCAGCCTGTCGCGGCTGATGGCCTGCGCGTTGACATTGAACGACAACTGCCCGCCGCCCAGCGCCATGTCTGGGATGTAGGCGTAGTCGAGCGAGGGCAGCACCCAGGGCTGCTTGCCGGCGCGCGCGGTCGGATCGTCAGAGAGCGTCTCTTCCTGGACCTCGAAGCGCATGGCGCGCACGTCGAAATAGTTGCGGCCGTTGAGGCCGGTCAGGTAGATCGAGGAGTGATGCACGCTGTCGTTGAAGTCTTCGATGGCGTAGGTGCGCGAGAAGTTCTTGTCGGTCTGCAGCAGGACATCCCAGCCGAAGTCCCAGCGCGGATTGATGGCGAACTGGCCCTTGGTGCCCATCATGCCGCGGAATTTGTTCGGGTCGCCGGCCGCTCCCGAATCGACATTGTGCCCGTCGCTGTCGATGAACTCGTCGGGATCTACTTGCCGGATGCCGGCGATCTTCAGGCTGTACTGGCCGTTGTTGAAGCGCTGACGCCACTCGGCTTCGCCGAGAAAGCCCTGCTTGGTGTAGCCGCTGCCGGTGACGGTGAGATCGTAGGTTGGGGAGAGAGCGAAATAATAGGGGACTTTGACGCCGACGCCGAGATCGCTCTTGTAGGCGATGCCAGGGATCAGGAAGCCGCTCTTGCGCTTGACGGTCGGGTCGGCAATCTCGAAAGCCGGCAGATAGGCGAGCGGAAAGCCGAAGAACTCGAAATTCGAATTCTCGAAGCGAACCGTCTTCTTCTCGCCGTTCCAGATGATTTTTCTGGCCTTGATGCGCCAGGTCGGCGCTTTGTCGGGTTTGTCCTCGCACGGCTCACAGGCCGTGTAGACGCCGTTGTGGAACGTCGTCAGCACGCCCCCCATGCGTTCCGCGCTTTCGGCGGCGAAATAGGCCTTGTCGACGGTTTCGACACGCAGCGCATTGACGAAGCCGTCGGCGAAATCGTCGGTGATGTCGACGTGCTGCGAATAGATCTTGGTGCCGTCGCTGTTGACGACCTCGACATTGCCGCTGGCGACGAGCCGCTTGGTGTTGCGATTGTATTCGACCCGCTGGGCGACGAGGCGGTTGCCGCCATAATCGATCTGCACGCCGCCGACGGCCGTCACTGTCTGGTTGTCGTTGTCATAGACCAGCGTATCTGCCGCCAGCAGCATTTGCGAGCCGGCGGGGACGTCGGCTGCCATGTCGCTGATATCCTGGGCAAAAGCCGGAATACTCGGGACGACACAAGCGAGCAGGCATGCTAAGGCGCTCGCCCCATAGAGGCGCGCCGAACCGGCCTGCCTATGGATGCGCAAAACCGCCCCCCTCACTAGCCGTCTTCCTTGTACAGCAAGAAAGTCACCCCGAAGAACATAGCCACGACAACCGGAACCCATGCAGCCACGACTGTGGGTACGAATCCCGCCACGCCGAATGCCTTGACCAGCACTGTCACGACATAAAGCAGAAACCCGGCCAGGACGCCACCCAGAATCATCGTCGCGGATTGTCCCATCCTCGCAAATCTCATCGACACCGTTGCGGCGATCAGCGTCATGGCGACGAGAAGGAACGGCAGCGCCACCAGCGAATCGAACTGCATGGCAAAGGCATTTGCCTTGAGGCCGAAGGAGCGGGCAACCTCGATCTTGCCGGGCAGATCGTAGAAAGGGATAGTTTCCGGGCGCGCCAGCCGCTCTTGCACGAATTCGGGCTTGAGATTGGTCGGCACCCGGTCGCTTGCAACCGATTGGATATTGCCGTCCCGGAAAACCTTGACGTCCTGCAGTTCCCAGTAGCCATCCCGCAAAAAGGCGTGCGCCGCGTCCTTGCGTTCGACGATGTCGCCTTGCGGGTTGAGGACGAAGAAGACGGCATCGGCCATCTCCAGGCCCTGATTGAGAATGGCGCGCGCGCCGATGATGGTATCGCCGGAACTGGTCTTCTGCCGGATCCAGGGCTCGGCGTCGGCCGAGACGGTGTTCGACTTGCCGGAGCGGAGCTGGGTTTCGATTTTTTCGGACCAGGAAAACGCATGCGCGGCGATCGGATTGATGACGCCGACCGACAACACCCCGAACAGCAGTGCCCCGATGCAGCACGGCAGCAGGAATTGCCAGGCGGACACGCCGGCGGAACGCGCGATGACCAGTTCATACCTGCGATTGAGCGAGACCAGTGTCGCCATCGCCGAGAACAGGCCGACGAACGGCACCGTCTGCAGCATGATCATCGGAGTCCGCAACCCTGAAATGGCGAACGCCGTGCCGTAGGTGAAGCCCGGCAAGCCGTTCGTGCGGCCGGAAAGTTCGGTGAAGTCGATCAGGAACACAAGCGCCAGCAGGCCGATGAAGAACCAGATGGTGATCGTCACGTAGCGGAAGAAGAAGTATCTACCCAGAGTCCAGCCCATTAGCGTATCCAGCCCATTAGCCGGCCCGTTGGCCAGAAGCGCCGCGCCTGGCGAAGCGGAGCTTCATGGCGCTCCAGCCGTCACTGAAGCGGCCAGCGAAATTCGTCATCCAGTCGGCCCAGGCGACCGGCAGTTCCATGGTCCGGTTGGAGACGATGAACCATGTCGCGACCGCGGACGCCACGATAGGAACGCCGTAGACCATATAGGCGTATTGCGGAACGTTGTCGGCATTGCCGGCGGCAAAGAAACCGAGCCAGCGCACGAAAAACGCAATCGCGATCGATGTGATCAGCGGATGAATGCGCGCCTCGCGATGGGAGCGCGCGTCTCCCGCGACCGCAAGCGCGATCAGTGCGAAGACGAGTGAATAGGACCATTCGGAAAAACGCTGGTTGAGTTCGGCTAGGTACCTGTTCGGCTTTTTCTGGAACACCTTGTCGTTCGGACTAGGATTGAGCAGGTACTGGGTCGTCCGGTCCTTCGGCAAAAGCAATACGTCCGATGAGGCCGACATGAAGGCGGACAGGTCGAAGGCATAGGAGGTGAACCGGATGACCGAAAGATCGCCGGCCAGCGTTTCGCGATGGATGACGCCGTCATTCATCATCAGCACTTTCTCGTCGCCGTTTTCGATGATGGCGCCGGTCTTGGCATAGTAGATGAGGTTGGCGCCTTCTTCGCGCGAATCGGCGACGAAGATGCCGCCGAGGCGGTTGTCCGGAAGCCGCTCGCCGATCTGCAGGAACAGTCCGTCGTCGATCTTGCGGAAGGTGCCTTCCTGGATGATCAGCGACAACAGATCGGCGCGCGACGACGCCACCAGCTCGCGGTTTTTCTGTCGTGCATAGGGATCGACGCCGTTGTCCACGGCGAACGAAAAGACGCTGGCCGCCAGCGCCAGGAACATGATCGGCCTGACGATGGTCCAGCGCGAAGCGCCCGCTGCGTTCAAGACGGCAAGCTCAGAATCGGAATTCATCGCGCTCAGTGTCTGAGCGACCGCGACCACCAGGGCGAAAGGCACGACGATCGGGACGATCGACGGAATGATCAGCGCAGCGAACTCGAAGAAGGTCAGCGCCGACTGCCCGCTGTCGGTGACGAGGTCGATGCGGGCGAGCACCTGCGTCGTCCACACGATCGCCAGCGTCCAGATGAGCGCTGCCAGGAAGACCGCCAACGCACGACGCATGATGTAGCGTTCAACGACCTTCATGAAGGCTTTTCTCGATTTTGCCGAACGGCATCATGCCTCCAGACAAGGTAGTCGCCCGGCGACGCCTGTACAACCGGTCCGTTGGCGGTTCGATCTGGTTCCGTCCCACATCGATATTTCCGGTGGGCCGGAGTGTCGGCGGCAATGGATAAGAAAGGGCGAACATCAATGGTTAACAACACGTTGCGGCAGGAAAGCGGGGCCGTGCCGCGACGAATCGCAATCGATTCCATCCGCCATATGGGATCGGATTCCGGCAAAGTCTTGCCAAATGCCGGAAAACGACCAAATGTCGCGCCGATCACGGTTATGGCCGCCGTGGCTGCGACAGGTACAGGCATGGAAGCAGAAGTAACAGAATTGCGCAGCCAAACCGGCCAGATTTTTCACGGTGCGATCGTGATCGGCGCCGGCGCACCGGGGCTGGCCGCCCATGCGCTGATAAAGGCCGGCGTACCGACACTTGTTCTGGAAAAGGAAAGCCGGCTTGCCGAACCCTGGTATCGGCGGCACCAACGGTTGCATCTCAACTCGCATCGCGATCTCTCGACACTGCCTGGCGTCGACTATCCCGCAGGCACACCCGCTTTTCCCCACAAAAACGCCGTCGTCCGCCATCTGAACCAGTTCAGCCAGGCGCATGGTCTGCCGGTCCGGCTTGGCGTGGCCGTCGAGGAGATCGCGTTCAACGGCGATTACTGGACCGTTAAGACCAGTGCCGGGCCGCGGCTGGCGCGTCAAGTCGTCATTGCCACCGGGCGCGACCGGCAGCCGTTCATTCCGCAGTGGAAGGGGGCCAACGACTTTGCCGGCCGCATCATGCATTCGGCGGATTTTGGCAAAGCCGAGGATTATTCCAAAAAAAAGGTGCGGGTTGTCGGCGCCGGCAATTCGGGCTTCGACGTGCTCAACCATCTGGCAGGGGCGAACGCCGCCTCTATCTGGCTGTCGGCCCGCAACGGCCCCTCGCTATTGCCGAAACGCATCGACAAGATCGCCGTCCACAGGCCTTTCGCCGTACTTGGCGCGATTGCCGCTTTGGCTCGCCGATGCGGTGATGACGGCAACGCAGCGCCTGGTTTTCGGCGACTTGACGAAGTTTGGCCTGCCGCCCGCCTCCTCGGGAGGTGCAAGCCGCCTGACTGCCGACTATACCGCGATCGCCACCGACGACGGGCCGTCCGCGCCATCAAGGCCGGCAAGATTGTGGTACTGCCGCAGGTAAGGGAATTTACCCACGACGGCGTTTTCCTCGACAACGGCAACCGGATCGCTCCCGAGATCGTCATCGCGGCGACCGGCTACTGCACCGGGCTCCAACGCATGGTCGGCAAGCTCGGCGTCCTCGGATGGCAAGGGGGTTCCGCTATTCAACGGCGGCGAGGCCGACCCGAAATTGCCCGGCCTGTGGTTTACCGGCATGCGGCCAAGCATTCGCGGTTGCTTCGCCAATGCCCGAATTCAGGCCAACGCAATCACGCAGCAGATCGTCAGGCAGGGGCGATGATTGAAAATTGGGGTGGTGCTTCCGGTCGGAAACAGCCATTCATCAAGGCACTCTCCCAAAAACCCAACGCCGTTCCCGAAAGCAGGACATGATGACTTCGAGACCTTCGATCGCCTTCGCCAAATTCGCAGCGCCTAAAAAGGGCAGTGTCTTCGTGCTGGCGGCCAACGATGGCGGTCTCGGCGACGCGGCAAAGGCTTGCGATCCGGCAAAGACCCTGGAGCGGGCGTTCCCGGTGGTCGACTTTTCCGGCAAATTCGCCGGCCTGGTCGAAGTGCTGGCGCCCGAGGGTACATCGCTCGACCGGCTGGTGGCGGTCGGCGCCGGCAAGGTCTCGGGGCTCGACGATCATGCCTGGCTCAAGCTTGGCGGCACGATCACTACATCCTTTCGCAAGGCGACGGAGGTGGCCGTCGTGCTCGACCTGCCCGGTGCTGACGTCGGCGGCAGGCAAGCGGCACAGCTTGCCGCGGGCATTCTTCTGCGCAGCTATGCTTTCGACAAGTACAAGACGAAAAAGGACAATGGCGACGGCCAGCGCGACGGCAACAAGGCCGAGCCCAAAAAGCCGGTCAAGGTGACCATCCACACCACCGATCCGGGGGCGGCGAAAAAGGCCTTCGCCGACGAGGTGGCGGTGATCGACGGGGTGCTCCTGGCGCGCGATCTGGTCAACGAACCGGCCAATATACTCGGGCCGGTGGAATTCGCCGCCCGCGTCAACGAACTGGAAGCGCTCGGCGTCACGGTCGAGATCCTGGTCGAGAAGGAGATGAAGAAGCTCGGCATGGGCGCGCTGCTCGGCGTCGCGCAAGGCTCGCCGCGTGGCGCGCGCCTGGCCATCATGCGATGGAACGGCGGCAAGGCCAAGGACAGTCCGATTGCTTTCATCGGCAAAGGCGTCACCTTTGACACCGGCGGCAATTCGATAAAGACGGCCTCTGGAATGGAGGACATGAAGGGCGATATGGGCGGCGCTGCCGCGGTCACCGGGCTGATGCACGCGCTGGCCGCCCGCAAGGCCAAGGCCAATGTCGTCGGCATCGTCGGGCTGGTGGAAAATGCCGTCGACGGCCATGCGCAGCGCCCCGGCGATATCGTCACCTCGATGTCGGGCCAGACCATCGAGGTGCTCAATACCGACGCCGAAGGCCGCCTCGTTCTGGCCGATGCGCTGTGGTACTGCAAAGATCGCTTCCAGCCGAAATTCATGGTCAATCTGGCGACGCTGACCGGCGCCATCATGGTCGCGCTGGGCCAGCACTATGCCGGCCTGTTCTCCAACAATGATGAACTGGCGAACAGGCTGACGAGCGCCGGGCAGGCGACGCAGGAACGAGTGTGGCGGATGCCGCTCGGCACCGAATATGACAAGCTGATCGACTCGAAAAATGCGGACATGAAGAATATCGGCGGCCGCTATGGCGGCGCCATCATCGCGGCGCAGTTCCTGCAGCGCTTCGTCAAGGATACGCCCTGGGCGCATCTCGACATCGCCGGCACCGCAATCGGCGCGCCCTCCAGCGAGATCAACCAGTCATGGGCCTCCGGCTTCGGCGTTAGGCTGCTCGACCGGCTGGTGCGCGACAACTACGAGGGGTGAGGCCTTTCAAGGCGCGATCATGGCCGACGTCCTTTTCTATCACCTGACCGAATCGACGCTGGAGGATGCGCTGCCCGGCCTGCTCGAGCGCAGCGTCGATCGCGGTTGGCGCGCCGTGGTGCAGACCGGCACCGAGGAGCGGCGCGACGCGCTGGACCAGCATCTTTGGATTTTCAGGGACGATTCGTTCCTGGCGCATGCGACCGACCGCGAATCCCATCTGGCCGAGCAGCCGATCCTTTTGACAACCGGCCAGGACAATCCGAACGAAGCGCAGATCCGCTTCCTGGTCGACGGCGCCGTGCCGCCGGAGCTTACCGGTTATGAGCGCGCCGTGTTCCTGTTCGACGGCCACGATGCGGCCCAGGTCGAGGCGGCGCGCACGCACTGGAAGACGATGAAGGAAGCCGGCCACGTGGTCACCTACTGGCAGCAGACTTCAGACCGGCGCTGGGAACGCAAGGCGTAAAGCTGCCGTCTTGGCTATCCTCGACCTGGGGATCAGATCGCTGCGCAATTGGGTCACGACTCCGAGAGAGCATCGGACCGAATGTGGAAGAACCCTGAAGGGGGTGGTTTGCTGATCGTTGAGAGGCGCTACAACTGAAGCCGTTCAGCCAAGTCAATGAAGTCGCTGGCCACCAGGTCCCAGGCCTGATCTGGGTGCAAGTCCGTGGTCTGCGCTAACCCGTGCTCGGTCGGACGCGGGACAAAGGCTGTTCGTAGTCCGCATGCCCGAGCCGCTGCAAGGTCGCCATTGTGGGCGGCCACAAGACAGATCTCATCCGGCTTCATTGCCAGCACGTCAGCGGTGCGAAGATAAGCTTCCGGCATCGGCTTGTACGCTTGCACGAGTTCGGCGCCGAGGATCGCATCCCAGGGGATACGACTACGCTTCGCCATGTTGAGCATGAGGACGATGTTACCGTTCGAGAGCGGCGCGATGGTATAGCGGGCCTTCAGCCGCGTGAGGCCGGCCACCGCGTCCGGCCATGGCTCCAATCGGTGCCATGCCAGGTTCAGTTCGTCCAATTCGGAGGCTGGCACCGAAGCCGGGTCGATCCCGAATTCCGGCAAAACAGCTTCCAGATTTTCCCGATGCAGCACGTCGAGACGTGTAAAGGGCCGCCGGCCGCTGCGCACCTCCTCCATCGCTGGCGAGTAACGGCGGCGCCACGCATCCGCGAAAGCGGTAGGAACGGCCGTTCCGGCTCCATACCGCTTCAGGAACGGTTCAGCTTCGCGCGCCACGCCGCTGCGCCAATCGACGACAGTGCCGAATACGTCGAACACCAAGGCACGTACACCGTCCAAGACCATCACATTCGGCTCCTCGATCCGCACAACTGCATGACCGTCGCATTCGGGTGGCGAGCACCCTTTGCGGCTGTCGCAAAATCGGTCGCGAAACACCACTTTTGCGAGGACATTTGCGACAGGCAAACCATTGACTGGATGGACAGGGTGAAACTATCGCGAAGCTTAGGATATTTGCGAAAGGCGATCGGACCACTACTCCAGAATGACGACGGCTTCCACCTCGAAGAGCATGGGGTCAATTGCAAGCTTGGGCACGGGAATCAGGGTCTGCGCCGGCAGTGCCTCGCCGAACATTTTCTTGATGTTCTTGGTCAACACCTCAAGCTTGGACATATCGTGATCGACCACGAAGACCGTGAGCTTTGCGACCTGATCCGGCCCGGCACCGAGCGCATCGAGGGCGGTACGCAAGTTTGCGTAGGCCTGCTCGACCTGGACAGCGAAGTCGGGCGACAAGGCTCCCGTACTGTCTTGGCCGCCCTGTCCGGAGATGTAGGCCACCCGGGCTTCCCGGGGCGTGATCACCGCCGTGCTGTAGCCGTTCGGCGACGGGTCATAGAGGTTTTGTGGATTGACGATGGTCAGCTTGAGATCGTTCTCATTCGCTGTCGTCGCGGTGGGAACTCCCATGGTCATGATGATTAGCCCTCCGGTAAGCAGATGCTTGATTTCGTGTGACATGATTTTCTTTGGCTTTGCGGACTGCGAGCAACGTACCCTCGCGGCCGGTATGATTGAACTTTAACCGTATCGCTCATACGATGACTCGTGCGACGTACGAGTCATCGTATGGTACATCGTACGAGTCAATCGTCCAAGATCGACATTCCTTGCGTTGCCGGTCAAAATCGACGTTCTCAACAGCGAGGAAGAGCGGATGGCAGCCAAACGTACCGGCGCCCGGAGCAAACGGTCTCAACCGACAAGTGAGTGGCTCCAGCCAATGCAGGCGCGCAGTGAACCGCCGCTCTCTCGGGAACGCATCGTGGCGACCGCGGTAGAACTGCTGGACGCCCAGGGAGTCGACGGATTGACCATGCGTCGGCTGGCCGATCGCCTCAGCTCGGGCGTGATGAGCCTATATTGGCACGTCGATAACAAAGAGGGTGTCTTTGATCTGGCGCTCGACTCGGTGCTCGAACATCGCGGACCGCCACAAATGGGTGAGTCTCAAGACTGGCGCGGAGAAGTCGTTCATATGCTTGAAGACTGGCGCGCCAGCATGCTGCGCCATCCTTGGTCGGCGTCGCTGTTGCCGCGCCGGGCGCTCGGGCCGAACATGCTCAGCCGCCTAGAACTGCTAAGCAAGACCTTGTCCAGAGCCGGTGTAGCGGACGCAGATCTGAACGTCGCGATATGGTCACTCTGGAACTATGTGATGGGCGCCACCATCACCCGGGCGAGCTTCGACCTCTCGGACGACGACAGGGTCGCCGCACAGCAGCGCCTTACACGTCTCAGCGAACGCTACCTGACAATCGAACGCTCTCGTCTGCTGTTGGACAACGATTGGGACGGCGCTTTCCGGAAAGGCCTCGGCTTTCTGCTCGATGGCCTCTCTCCAAGATGAGGCTGAACGGTAGCTTTGGGACTCAAAGCGACTGTCGCAAAATCCCGATTAGAACGACAGTTTTGCACCTGATTTTTTGCGACGTCGCAGAAGAAGCCTTTGCGTCAAGGTTTAAGGTTCCACAGTGGGTCGTGAGCCGAAATGCAAGCTGAGACACTGCCCGGGCACTTGACGAAAGATCGGCCGCGCGCAATTCTGCTAAGATGTCAGACCAATTTTGGGCGTAGGCACCATGCGAGCGCGCGGCGAACTGCCCGGGGCACCTGCCACGCGTGTGGCAATCGCCACGCTCCCGCCGTTGGACCGCGGCAAGCAGGTTATGGAAGCGCTAGCCGACTATGTCGAGCGCGCTGCGCTGAAGAGCGGTGACCGGCTTCCGACCGAACGCGAATTGATGGCCGCGCTTTCCGTCGGGCGCTCGACGATACGCGAGGCGATGGGGCGTTTCGAAGCGCTCGGCGTCACCGAGACCCGCAAAGGCAGCGGCACCTATCTGCTGAAGCCGATATCCGCCGGCACGATCCATTTGCCGCTGTCGCTCGATACGGCAGAGCTGCGCGATGGCCTCTTGCACACCCTCGAGGTACGCCGCGGCATCGAGGCCGAGGCAAGCATGGTCGCGGCGCGGCGGCGGACAGTCGACGATCTGCGGACGATCGAGGAAAAACTCATCGAGATGGAGCGCGTCCATCTCGCCACCGGCACGTCGGGTCCGGAAGACTTGGCCTTTCACCTGGCCGTCTATGACGCCACGCACAACCCGCTTTTCCGCCAACTCCTGGGGCAGATGCGCGAAGCGTTCGAGCGCTTCTGGGACCATCCTTTCGACCGGCAGGATTTCGCGCGGCGATCGTTCCCGTATCACCGCGAGCTGTTCGACGCCATCGTCGCCAGGAACGCGGAGCTGGCGCGCGGAAAAACGCTGAAGATCCTCGAGATCGTGGAAGAGGATATCGAGGAAATGTCGAAATGAACGGTGCCGATTTTTTCGACCAGGCGTCGCTGATCGCCGCCCATGACGAGGGCAACGCCTTCGATGCCGTCGTTCCGCCGATCGTGCAGACCTCGCTCTTCACCTTCCCGAACTATGACGAGATGCTCGAGACATACCGCGGCGAAAAAGTGCGGCCGACCTACACGCGCGGGCTGAACCCGACCGTGCGCATGTTCGAGGAAATGCTGGCAAAACTGGAGGGCGCTGAGGACGCCATCGGTTTTGCGAGCGGCATGTCCGCCATCTCATCGGCAGTGCTGAGCTTCGTCGAACCGGGCGACCGCATTGTCGCGGTCAGGCATATCTACCCGGACGCGTTCCGGCTGTTCGGGACGCTGCTCGCGCGCATGCGCATCGAGGTGACCTATGTCGACGGGCGCGACGAGGCGGCTGTCGCGAGCGCCCTGCCTGGCGCCAAGCTGTTCTATATGGAAAGCCCCACCAGCTGGGTCATGGAAACGCATGACATCGGTGCGCTCGCTGCGCTGGCAAAGTCCAGCGGCATCCCGACCATCATCGACAACAGCTGGGCCAGCCCGGTCTTCCAGCGGCCGCTGTCGCTCGGTGTGGACGTTGTGGTCCACTCCGCATCCAAGTATCTGGGTGGCCACAGCGATGTCGTGGCCGGGGTGGTCGCGGGCTCGAAGGATTTGATCGGCCGCATCCGCGGCGAAGCCTATCCATATCTCGGCGGCAAGCTGTCGCCATTCGACGCCTGGCTCTTGATCCGCGGCTTGCGCACGCTGCCGATCCGGATGCGCGCGCATCAGGCCTCCGGCCTCGAAATCGCACGGCGCCTGCAGGATCATCCGATCGTGGAGAAGGTCTGTCATCCGGGGTTGGCCAACCAGCTTCCTGCGGGGCTCACCGGCACGTCGGGCCTGTTCTCATTTGTCTTCCGCGACGGCATCGATATCCGCACGTTTGCCGACCGCCTCAAGCTGTTCAAGCTGGGCGTGTCCTGGGGCGGCCACGAAAGCCTCATTGTGCCCGGCGAGGTCGTGCTGCAGCAGAAGGCCCAACCCAATTCCGCGATGGCGTTCGGCGTCCATCCGCGGTCCGTGCGTCTCCATGTCGGCCTTGAGGGAACCGAGGCGCTGTGGAGTGACCTGGAAACGGCGATCGACGCCGCGTCCGAAGAAAAGACCTGAAGCAACCAGAAAAGAAGGGAACGGAAAATGAAGAAGCTTCTTATCGCCGCATTCGCCACCGTACTGATGTCGGGTGCTGCACTCGCCGACACGACGCTGAAGCTCGTGGAGGTGATCACCAGCCCCGAGCGCACCGAAACCCTGAAATCGATCGTCTCCAAATTCGAGGCTGCCAACCCGGGCACGAAGGTCGAAATCATCTCGCTGCCCTGGGGCGAGGCGTTCCAGAAATTCGCGACCATGGTGTCCGCCGGCGAAATCCCCGACGTCATGGAGATGCCGGACACCTGGCTCTCGCTCTATGCCAACAACGGCCTTCTCGAAAGCCTCGAACCCTATCTTGCCAAATGGGAGCACACCTCGGGCCTCACCGATCGCGCGCTTGAACTCGGCCGCGACGTGAACAACACCGCCTACATGCTGCCCTACGGCTTCTATCTCCGGGCGATGTTCTACAACAAGAAGCTGTTCCAGGAGGCTGGTGTCGCCGAGCCGCCCAAGACGATGGACGAGTTCGTGGCGGCGTCGGAGAAAGTTTCCAAGCTTCCGGGCAAATATGGCTACTGCCTGCGCGGCGGGCCGGGCGGCCTCAACGGCTGGATTATGTTCGGCGCAACGATGGCCGGGTCCAACAAATTCTTCAACGACGACGGCACCTCGACGATGAACAGCGAGGGCTGGATCAAGGGACTGACCTGGGTCGTCGATCTCTACAAGAAGGGATTGGCACCGAAGGACAGCGTCAACTGGGGTTTTAACGAAATCGTCGCCGGATTCTACACCGGGACTTGCGCAATGCTTGATCAGGATCCGGACGCACTGATCGCGATAGCCGAGCGGATGAAGCCGGAAGACTACGGCGTCACGACCATGCCGAAGGGGCCTGGCGGCAAGACGTTCCCGACCATCGGCTATGCCGGTTGGTCGATGATGGCGGCCAGCCAGAACAAGGACCTGTCCTGGAAGCTGATCGAAACGCTCGAAGGGCCCGAGGGCAACGTCGAGTGGAACAAGCGCACTGGAGCGCTGCCGGTCCACAAGTCGGCCGAAAAGGATCCCTTTTACTCAAGCGAGCAGTTCAAGGGCTGGTTCGCCGAACTTGAGGACAAGGATGCAGTGCCGACGGTCATGCCGACCTATCTCGAGGAGTTCGCCTTCTTCAAGGACTCGATGGTCATCAAGACCAGTCAACAGGCCCTGCTCGGCGATATCACACCCGAGGAAATGGCCAACCAGTGGGCCGACTATCTGACCAAGGCGCAGCAGAAACACCTGGCCAAGAAATAAACGGCGGACCGAGAGCATCGGAGCCGCCCATCGTGGGCGGCTCCGGTAGATCTCGTCCATGGTCGATTGGAAGGATGGCCAATTGGAACGAAAGCGTTAGCTGATGGTTTTTGACGCCACCGCCGGGTTCACGGAATCGCGCCGCCGGTCGCTGGTCGACCGGATCACGCGCCATGCCGAGCCGTATCTTTACACCGCCCCGGCGCTGATTCTGATCGTCACCATCATGCTGGCGCCGCTGGTGCTGGGCCTATCCTACGCCTTCCGCGACGTGCACTTGCTCAACCCGTTCTCTGGCGGCTATGTCGGGCTCGATCATTTTCGCACCCTCTATGACGACGAAAATTTCTATCGGGCGCTGCGCAACACGCTGTGGTGGACCGGCGCATCCGTCTTCCTGCAATTCGTGTTCGGCCTGGTCCTGGCGCTGTTGCTCGACCGGCCGTTTGCCGGCCGCGCCATCGCGCAGGCGCTGGTGTTCCTGCCCTGGGCGGTGCCGACCTTCCTCACCGGGCTCAACTGGGCGTGGCTGTTCAACCCCGTCATCGGCCCGCTGCCGCATTGGCTTTATGCGTTCGGCCTGATGAGTGAGCCGGCCAACATCCTTTCCAATCCGCAGCTCGCCATGTGGGGACCGATCATCGCCAACGTCTGGTGGGGCATTCCCTTCTTCGCCATCACGCTGCTGGCGGCGCTCCAGGCCATCCCGCGCGACCTCTACGAGGCGGCGGCGATCGACGGCGCCGGTGCGGTCAGGCGGTTCACGTCGATAACGTTGCCATTCCTTGCGCCGACCATTGCGATCACCGTGCTGTTGCGCACCGTCTGGATCGCGAACTTCGCCGACCTGATCATCGTCATGACCAGCGGCGGCCCAGCCGACCGCACGCAAATTGTCGCGAGCTACATCTTCACGCAGGCCTTCAGGGCCCTTGATTTCGGCTATGCCTCGGCCATTGCGCTGGTGCTGCTCATTCTGCTGCTCGCCTATTCGATGCTGATCGTCATGCTTCGGCAAGTCCTGATGGATCGGGCTTGATGGATCGGGCGATGACCAGATGAACAGGTATTCGATTTTTGGCACCGCGCTGCACCGCCTGGCGATCCTCTGCTACGTGGTCTTTGCGCTGTTCCCGCTGTTCTGGCTGTTGAAAGTATCGGTGACGCCGAACGACCTGCTCTATTCGGAGGGCGTGCGGATGTGGCCGTCGCGGATGAGCTTTGAACATTTCCGCTTCGTGCTCGCCCACAGCGCATTCCCGGTCTTCTTCAGGAACAGCATGATCGTTGCCGGCGCAACGGCCGTGATCGTGACGCTGCTCGCGTCTCTCTCTGGCTATGCGTTGTCGCGCTTCACCTTCCGCGGCAAATACTGGCTGGTCGCGCTGATGCTGCTCACCCAGATGTTTCCATTGGTGATGCTGGTCGCGCCGATCTTCAAGATGCTCTCGCCGCTCGGGCTGACCAACAGCCTGACCGGGCTTGTCGTCGTCTACACCGCCTTCAACATCCCTTTCGCGACGTTCCTGATGCAGTCGTTCTTCGACGGCATTCCCAAGGAGCTGGAGGAGGCGGCCAAGATCGATGGCGCTACGCAGTTCATGGCATTTCGCCAGATCGTCCTGCCGCTGACGCTGCCGGGCATTGCGGCGACGCTGGGTTTTGTGTTCACCGCCGCATGGAGCGAACTGCTGTTCGCGCTGATGCTGATTTCGGGCAACAGCGCCGCCACGTTTCCGGTCGGTCTGCTCACCTTCGTGTCGAAGTTTTCGGTCGATTTCGGGCAGATGATGGCGGCCGGCGTGCTGGCACTGATCCCGGCCTGCCTCTTCTTCCTGTTCATCCAGCGCTATCTGGTACAGGGCCTGACGGCCGGCGCGGTCAAGGGCTGAGTGAGGTTTCATGGCATCGATCGACATTCGCAACGTCCGCAAGAATTTCGGCATCGTCTCCGTGCTGCACGGCGTCGATCTGGCGATAAAGAACGGCGAGTTCGTGGTGCTGGTGGGCCCGTCGGGCTGCGGCAAGAGCACGCTGCTGCGGATGATCGCCGGGCTCGAGGAGGTGACCGAAGGTGAGATCCGGATCGACGGCATGCGCGTCAATGAGCGGGCGCCCAAGGACCGCGACATCGCCATGGTGTTCCAATCCTACGCGCTCTACCCACACATGAACGTCGCCGAGAACATGAGCTATGGCTTGCGGATCCGGAAGGCCGCCCACGAGAAGATCACAGCCGCTGTCAGCAATGCCGCCCGGAAGCTTGAGCTGCAGCCGCTGCTTGCGCGGCGGCCGAAGGCACTGTCGGGCGGTCAGCGCCAGCGCGTCGCGATGGGCCGCGCGATCGTGCGCCAAC
This sequence comes from Mesorhizobium sp. f-mel, assembly GCF_053850215.1. Taxonomy (NCBI): domain Bacteria; kingdom Pseudomonadati; phylum Pseudomonadota; class Alphaproteobacteria; order Hyphomicrobiales; family Phyllobacteriaceae; genus Mesorhizobium; species Mesorhizobium sp. f-mel. Next base: position 97,807 of record NZ_JBSPTO010000009.1, read on the forward strand.
CCAAAGCATTCCTGTTCGACGAGCCGCTGTCCAATCTCGACGCGCGCCTGCGTGAGCAGATGCGGGCAGAGATCAAGAAGCTGCACCGCGATCTCGGCGCGACCTCGATCTATGTCACCCACGACCAGATCGAGGCGATGACACTGGCCGACCGGATCGTCGCCATGCATGAGGGCGTGGTGCAGCAGGTCGGCAGCCCGCTGGAGCTTTACGACCGCCCTGCCAACCTGTTCGTGGCCGGCTTCATCGGATCGCCGGCCATGAATTTTCTGTCGGCACGCTATGAGGTCGGCGCAGGCACGGCCGGCGCACGATTGCCTGACGGAACGCTGATTGGGCTTTCGTCTGGTTATCAACTGGAGGAAGGCGCGGCGGTGACGCTCGGCATCCGGCCGGAGCATGTCGAGATGTCGCCGGCCTCGGAGAGCAGCCTGAGGGCGACGGTCGACCTGATCGAGCCGACCGGCTTCGGCATCATCCTGCATCTCGGCCTGCACGGCCTGCCATTCAACGTCTTCACGCTCGACCGGGCGGCGCTGACGGCCGGCCCAACGGTGACGGTGGCGTTCCCGTCGCAACATCTGCATTTGTTTGATGAGACGGGAAAGCGCGCATTGGAATCGAGCCTCCAGAAGGGGAAGGGCTGATCCTCCTTATCGATCGCTCAGATCATTCGGATTCTCCCAAAACCGGTTCCCACTTTTAGGTCCCATGTTATTGTCTATCTTGGCACCGCCGAATTCGATACGACGTCCGAGCTCGGCCTCGACTGCTCTTGGACGAAATGGAACGCGCCCGCGGCGGCGCTAGTGCTAATATCCGGGCAAGGTAGTCGAGCGCATGCGCTTTCTGTTTTTTCTGATCCTGCTCGCCGGCACCGGCATCGGCGTCGTCTATCCCTGGGCGATGAGCAATTTCTCCGGCCATGAGATCGGCACCTGGCGGGTCTACGAGCAGGGCCGGTTCAAGCCGGTGACGGTACCGCTCGCCGCTCGCGACGCGCCGGTGCGGGTGCTGGTCGACCTCACCGCGAGGGCCGAACGCCTCGTCGTCTCGCAACAGCGCACCGTGCTGACGCTGACCGCCGCCACCGGCGGCAGGACGGTGCTCGCCTCGACGCTGCAATTCAACCATTCGGAAAATCCGCGCCAGGTCAGCCCGCAACTGCCGGACAAGATCTTTCGCGACGAGGCAGGCCTGATCCCGACGGTCAGCCCCGGCCCCTACATCTTCACCGTCGGCCCAGGCGACGCCGAGGGCATCGAGATGCGGGCGGTGGACCTAGTGCTGCGCTCCGGCGTTGGCGAGGTCGATCAACGGGCGCAGCCGGTCGGCTTCTCGTTGATGGCAGTCGGCCTGATCGGGCTGGTGCTGGCGTTTCGTTTCGGTGGCGGCGGCCGGCCGCAAAATCCGAATTCGCAGCCGCCACCGCCGCGCTGGGGCAGGGGCGGACCGTCGAATTGAGTATCGTATGAACTACCGCCACGCCTATCACGCCGGAAACTTCGCCGATGTCGTCAAGCATGTCGTGCTGAGCCGGCTCGTCGAATATCTGAAGCAGAAGGACAAGGCGTTTCGCGTCATCGAGACCCATGCCGGCATCGGCCGCTACGACCTGTCATCGACTGAAGCGCAAAAGACCGGCGAATGGCAAGGCGGCATCAGCCGGCTTTTCGATGCTGCGCTCGACGCGCCGGTGGCAGCACTTCTGGCGCCTTATCTGGAAGCCGTCCGTTCGCTCAATTCTGAAGGCGGCCTGAAAAAATATCCGGGCTCGCCGCTGATCGCGCGTCATCTCATGCGCAAGCAGGACCGGCTGTCGGCGATCGAGTTGCATCGCCAGGATGCCGCGAAGCTGAGAGCGCTATTCGCCGGCGATTTCCAGACCCGGGTGATCGAGCTCGATGGCTGGCTGGCGCTCGGCGCGCATCTGCCGCCGAAGGAAAAGCGCGGTCTCGTGCTGGTCGATCCGCCGTTTGAGGAGGAGGGCGAGTTCGACCGCCTCGTCGACGGGCTGCGGAAAGCCCACAAGCGCTGGCCGGGCGGCATCTATGCGCTGTGGTATCCGGTCAAGGACCGCAAGGCGGTCATCGCCTTCCGGAAAGCGCTGGTGCAGTCAGGCGTCCCGAAGCTGCTCGACATCGGCTTCGAGATCAGGCCGCCATCGGCCGAGCCCAGCCTCGACGGCAGCGGCATGGTGGTGGTCAACCCGCCGTTCACGCTGGAGCGCGAGCTGCGCACGCTGCTGCCGGCCTTGCACAAATTGCTTGTCGTCGGAAAACCGGCGCACTGGACGCTGGAATGGCTGGCGGCGTAAGGCGGCAGAGGTATCCGCGCGCCTGCATTGGCTGAAGGCGATTTCAAACTAAGAAACCATCGTCTCTACAACCGCTTGACCGCGCGCAAGCGAATCCGCACAGTGCGCGCAGTCGACCATAAGAGGCTGCCATGACTCGCTTCGCCCAATCCGCCCTTGCCGCACTGATCGCCCTTTGCACGCCGCTCGGCGTGTCCCTCGCTGTCACCCAGGCAGCAAAGGCGGCCGACCTTGCCGTCTATACCGAAGAAGACAGCGGCGTTTGCGGTGAGGCCTGGGTGCTGAACAAGATCACCAGCCGCTTCTCCTACCAGGTGCGCCACGTGCCGAATCTGCCCGATGTCGAGATCACCGATTTCCAGGGGATCCACCAGCACCGCTATCTGCCAGCCAATGAAACCTGGCCGATCGGCCGTCGCTATTGCGGCGCCACCGTCAGCCTGTCCGACGGCCACGCCCGCACCATCTGGTATCTGATCGAGGAAGGGCAGGGCTTTGCCTCGATCGGCGATAATGTCGAATTCTGCGTCGCGGGCTTCGACCGCTGGATGGTCTACAACGGCCGCTGCCGCGTCCTGCGCTGAACGCGTTTACCTGGCTGCTCCGCCTCATCGAGAATGGCGCGAAGGAAGGCGGCGTGACCGCGAAAGGCGCGCCGTCCGATTGATGTCGCCTTGACCCGCGTTTGCGGCCGGCGTCCGACAAACAGCTTTTCGACATCGACATATCCCGCCTTGGCAAGCGTATCGATATGCGCGCCGAGATTGCCGTCGGTGGCATTGACGATGGCCTTCAATCGGGTGAATTCCAGCGCTTCGCGCCTTTCCAGAGAATTCAGCGCCGCCATGATCATGAGCCGCACGCTCTGGTGGATGATTTCGTCGGCAGCCATCATTGGGCCTGCTATGGTGTCAGGCGTTCAGTCTCCTGATCTGGGACAGCGCCGCTAGATCTTGCGCGAATGACATTACGCTTCCCCCGCATACCAGAATACTCTGTCCGATCGAGTAATCTGTCAATTAGAAAAAAGGTTGCCTTCTCAAGCCCAAGACAAGGTCATGGCGCAGAACGAGCCGGGCTTTGCTTTTGTAGCTTGTGTAGATCGTCTCGTTGGACAAGACGATGAGATCGATGAAGCAGCCCGTCATGATGTTGCCGGTCGATGATCGACGAGCAAAACGCTTGCTAACCTTCAGCACTTTGTAGTGCGATTGGTTCCGGTTAAGCGCGCAGAATGTCTGTCGCAAACCCTCGGCAAGCTCGAAGAGCAGCAGCGACATTTTGCGAAATCAGGACGAGCGTGTGTCGCCGGTAATCAAAATTTAAACTGAAAAAATCATGCTAATGCTTCGCTGGCTAGACAAGCGCGAGTCAGATATGCATTACGCGCCGGGTCATTAACGGCCGTCGGCACAACGAAGGGGCATGATATGGCTAAACAGTCATCCAAAGCGCCGGCATCCAAGTCTCCGGCAAAGAAGGCACCGGCAAAGAAAGCACCAGTAAAAGCTGTGGCGGAAAAGGCCGCAGCAGCTGTGAAGAAAGCAGCACCTGCTGCCAAGCCGAAGGCCGCCGCGGCCAAGGCAAAAGCAGCGCCGGCCAAGAAGCCGGCCGCGAAAGCCGCGGCAAAGCCGGCAGTGAAGAAAGCAGCACCAGCCAAGGCCAAAGCAGCACCAGCCAAGAAGCCGGCTGCAAAGGCCGCGGCGAAGCCGGCAGCGAAGAAAGCAGCACCTGCCAAGGCTGCACCGGCCAAGAAGGCTGCGCCGGCAAAGAAAGCGGCTGCAGCGAAGTCTTCGGTGGCAGTGAAGAAAGCAGCGCCGGCGGCCAAGCCGAAGGCGAAGGCAGCGCCCGCGAAGGCGAAAGCCAAGAAGTAATCGCGTTTCTTAGCTCGCGGAGGACAGTGCTGAAGACCGTTGAGGGCAGGTGCCGGACAGGCGCCTCGCTCGCAGGGTCAGTGCTCGGGCAAGAATAGAGGCGGAGGGAAGACAGCTTTTCGCAACTCCCAGGACTTCGCCGTACGGCGAAGTCCGGTGGGGCATTTCTCTGTGCCCGGAGAGAAATTCTCGGTGCAAGACCGGGTTGGCTAGGTTCGGATCTGTTTGACCTGTTCAGATCCTCTTGGGCTGCAACTGCCGTACCGCTCATTGCCTAAGATCGCGGAGGAGGACGTCGTTCTCCGTGGCGCCCGGTTTTTCCGCCTGTGGCTGTTGATCATGCCGGCATGTCCAGTCAACAGTGCACAAAAATCAAAGCGCTACGGCGTCCTTTGCGTGTCCAATAGGATACGCGGTGCTGTAGCCGGCAACCAGGAACCCGATCATGCCCAGACTGCTCTACGCCTCCACATCACCCTACAGTTCCAAGGTGCGCATGGCCGCGCGTTGTGCCGGCATCGCAGTCGATCTCGTGCCGATAAAAACCGAAGACAAGCCGGCCGAGCTGATCGACGCCAATCCGCTCGGCAAGATCCCGGTGCTGGTGCTCGACGACGGCCGCTCGATCCACGACAGCCGCGCCATTACCCAGCATCTCAACCGCATGTCGAAGAACGCGCTGTTCCCGCGCAATCCCGACAAGCGCCTCGAGGCAGAAGTGCTGGAGGCACTGGCCGACGGCATCTGCGACTGCGCGCTGTCGATGGTTTATGAGCGGCGCACGCGCCCCGAAGACATGGTCTACCAGCCTTGGCTCGATCGCCAGTGGGCGAAGATAACCGGTGCGCTCGATCTGCTCAACGCCAATCCGCCAAAGCTGCCGAAGAAGATCACCGCCGGCCAGCTGGCGCTGCGCGCCTGCGTTGGCTATCTCTCGCTGCGCTTTGCCGGAAAATGGGAAAAGGGCCGCAACCGGCTGGTCCGCTGGGCAGCGCGCTTCGACCAGAAGTTTCCGGAGCTGAAACCCTGCGTCCCGGCGTGAGCTGGCTGGCACCCAGCTAGAGCATTTTTGCAGCCAAGTGGAATCACTTGGCGTCGTAGAAATGCGGCTTCAATCTGATGCATCCCGCTCTAGAGAAGGCGATCACAAAAAAAGCCGGGCACGAGGCCCGGCTTTTTCGTGTCGTGGCTTGGACGATTTTAGAACTTCATACCGACGCCGAAGGTGACGCGGTTGTCGGTCGACTTGACCTTGCCGATACCGTCAAAGTCCTTGTCGCCGAAGTCGGTGTAGCGATACTCGACACGGCCGAATACATTGTCGGTGATCTTGATGTCGGTACCGACGCCGGCCGTCCAGCCGAGCATGGTGTTTTCATCGCTGGCGCCGGCCGCTTCGATCTCCTGGTTCTTGAGCGCGCCACCGGCGGTGCCGTAGAGCAGGATTTCCGGGGTGACGGCGTAGCCGAGGCGGGCACGCAGCGAGCCTTCGAAGCCGCCCTTGGCCTCGACGCCGCCATCGTCGCCCTCGATGCCGCTATAGCCGATATCGGCTTCAGCACCGTAGACGAAGTTCTCCGCCTGCCACTGATAGCCGCCGAAGACGCCGCCGACAAAACCATCGGTGTCGACGTCAGTGCCGATATCCTCGGCATCGGCGTGACCGCTGAAGCCGTAGCCGACGCTCACACCGGCATAGGGACCGGCCCAGGAAGCGACCGGAAGTTCGGCGATCGGGGCGGGGGCCGGCGGCTCTTCCGCGATGACGTCAGCAGCATAGGCGGTTCCGCCGAGGGCGAAGAGCCCGAACGCCACCGCCAGCGGTCGCGCAAATTTAAGATTGGCTTGCATTGTTCTTTACTCCTTAAGCCACAGGCACAGGCTTGCTTTTCACAAGCGCCCTCAACCCGCCGGGGGGATAAACGGGTCTGGCGCTCAACGGTTCCGAATGTCGTGTCGAAATGCGGCTGAAGCGAACCTGAACTTGGGTCATTACCGGGCACGAATGAGGCTGAATTTTGACGTTGTATCTGCGCAACAGATAGTGTCAGGAGGCTTTGCCGTGCCGCGCTGAACACCGCTTGGAGCAAGGGGGCCGGAGTCCTATATTGCGATCTGACGGCCGAGTCCCGGCCACAGTCGAAAGACCGATCCGGCCGCTTTGCCACAATGCTGCCCAAGGTCCGAACGGCATTTAACGCTTGGCCGGCCATATTTCGCCGACTGGCTGAAATCGAAGCCCATTGAGGATTGACAGGATGAGCAAGGCCGCTGGAACGGCGCTGGTGACGGGCGGGGGCAAGCGGATCGGCAAGGCGATCGTCGAGGATCTGGCCGCGAACGGTTTTGCTGTCGCCATCCATTGCAACCGCTCGCGGGCCGAGGCGGAAGCGTTGGCTGCGCGGATCAACGGCGGCCATTTTGGCCAGGATGGCCGCGCCGCTGTGGTCGCCGCCGACCTGACCGACATGGCCGCGGTCGGCGACCTGGTCGGCCGCGCCGCAGCCGCGCTCGGGCCTGTTACACTGCTGGTCAACAATGCCTCGCTGTTCGTGGACGACACGGTTCAGGAGGTCGACTGGATTGCCTGGGACCGTCACTTCGCCGTCCATGTGAAGGCGCCGGCACTTTTGGCGCAAGAATTCGCCCGCGCTCTGCCGGAAGGCGAGGAAGGGCTGATCGTCAATATGATCGACCAGCGAGTCTGGCGCCCGACGCCACGCTATTTCTCCTATGCGCTGTCGAAATCGACATTGTGGACGCAGACACAAATGATGGCGCAGGCGCTGGCACCCCGCATTCGCGTCAACGCCATCGGCCCCGGCCCGACGCTGAAGAGCGCGCGTCAGAAAGACAGCGATTTTGCCGCGCAGGTCGACGGCCTGATCCTGAAGCGCGGCCCGGAATTGCCTGAATTCGGCGCCACCATCCGCTATCTCTGGGGCGCGCGCTCGATCACCGGCCAGATGATCGCGCTCGACGGCGGCCAGCACCTTGCTTGGCAGACGCCGGATGTGACAGGCATTATCGAATGAGTCCCATGGACCAGAAACACAAACGAGGCGGCGCCGCCGACGACCTGCCCTCCGATGTCGACCTCGAGGACGAGGCGGCGGAGGAGATCGTGGAAACGTCAGCTCCCGGTTCCGGCGGTCCTGACGTTGCCTTTACGGTCATCGATTGGACGCCGCATGCCGGCGATGCCGACGGCATGGTCGGCGCCGAAGTCATCCAGACGCTGGTCAAACGGCTGCCCAACGCGCCCGGCGTCTACCGCATGATGAATGCCGCGGGCGACGTGCTCTATGTCGGCAAGGCGCGCAGCCTGAAGAAGCGGGTGACCAATTACGCGCAAGGCCGTTTCCACACCAGCCGCATCGGCCGCATGGTGCGCGAGACCGCGACGATGGAATTCGTCGTTACCCGCACCGAGATCGAAGCGCTGCTGCTGGAAGCCAACCTCATCAAGCGCTTGCGGCCGCGATTCAATGTGCTGATGCGGGACGACAAGTCGTTCCCCTATATCCTGCTGACCGGCGATCACGTCTCGCCCGGCATCTACAAGCATCGCGGCGCGCGTTCGCGCAAGGGCGATTATTTCGGCCCCTTCGCATCGGCCGGCGCCGTCGGCCGCACCATCAACTCGCTGCAGCGCGCCTTCCTGCTCAGGAGTTGCACCAACTCCTTCTACGAGAACCGCACCCGGCCGTGCCTGCTGTTCCAGATCAAGCGCTGCGCCGGCCCGTGCACCGGCGAAATCTCGCATGGCGACTATGCCAAGCTGGTCGCCGAGGCGAAGGAGTTCTTGTCCGGCCGCAGTCAGAAGGTGAAGACCGATATCTCCGCTGCCATGCAGCAGGCTTCGGAAAATCTCGATTTCGAGCGCGCCGCCATCTATCGCGACCGGCTGGCGGCGCTGTCGCATGTGCAGAGCCATCAGGGCATCAACCCGCAGACCGTCGACGAGGCCGATGTCTTCGCCATCCACCAGGAAGGCGGCCAGGTCTGCATCCAGGTGTTCTTCTTCCGCACCGGGCAGAACTGGGGCAACCGCGCCTATTTCCCCAAGGCCGATCCGGCGCTGGACGCGGCCGAGGTGCTGGGCTCGTTCCTGGCGCAATTCTATGACGACAAGCCGACGCCGCGTACCATTCTGTTGTCGCATGGCGTCGAGGACCAGGAGTTGCTGGCCGAGGCGCTCTCCACCCGCGCGGGCCGCAAGGTGGCTATCTCGGTGCCGCAGCGCGGCGAGAAGAAGGATTTAACCGACAACGCACTGCAGAATGCCCGTGAGGCGCTCGGCCGCCGACTGGCCGAGACCTCGACGCAAGGGCGGCTGCTCACCGGCTTCGCCGAGACCTTCGGCCTGAAGAAAACACCGGTCCGCATCGAGGTCTACGACAACTCCCACATCATGGGCACCAACGCCGTCGGCGCCATGGTTGTCGCCGGCCCTGAAGGCTTCGTTAAGAACCAGTACCGGAAATTCAACATCCGCTCGACCGAGATCACGCCGGGAGACGATTTCGGCATGATGCGCGAGGTGATGGAGCGGCGTTTTTCCCGACTGCTGAAGGAACACGGCGACGTGCCGCCGAGCGAACAGCCGGCGGACGACATCCTGTCCGAACAGGGCGACGATATCGAGGATGCGGGCGGTTTCCCGGCATGGCCAGACGTCATCCTCATCGACGGCGGTCAGGGCCAGATGACAGCGGTGCGCAAGATCCTCGCCGATCTCGGCATCGAGGACCGTGTCCAGGCCATCGGCATCGCCAAGGGCCAGGACCGTGACGCCGGCCGCGAACGCTTTTTCGTCATGGGCAAGCCACCGTTTTCGCTCCCCGTGCGCGACCCCGTGCTCTATTTCGTCCAGCGGCTGCGCGACGAGGTCCACCGCTTCGCCATCGGCACGCACCGCGCCCGCCGCAAGAAGGAGATGGTCAAGAGCCCGCTCGACGAGATCAGCGGCATCGGCCCGGGCCGCAAGCGCGCGCTGCTCATGCATTTCGGCACCGCCAAGGCGGTCAGCCGCGCCGCGATCGAGGATTTGGTCAAGGTCGACGGCATTTCCGAGCAGGTGGCGAAGCTGGTCTACAATCATTTTCACGAGAGCTGATGGATTCGGCTATTTTCGGTTGGTCCATCGACTATCGCCTGTTGACCCCCCACATTCGCTTCTGATTTGAGTAGGCAGGCAGAAAGAGTTCCCAAAAATATGGCCCAGCGCGCATTCAACCTGCCCAACATGCTCACCTATGCCCGCATCCTCGCGGTGCCGCTGGTTGTGCTGTGTTTTTTTCTCGAAGGACATCTGAAGTCGAGCGACTTCGCCCGCTGGTCGGCGCTGATCGTTTTCCTGCTGGCCTCGATCACCGACTATTTCGACGGCTATCTGGCACGCGCCTGGCAGCAGACCTCGAATATCGGCAAGATGCTCGATCCGATCGCCGACAAGTTGCTGGTCGCCACTTGTCTGCTGCTGCTGGCGGCCGACACCGATCGCCATGCCGGCATCGCAGGCTGGTCGCTGTGGGCGGCGATCATCATCCTATGCCGCGAGATCCTGGTCTCGGGCCTGCGCGAATATCTGGCGGCGCTGAAGGTCTCGGTACCGGTGACGCAGCTGGCAAAGTGGAAGACAACCATCCAGATGGTCGCCATCGCCTTCCTGCTCGCCGGACCTGCCGGCGACAAGATCTTCCCGCTGACCACCCAGACCGGGCTCGTGCTGTTGTGGATCGCCGCCTTGGTCACGCTCTACACCGGCTACGACTATTTCCGCGCCGGCCTCAAGCACATCATGGACGAGTAGGATGTCGACGAGGCTCATTTATTTTGCCTGGGTGCGCGAGCGGATCGGCAAGCCGCAAGAGGATGTCGAATTGCCCGCCGGCATCGAAACCGTGGCCGACCTGCTGCGCTGGCTGAAATCGCGTGGCGAGGAGTACGAGCACGCGCTGCAATATCCTGATGTGATCCGCGTCGCCATCAACCAGGAACATGTCGAGCACCGCGAGAAGATCGCCGGCGCGCGCGAGATCGCGCTGTTCCCGCCGATGACGGGTGGCTGAAATGCCCGGCGCGGTGGTGCCGACGGTGCGTATCCAGGCGGAGGATTTCGATGTCGCCGCAGAGATCGCCAAGATGACGCAAGGCCGCGCCGACATCGGCGCCGTGGTGACTTTCTCGGGTCTCTGCCGCGATGAAGGGGGCAGGCTCGCGGCACTCGAACTCGAACATTATCCCGGCATGGCCGAGGCCGAGATCGGCCGCATCGCCGCCGAGGCGGTTCACCGCTGGCCGCTGCAGGGCCTCACCGCCATCCATCGCCATGGCAGGATCGCGCCCGGTGGGAACATCGTGCTGGTGGTCGCTGCCTCCACGCACCGGCAGGCGGCATTCGAGGCGGCGAACTTCCTGATGGATTACCTGAAATCGCGCGCGCCGTTCTGGAAGAAGGAACACCACACCGACGGCTCGCAAGGCGGCTGGGTCGATGCCAAGGAGGCCGACGACGAGGCCGCAAGCCGCTGGAAGCGAAATTGACGTGTGGAAACCCATCAGCCCTCGATCAGCCCTTGTCGGTGCCGATCCAGTGATCGAGCGCAATCCGGCCGGGTCCCCACGCCATGATGCCGAGCGCCATCGCCGCCCAGGTGATGTGCAGCGGCCAGCCTTCCGGCACGGTGAGCTGTATGATCAACGTCATCAGCAGCAGCCCGAATGCAGCCAGTCGTGTCGCCAGCCCAAGAACAAGGAGAATTGGCAGCAGGATTTCCGCCGACCCTGAGGCGAACGCAACCAGCCCAGGTGCGGGGAAGTTGTAAGGGCCGCCGGGCAGATGCAGCTTGAGCTCCGAGCTGAAAAGCAGCAATGCGACATCGTTCAACTGTAAAAAACCGTCCCATTTGTTGACGCCGGACCGCCAGAACGGGACGGCGAGTGCGCATCGCAGGACGAGCTGCGTCAGCGACGGTGTTGCACGCGTGCGAAGGGCGGCATTCACCCTCTCGACGAGGGCAGCGATCCCTCGCGGCTCGATGCTGGCGTTCTGCCCATGGTTCGTCATGCTCATCCTCCCTGGTGTGCCGCTGTGAAGGCGCCTGCTTGCAGCAGGTCGGCAATGTTGGCGGAAAGGTCGAATTCGGCACGCTCCGCAAACGCTGCCGCGGCCGCCGCGCCGAGCGGCTCACCCGCCATGAGGCGATCCAGAAAAACCGCGCTGCCAGGCGGCATATGGAGGACATAGACTTCGAGGCCGGGCCGCGTGATCAGCGCATCTTCACGGCCGTTTGCGTCGATCCGCCCGACAGGACCGTCGCTCCGGTTTGCCGCGAAGATCGTCACGACCGGATAGCGCGAGCGTATGGCGCGCGTTGCCGGGTGCGGCACGAACACGGTATCGGCCAGTCGTTCGGGCGGGATCGACGCCAGTGCTCCGGAAGCCAACGGTTCCGCGTCGGCGGCATGATAGGCGTCGAGCCAAGCCCCCTCCATGCGCGCCACGTCGGCCAGCCACGGCATCGACCGCGCGTATTCGTAGCGCTCGATGAAATCGGGAAAGTCGCGCCCGTATTCGAATAGAAGCGGCGAGGTGGGCGGTGTTTCGCGAACGTGAAAGCGCGCCATAGCGCGAAAGAAGTCCGGGCCGGTGATGCGCAGCGTCGCTGGAAAGCTGGCGGCTAGCGCATCGATCAGGCTGACCGTGACGTTGTTGCGGTAGACGGCATATCGCTTGACTGCAGCCTTCCCGTTCGGCCCCGAGACAGCGTCAGGCTGGGCGCGGTCAGGATCGAGCAAACCGGCGGTGAAAGCCGCGGCATAGTCAAACCGGTGGCCGAGATCGCCTGACTGGAGCTCATCCTGCGGCATGGGCTTTTCCGAATATGTAATCGCTGTCGGCGTGACGGTCGAGGATCGCCTGGGCGGCGGCCGCCTCCGCCTTGAGCACCGGCCAGTCGGGAATGTCGCTGTCCCATTCGATCAGCGTAGGAAGCGGCCCGCATCGGCCGATGACGACATCGAAGAGCTTCCAGACCGCGTCGGCGACCGGGCCGTCATGGCTGTCGATGAGCAGCACATCGCCCTCGTCATCCTCCTGCTCGGCGTGCCCGGCCAGATGGATTTCGCCGATATGTTCGAGCGGGAAATCCGCGAGGTAGGAAAGGGCTGAATAGCCGTGATTGGTGGCCGAAACGAACACGTTGTTGACGTCGAGCAGCAGGCCGCAACCGGTACGCCGCACCAGCTCGCGAATGAAATCTGTCTCGCTCATCGTCGATTCCGGGAAAAGGACGTAGGTCGAGGGGTTCTCGAGCAGGATCGGGCGGCCGATCGCCCGCTGCATTTCGTCGATGTGATCCGCAACCCGCGAAACCGTTGCCGGCGTATAGGGCAGCGGAAGCAGGTCGTTGTAATAGGTGGTGTCGTGGGTCGACCAGGCGAGATGCTCGGAAACGAGCGCCGGCTCATAGCGGTCGACGAGCGCCTTGAAACGGCCGAGATGCGCTTTGTCGAGCGGCCGCGGTCCGCCGATCGACATGCACACCCCGTGCAGCGAAACGGGATAGTCGCGGCGGATCTTGGTCAACGCATCGTGAGGCGGGCCGCCGGCTCCCATATAGTTTTCGGCGTGGACCTCGAAGAAACCGTCCTTGCTGCCGCCGGCAATGATCGCGTGCGAATGTTCATGCTTGAAACTGGTGCCGGCAAGGCCAGCGACCGGGTGCGCCGGAAAGCGCGAGGTTTTCGACATGCGGAATGCTGGGGCCAGTCCGTTCATCTTCGTCTCCGCTTTCCGGGCGGTTGCATTGCTTACGACGGGATGTCGCGGGTCAGTTCCGTGGGCGAGCCCTTGCGGTCGCCGGGTAGGTCCATCGTCGTGCAGGTGCCGCCGTCGACAAACTTCCAGGCGTTGCCTTGGTAATCGACAGTCGAGGTGCCTTGGCAGGTAGTGCCAGGTCCTGCCGCGCAGTCGTTCTGCCCCTTCAGGGCGACGCCAAAGCACTTCTCCTTGCCGGCATCCATCGCCGCCTTGGCCTCTGCCTCGGATAGCGGCGCGGCCGTCGCAAAAGAAGCAAGAGCCGTGGCAACGGCGCCGGCCAGAAAGGCTGCGCTCACGGTTGATCTCGTTGTCATGATTTCACCTCCGATTGGGTTGTTGCGCGCCAGTTCCTCAAGCGCGCATTGGTAAGTTCGGTCCGGAGACCGCTGTGTTACATCTTTTGGGGAACACGACTTCGTGATCGCCGGGACCTGGCTTGAGCATAATTTTGCCGGTCATGCCAAGGCGGCCGACGAACAAAGACCACAAGCCGGATGGCACCGCCGTGCGAACAGTGCGTGTGTGGGGCGCCACGGAACCACCGCAATCCTGCGAGACGTTGCGACCAGTTTGGTGCGCTGGCGGAGCAGGATCGTGCTGGGCAGGATCGCCAAGTTCTTCATCTTCGGTGTCATGCCGCTGGTCGTTGGTATACTGGTGCCTGAGTTGTCCGTCGCTGCCGAGAAGACCCTGAAGGGCGAGGTGACGTATCGCGAGCGCATCGCGCTGCCGCCCAACGCCGTGCTTTTCGTGCAGCTTGCCAATGTCTCGCAGGCCGGTGCGCCGGCCGCTGTCATCGGCGAGCGCAAGATGGCGCCGGCCGGCCAGGTGCCGATCAAGTTCGAGATCAGCTTCGATCCCCAGGTGATCCGGCCTGATATGACCTATGTGCTGCAGGCGCGCATCACCGTCGACGACAGGCTGTTGTTCATCTCCGATATGCGCCACCACGTCGATCCGCTGAGCGACGCGCCGCAGACCATCATGCTGAAGATGGTGACGTCGAGCGAGCAGCCGGCGTCGGCGCCGGTGTTCGGGCAGAGCTGGCTGATCGAGTATATCGACGGCATTGGTGTGATCGCCGAGCCGCAGGCGACGTTCAGGATCAGCGAGGCCGGCAAGGCCGGCGGCAGCGGTCCTTGCAACGTCTACTTCGCCATCGCCAAAGTCGAGGGTTCGACGATCGCCATCAATGACATCGGTTCGACCTTCAAAGCCTGCGCGCCCGAGATCATGGCCGAGGAAAAGGCGCTGTTCGAGGCGCTGGCCAAGGCGGCGTCGTACCATGTCGACGCCGGCAAGCTTGTTATCGCCGACAAGGACGGCCGCGTCATTCTGCGCTTCAACGCCGCGAGCTGATTGTTCAAACCGGTTTCGGTTTTGAGCATCATGCGCGGTTGGAGGGCGTCGGCGTCCGGTGCAGGATCGCCGCAAGAAAAAAGGCCAGCATTGCGCCGGCCTTTTTTTGCATGTGACGTGGTGATGGACTTATCGGCTCAGCCGACGATCTCTGTGTCCGAGAACCAGTATTTGATCTCCTGCGCGGCGGTCTCCGGCGCGTCGGAGCCGTGCACGGAATTTTCGCCGATCGACAGCGCGTGCACCTTGCGGATGGTGCCTTCGGCGGCGTTGGCCGGGTTGGTGGCGCCCATCACGTCGCGGTTATTGGCAATCGCGTTCTCGCCTTCCAGCACCTGCACGACGGTTGGGCCCGACGACATGGACTCCACCAGCTCGCCGAAGAACGGACGATCCTTGTGGACGGCATAAAAGCCTTCCGCCTCGCGGCGGCTCATCCACACCCGGCGCGAAGCGATGACGCGCAGGCCGGCTTCTTCGAGCATCTGGGTAATGGCGCCGGTGAGATTGCGTCGGGTCGCGTCCGGCTTGATCATGGAAAAGGTGCGTTCGAGCGCCATGGGATCGTCCTTGTGATGGAGAGTGGAATTCAGGGTGGCGGGCTCTATACAAGCCGCCCGCCGGCTTGCCAAGGGGAGGCTGGCCCTAGCCGCCGCATCGCGTGTCGCCGTCAGCCAGAACCAATGTTGTCATAACTGCATCTCGATCGTCAGGTTGGCCGTGTCGCCAGCCCGAAGGCCTTCGCGGACCCGGACCGCCGTCTTGATCGGCAAGAGCAGGCTGCCGGACTTCTTGTCAGGAAACAGCGATGTCCGCCATCTGGTCTGGCCGATGATGGCTTCCACGCCAAGCGAGCCCCAGGGCCGCGCCATCCCCGCCGTCGCCGTCTTGATCCGTGCCCCAAGCTCCGGCGGCAGCGTCACGAAATGCCAGCCGCCCTTGCCTGGATAGACCCAGATCTCAGCCTGCACGTCGTAGCGAAACATTTTGGCCCTTCCTCAGATTAAGGCCGTCAAGAGGAGATTGGCAGCGTTGCCGTTGCACTACCGCCTTATCACGGTCGAAGCGCGCCGAATTTCCCAGCCTTCCCGTTCCAGTTCCGGCACGCTGTGGTTCTCGCTTGGGTAGCCGACGCAGAAGTAACCGATCAGCGTCCACTCCGGCGGTGCGTTCAGGATCGTTGCCATTTCGGCCGGATCGAGAATCGAGACCCAGCCCATGCCTATTCCTTCCGCGCGCGCCGCCAGCCAAAAGGTGTGGATCGCCATCACCGCCGAATATTCGATGGTCGCGGGCATGGTCAGGCGGCCGAGCCCATGTCCCTGTTCTGTCGCGCGGTCGGCGAAAACCGCGAATTGACAGGGCGCCTCGTTCAAGCCGGCGAGCTTCAGGCGTGCATAGAGCGCGGCGCGTTCGCCGTCGAACGATGCGAGCGCCTCTGCATTGCAGCGCTCGAAGCATGTCCTGACCGCGGCGCGGCATTCCGCACTCTCGACCATGACGAAACGCCAGGGCTGGCTCAGCCCGACCGAGGGCGCAATGCTGGCGAGGTCAAGCAGCCGCTCCAGAGCGCCTTCCGGAAGCGGCGTCGGCTTGAATCGCCTGACGTCCCGCCGCCACAGGAAGAGGTTGCCCAACTCGGCGCGAAAATCGTCCGGGAATTCCGGGCCTGACGTCATGGGGTCGTGCTGCCTTTGTTAGGGGAGTAGGGGAGTAGGGCAGTAAGTCATGGCGGTGCGCATACCTACTGCCTTACTGCTCTATGCGGCAGCCGCCGCCACCTTGCGGCCGAGGCCGCCATGCAAATCGAGGCAGCGCTCGAACCACTGCGCCACCACATCGCTGTCGTCGAGCAACCGGTAGGGTGAGGCGATGCGCGCCCATTGCAGCGCGCCGAAGACGATGTAGTCGGCAAACAGCGGTGATTGGCCGCCGATGAACGGCTGATAGGTGAGCATCGAGCGCAACGGCTCCAGCGAGGCGCGGAAGGCGCCAAGGCCGAGGTCTCGCGCCGCCATCACCTCTTCCAGTCTCTTGCCGAAGCGCTGCTCGCGGCTCTGGCGGAAATAGGCGGCGTTCGGCTCATCCTGCATGGCGTGGAGGTCCATGATCGCCGCGGTGGTGACATAGGGGTGGATGGTCAGTTGCGACCAGCGTTCGATGAAGCGCGCCATCGCCTTGCCGCCGTCGCCGGAAAACAATGACGGCCGCTCAGGATAGGCCTCATCGAGATAGAGCGCGATGGCGAAGGGCTTGGCGACCACCTTCTCGCCGTCGCGGATCACCGGAACGAGTTTCGAAGCGCCGCCTTCGACAGTGGGCACTTCGAGAAAACGCGTCGGCACGGTTGAGATGTCGCCCCCCTTGTGGGCAAGCGCCATCGTCGCCTTCCAACAATGTGGGCTGAACGGACGGGCGGCATCGCGTCCGACGAGGTCATAGAGCAGAATGGTCATTGGCGGCAGCTTCCTTGCGGTCTACTAGAGCGACGTTTCGGGCCGATGCGGTAGGCACCCGAAACGGGGTCTCGCGGGTCGGGAGAAAAAGATGAAACAGCACTTCATGATGTTTGCGGCCTACAATCAATGGGCCAATAGCCGCATCTACGACGCCGCCGCCGATCTCGACGAGGAAGAATTTCACCGCAGTGTCGGGGTTTTCTTCGGCTCGATGATGGGCACGCTCAACCATGTTCTAACTGCCGATCGCATCTGGATGAGGCGCTTTACCAGCGAGGGGGACGCGCCGGCCAGGCTCGACACGATCCTGCACCGCGCCCTGCCGGGCTTGCGACTGGCGCGCGAGGCCGAAGACAAAAGGATCATCGACTGGGTCGGGGCGTTAAGCGACAAGGCCTTGTCCGGCCGCTTCTCCTACATGACCGTCTCCGACATGCGCACCGTCTCGCAGCGATTGGCGCCGGCGCTTGATCATTTCTTCAACCACCAGACCCATCACCGCGGCCAGGCGCACGCGATCCTGACCGTTCTCGGCCGGCCTTCGGTGCCACTTGACCTCACGCTGTTCCAGCGCAGCGAAGAGGGCCGCGCCTTCGCCTGATTTGGATTATCCGGATCGATCACGATCGAATTGAAGCAAAGTCTTAGGACTTCATTCGTGTTCCCGCTTCAAAATAGCCTGCCATAGCGGGAGCAATGGCATGCGGATCGATTTTTCCCCCACGAGTTGGGGCAGGGTGGTGGCCGTCACCGTTGTCGGCACCGCGGTCTGCATCGCCGCCGCCTTCTTCGTCGATTCCTTCAATTTCCCGTATCTGTCGCCTGAAGCGCTGTGGCGGGCGAAACTCACCGATCTGCTGCTGCCGCTGGTGCTGGCCGGTTCGTTCCTGTCTTTCCTGATGTGGAAAATGCGTCAGCTGGCAATCGCGCAAAAGGAACTGACAATTGTCGCGGCGACCGACAGCCTGACAGCGGTGTTCAATCGCGGCGCGTTTTCAATGCTTGTCGAAGCCTATCTCGAGCAAGCTCGCAGCCATTCTGTCGCCAGCTCCGGCGCCTTGCTGATTGTCGACGCCGACCATTTCAAGTCCGTCAACGATCGCCTCGGCCACGACTGTGGCGATCAGGCCCTCAAGCTGATCGCCAAGACTATTCAAGACCAGCTGCGCGGCGCCGACATCGTCGGGCGAATTGGCGGTGAGGAATTCGCAGTCTTCCTTCCCGGCGCCGACCCGTCGCATTCCTGGCTGGTCGCGGAGGCGATACGGCGCCGTATCCGCGAGGCGGATTTTTCCCCGGGCGGGCAACCCTGTCCCCTCTCCGTAAGCATCGGCGGCGTCGCCTTCAGCGGACCGACCACCTATGCCGAGATGTTCGTTGTGGCGGATAAACACCTATACAGGGCTAAATCAAACGGCCGCGACCAAGTCAGCTTTGAAGCGGCGGCATTGAGCGGTTTGCCGAACGGCGACCTGATGACGGTCCATTGAGGGCCGCGCCTGATACCCATGGTCTGAAACCCGTCTAAGACGAACAGCATCTTCGGCGGGCCATAGTTGCAAAAGAGGCCTAGCCAGTCATGCGGCGTATCCGCCCTGGCCCCGCGCGACCGGCTTGACCGAGACTGCCGGTTGGGCCGAAGGCCAGAGAATGCCTGCCGCCGCCGCGAAGGTGATCATGGCATCGCGCGCCGCTTCGGGCGAGATCTCGCCGGCACGTGCCGCCTCGCATGCCTTCACCGCCGCGCCATAGCTCAGGCGTCGCCGCGATGGCGGGAACTCGGTCAGGAACTCATGCATGTCGAAGAGCGAAGCGATTATGCGCTTGTGGCCGGCGCCGACGGTAACGGCGACGGGGGTGAAGAGCATCGTGTCGTGCATTCTTGCCTCTCGAATTGGGCGGAGGTGACGGCGGACGCCGCTCTCCGATCTGAATCGGACGCCCAGAAACGCGGATTGCGGCATCAGGTTCCATGTTGTCGAGATTTGATTTTCGCCACCAAACTCCGCCGTATGAGCGGCGTGCCGAAGAGCCTATTTCCACATGTCACGCATGCGGGCGCCAAGGTCGACGCGCACTTGCGGCTGGCGGCGCGGATCGTCCTTGGCCGGGACGCTCGCCCATGATGTCTGTTCGAAGGCGCCGAGGATCGAGGCCGGGATGAAGCGGGTGCGCGAGGCGTAAACGTGGCGATCGCCGCGCGCCGCCTGGCTGTGGACGAAAAAGCGCTGCGGCATGACCAGGTGCAGACCGTCCTTGGCCCGCGTCATCGCCACGTAGAGCAGGCGGCGCTCCTCGTCGATATCCTCCTTCGAGCCGACGGCGAGATCGATCGGGATGCAGCCGTCGACGGTGTTGAGCACGAAGACGTTCTTCCATTCCTGGCCCTTGGCCGAATGGATGGTCGACAGGATCAGATAGTCCTCGTCGCGATGCGGCGGCCCGGCCTCGTCGCTGGCTGCATCCGGCGGATCGAGCGTCAGCTCGGTCAGGAAACGCTCGCGCGAGGCATAGCCCGAGGCGATCTGTTCGAGCTGCAGAATATCGGCCCGGCGCGTCGTTGCGTCCTCGTGGATGCGGTCGAGATGCGGCTCATACCAGAGCCTGACCTGTTCGAGATCAACAGGCCATTTTCCCGACCCGGTGCGAAGCTGCGAGAACAGCGCGACGAAACCCGGCCAGTCGTCGGCGGCGCGTTGCGGCGGCCGGTAGCGCGCCAGCCCCATCGTTTCGTCGAGCGAAGTCGCCATGGTGTCGACGATCTGCGAAGCCGCCGAAGGGCCGATACCGGGCAAAAGCTGCAGCACGCGAAAACCGGCGACGCGGTCACGCGGGTTTTCGGCGAAGCGCAGCACCGCCAGCACGTCCTTGACATGGGCGGCGTCGAGGAATTTCAGCCCGCCGAACTTGACGAACGGGATGTTGCGGCGCGTCAGCTCGATCTCCAGCGGCCCGCTGTGGTGCGAGGCGCGAAACAGCACGGCCTGCGCTTTCAGCACCGTGCCGGCCTCACGCTCGGTCAGGATAGCCTGGCAGACGTAACTCGCCTGCTCGGCTTCGTCGCGAACGCTGACCAGCCTCGGCTTTTCCGCCGATTTGCGCTCCGACCAGAGGTTCTTGGTAAAGCGCTCCGAGGCCTCGCCGATCACCGCATTGGCGGCGGCCAGGATGGTCTCGGTCGAGCGGTAGTTGCGCTCAAGCATGACGATCTCGGCCGGCTGCGCGAACTGTTTGGGGAAGTCGAGGATGTTGCGCACTTCCGCCGCTCGAAACGAATAGATCGACTGCGCATCGTCACCGACCACCGTCAGCCCGGAGCCGTCCGGCTTGAGCGCCGTGAGGATCGAGGCCTGCAGCCGGTTGGTGTCCTGGTATTCGTCGACCAGCACATGGTCGAAGCGCCCGCCCAGATGCGCTGATATCTCCGGCTCGCCGGCCATCTGCGCCCAGTAGAGCAGCAGGTCGTCGTAATCGAGCACGTTCTGCTCCTGCTTGGTCTCGACATATCGGGCGAACAGCGTCTTAAGCTGTTCTGCCCAACCCGCGCACCAGGGAAACACCGAACCGAGAATCTCGCCGAGCGGCGCCTGCGCGTTGACGGCACGCGAATAGATCGCCAGGCACGTGCCCTTGGTCGGAAAACGGCCTTCGGTTTTGGAGAAGCCGAGTGCGTGCCGGGCGAGGTTCATCAAGTCGGCCGAATCCTCGCGGTCATGGATGGTGAAGGCCGGATCGAGGCCGATCTCCGGCGCATAATCGCGCAGCAGCCTGGCGCCGATGCCGTGAAACGTGCCGGCCCAGCTCAGCGCATCGGTGATGATGGAAGCGTCTCGGCCGAGCACCTCGCCGGCGATGCGTTCGACCCGCTTGGCCATTTCCGATGCGGCACGACGCGAAAACGTCATCAAAAGGATGCGCCTGGGGTCAGCGCCCCTGACGATCAGATGCGCGACGCGATGCGCCAGCGTGCTGGTCTTGCCGGAGCCGGCTCCGGCGATCACCAGTAGCGGCCCGGCGACCTTGCCGTCGCCATGCTCGACGGCAAGGCACTGCTCGGCATTCAGCTTCGCGAGATAGTCAGGCCGGAAGGTCGAATCACGGGCAGCGAGGTTCATTGCCCATCAAGCATCGTTTCCGCTTTGTTCGCAACGGTTTCGACGGAAAAGTTGCGATCGATGCGTCCGTTTCTACTGGCGCACCAGCCGATGAACTGGACTTAGCGCTCGGGCTCTACGCCCATTGCCGCCGACTGCCGCCGCAACGACTTGTCGTCATCGGGAGGCGGCAGCAATAGCGGATCGAAGTCATCGGGCACCTCGTCAATGATTTCCCTGACTATACGGTAGGCCACGTAGACGGCGGCACCGGCCATGAGCAGACGGATCATGATTTTCTCCATTGGTGTGGACCAACCGAAGAGCCCGCGTTTTGTTCCTCGCTCTCTCGTTTTGTTCCCCGCTTTCCGAACGCCCCGAGCTCTGCCTGAGCGTGCAACCAAATCGGCACCGTCTCGTTTGCCCGATGACAGGAGGTTGCGATGAACAAGCTCTCAATTTTGCTGGCCCCGACCTGGCTCGTTTTGGCGGCAGCGCTGGCTGTCGCGGCTTGCGATAACAACATCCCACCGACAAAGGCCCCCGGCGCCGATCAAAACCCGCAGGTCGACCCTGCACCCAAGTCGACGTCAGGCGATGATCAACCCGGCACGCCGCCGGCGCAGTGATGGAACGCAGAAAAAGTGGCCGGCGCCGCTTGGGAGGGAGCGATGACGCCGGCCAGGCGGGTATCAGGTCCGCCGCATACCTAGAGATAGCTGAGTCTTGCTGTTGCGTCATGGGGCGATCGCGGAAGACGACCGCGTTGGACAGTCAATTAACTGACAAATGTGACAAAACTGCCATTTTCAGATGCGAGAAGCCGATGCTCGCAAGGCGCCGCGCCGTCGCAGCAGGTTCCGGCCCAACCCAGGGCTGGCTCTCTGATCCGGTGAGGCCGGCGATCGGATCTTTCCTCCCGCGGCATCAGGCAATCTGCCGCCGCCGGCCATTTTCATGCCTTATGCGGCCAACCGGCGCTCAAGCTCTTGCGAAGCGCTGACGTCCCGTGCAAAAGCGCGGCCATGCTGATCATTAACGACCTTTCGCTCCGCATGGCCGGACGCCTGCTTCTCGACCATGCCTCGCTGACCTTGCCGGCCGGCAGCAAGGCAGGCCTCGTCGGCCGCAACGGCACCGGCAAGACCACTTTGTTCAAGGCGATCACCGGCGACCTCGCCTCCGAGACCGGCTCGATCAGCCTGCCGAAGAACACGCGCATAGGCCAGGTGGCGCAGGAAGCGCCCGGCACCGAGGAGCCGCTGATCGAGATCGTGCTCAAGGCCGACCTTGAACGCTCCGCATTGATCGAGGAGGAAAAGTCGGCGACCGATCCGCACCGCATCGCCGACATCCACATGCGGCTGGCCGATATCGACGCCCATTCGGCCGAGTCGCGTGCCGCCACCATCCTCGCCGGCCTCGGCTTCGACGACGACGCCCAGCGACGGCCAGCCTCGTCGTTCTCCGGCGGCTGGCGCATGCGCGTCGCACTCGCCGCAGTGCTGTTTGCCGAGCCCGATCTGCTGCTGCTCGACGAGCCGACCAACTACCTCGACCTCGAAGGCACGCTGTGGCTGGAAAACTACGTGTCGAAATATCCGCACACCGTACTTCTGATCTCGCACGACCGCGACCTGCTCAACCGCGCCGTCAACTCGATCGTCCATCTCGACCAGAAGAAGCTGACTTTCTGGCGCGGCGGCTACGACCAGTTCGAACGCCAATACACCGAGCAGCGCGAATTGCAGGAGAAGGGCAGGGTCAAGCAGGAAGCCGCGCGCAAGCACATGGAATCCTTCGTCGAGCGCTTTCGGGCCAAGGCTTCCAAGGCGAGACAGGCGCAGTCGCGCATCAAGGCGCTGGAGAAGATGAAGCCGATCGCCGCAATTGTGAACGACAACGTGCGGCCGTTCTCCTTTCCCGAGCCGGTGAAGACGGTCGCCTCGCCGATCATCGCGCTGAACAATGTCAATGTCGGCTATACCGAGGGTCAGCCGATCCTGAAGAAGATGACGCTGCGCATCGACGCCGATGACCGCATCGCGCTGCTTGGCGCCAATGGCAACGGCAAGTCGACCTTCGCCAAGCTTCTGTCGGGCCGGCTGAAGCAGGAGACCGGCACCATGACGGTGGCTCCCGGGCTGAAGGTGGCGATCTTTGCCCAGCATCAGCTCGACGATCTCCGGCCGAACGAAAACGCCTATGAGCATGTCCGCCGGCTGATGCCGGAAGCGCCGGAATCGAAAGTGCGCGGCCGTGTCGCCCAGTTCGGCCTGACCACCGAAAAGATGAACACCGCCGCCAAGGACCTGTCGGGCGGCGAGAAGGCGCGACTGCTGATGGGCCTGTCGGCTTTCGAGGGCCCAAACCTGTTCATCCTCGACGAACCGACCAACCATCTCGACATCGACAGCCGTGAATCGCTGATCCATGCGCTGAACGAGTTTCCCGGCGCCGTCATCCTGATCTCGCACGACCGCCATCTGCTCGAGGCAACGGCCGACCGCCTATGGCTGGTCAAGGATGGGACGGTCAATCCTTTTGACGGCGACCTCGATGACTACAAGACGCTGGTCACCGGTATTTCCGGCGACCGCCGCGGCAAGCGCGAAGCCGAAAAAGCCTCGAAGGCCGACCGCCGCCGCGACGCGGCCGCACGCCGCGCCATCTTCGAGCCACTGGCCAAGGAAATCCGCGCCACCGAAGCGCTGATGGACCGCATCCGTAAGCGCATCGACTTGATCGAGGACGAACTCGCCAACCCAGCGGTCTATGAAAAGGACCCGTCGACGGCGACACGGCTGGCCAAGGAGCGCTCGCAACTGGCCCAGACGCTGGCCGCCCATGAGGAAAAATGGCTGTCGATGTCGGCGGAATACGAGGAAGGCACGGCGGAGTAGCGCCATCTGGCCCTACACGCCGCCGCCATAAACGGCTAGTTTGGCCCTATGAATCAGCACGCCAAGCTCAGGATCGGCCATTCGGCCTGTCCGCATGATTGCCCTTCGACCTGCGCGCTCGAGGTCGAGCTACTCGACAGCAAGCGCATCGGCCGCGTCCATGGCGCAAAGGCCAACACGTATACGTCAGGCGTCATCTGCGCCAAGGTCGCCCGCTATGCCGATCGCGTCCATCACCCCGACCGCTTGTTGAAGCCACTGATCCGCGCCGGCGCCAAAGGCGAGGGCGTCTGGAAGGAAGCGAGCTGGGAGGCCGCACTCGACCTCGTCGCCGAAAAATTCATTGCGGCCGAGGCAAAATGCGGCTCGGAGACGGTCTGGCCCTATTACTATGCCGGCACGATGGGGCTGGTGCAGCGCGACGGCATCGAGCGGCTGCGCCACGCGAAAAAGTACTCCGGCTTCTTCGGTTCTATCTGCACCAATCTGGCTTGGACCGGCTGGATGATGGGCGCCGGGGCGTTGCGCGGTCCCGACCCGCGCGAGATGGCCAAGTCCGACTGCGTGGTGATCTGGGGCACCAATGCCGTGGCCACCCAGGTCAACGTCATGACCCACGCGATCAAGGCGCGCAAGGAACGCGGCGCCAAAATCGTCGTCATCGACGTCTACGAGAATGCGACGATGAAGCAGGCCGATCTCGGCCTGGTGCTGAAGCCCGGCACCGACGGCGCGCTGGCCTGCGCGGTGATGCATGTGCTGTTCCGTGACGGCATGGCCGACCGCGCCTATTTGGAAAAATACACCGACGACCCGCACGGTCTGGAAGCGCATCTTCGGACGAGGACGCCGCAATGGGCGGCTGATATTACCGGGCTTTCCCTCGACGAGATCGAGGCCTTCGCCCGTCTCGTCGGCACGACGAAGAAAACCTATTTCCGCCTCGGCTACGGCTTCTCGCGCCAACGCAACGGCTCTGTCAACATGCATGCCGCAGCCTCGATCGCCGCGGTCACCGGCTGCTGGCAATATGAGGGCGGCGGCGCCTTCCATTCCAATTCGGGTATCTTCAAGCTGAACCAGGAACTGCTGGAAGGCGCGCGGATGCGCGACCCCGCGATCCGCCATCTCGACCATTCGCGCATCGGCCCGGTGCTGACCGGGGCGGCGGATGCGCTTTATGGCGGCCCGCCGGTGACGGCGCTGCTGATCCAGAACACCAATCCGGTCAATGTCGCGCCGGAGCAGCGGCTGGTGAAGCAGGGCTTTTTACGCGACGACCTGTTTTCCTGCGTGCACGAGCAGTTCATGACCGACACCGCAAAACTCGCCGATGTCGTGCTGCCGGCGACGATGTTCCTCGAGCATGACGATGTCTACAAGGGCGGCGGCAACCAGCACATCACGCTTGGTCCGAAGCTGATCGACCCGCCGGAAGGGCCGCGCACCAACCATTTCGTCATCGAGGAACTCGGCAAGCGGCTCGGTGTTGGCGACAGGCCTGGCTTTGGCATGACCGAGCAGCAGCATATCGACATCATTTTGGGCAAGCGCGGACTCGGCAGTTTTTCGAGCCTCAAGGAAGAAAAGTGGCTCGATTTGCAGCCGGATTTCGAGGCGGCGCATTTTATTGACGGCTTCGGCCACGCGGACGGAAAATTCCGCTTCCGCGCCGACTGGACCGGGCAGGCGGCGCCCAACCGGCCGCCGAAAAGCATGGGCCTGTTCGGGCCGGTGGCAAGCCTGCCGGAATTCCCCGACCACGTCGACCTGATCGAGGTGGCGGATGCGGCGCATCCGTTCCGGCTGACCACCTCGCCGGCGCGCAATTTCCTCAACTCGACTTTTTCGGAGACGCCGGTGTCGAAAGCCAAGGAGGGCCGGCCGGAACTGCTTTTGCATCCGGACGATGCGGCAGCCTATCGGCTGGCCAATGGCGACCGCGTCGAGATCGGCAATGCGCGGGGCGAAGTCGTGCTGCACGCAAGATTGTTCGACGGCATCAGGCGCGGCGTCGTAATCGCCGAAGGTATCTGGCCGAACAGCGCCCACGAGCGCGGCGAGGGCATCAACGTCCTGACCGGCGCCGACGCGCCGGCGCCCTATGGCGGTGCTGCGTTCCACGACAATAAGGTCTGGCTGCGCGCGGCGAAGTGAAGCGTCGGAACCGATATATCCATCCGGTCGTTTTTGCGTGGGCGGGTGGAGGTATGGTGATGGCAGAAGCGTTGGCGGCGCCACCCCATCGGAAGGGCACTTTCGTCCGGTGAACTCGTAACCACGATGTCGCACTTTCATCGCGCCGAGATTCTGCGCATGAAGGGATGGCGCGACCCGCCTGGATCGGACGAGCAATTGGGCGATAACGGTCGTCGCGGCGATGTTGTCCGTCTCGCTTTCGACGGCCAGCGCGCATCACGGCGTGCTGCTTTTTGCCAAGCTGCTTGTCTTTGTTGCTGCTGTGGATAGAAGCGCGGCGGTATCGCTTCTTCGACGTTTACCGGGCCGCGTGCGCCCGTTCGAACGGCACTATTTCGCGCAGATATTCTCGCCGCAGCCGACTTCGCGTCCGATTGGCTGTTGGTCGTGGGCGAAAGCCTGCGCACTCCAAAATTCCTCATTTCGCAACGAGCGGCGTTGGCGCGCCGTCTGCGTCGAAACTACATCCGCATGCTGCTGATCCTGCTGATGGCCTGGATCCTGATGCGTTCCTGGGTGCTCGCGACGATGGCGAACTCTCCTTGGTGACGTGCACGTCTAGAGCAGCAACGCAAAGCCGGTAGATCTGCGAATTACATTTGTGCATCAGCGGAAATCGAACCGATCGGTTCGTTTCCGTTGACGCGCCGTGCAGGACGGTGTGAACGCCGGCTCAGAAAATACCGTGCACCCGCGGCAGGAAGATTCGCCTAACACATTGAAAAGGATGCCAAAGATTGTGGCGAAGGAAGCCTTTTGGCGGATTTCAAGCACCCGATTCACGGCATGGCCGGAACATCTTTGTGATTGGAAACCGCCACAATGCCAACCCACCTCGGGGTAGTCCGAGCGACGCGAAATCCTCCCAAGGCACGCCACGAGACGGACACAACACTGAAAAATATGAAATACTGGAGTACCTGAAATGACCAAGATTGCTCTTACCGCTGCCGCCATCCTCATTGCCGCAGGCAGCGCCTTTGCCGGCAGCGACCACTATGGTTCGGATGGCGTCAACCAGCCGGCAGCGCCCGCTGGCAATGCGCCTGTTGGAAATGTCGACGACACGTTCACGGGTTCGATCGGCAAGCTGTTCCCGACCGAGCACAACGCTGTCAACACCAATGCGACGCCCGAGTCCGGCACGGCCCAGTCCGTCGTGCCTCAATCAGTCCGGGGCAACTGGGGCCGCTAAGCCCTCAAGCTCCGGAACGCAAAGTGCGGCGGGCCTTGGCCCGCCGTTTTGCTTCTGCCTATCAAGAAGTCTCAGCCTAAGCACCCGCCCCGTTTTTTGCACGCGCATAGGACGCTGCAGCACTTAATTTTGCGCATGATCCTTTCCGAACCGAAGGACAGCGCAGCAAAAATCAATTTCGATTTTCGGGCCCATGCGCTAGCGCAGATCCTTCGGCCAAACGCAGTGCGTCAGCCGGGCATCCCCGAGGGCCAGCCGTGCCCAGTCACCGTCGAAAACGAAGCGGGCCAGGGCTGCGGTCGGGAATTTTTCTTCAAGCTTTTTGAGTGCCGCGGCATCCGATCCGGCGCCGGCCAGCCGGCGTGCGAATTCCTCCAGGCCGGGATTATGACCGAGCACCAAGAGGCTGCTCGTTGCCGCATTTGCCTGCCGCACCTTGGCGAGAACGTCTGCCGCGCTGGCCTCGTAGAGCGCCTGAACAAATTTGGCCGGCGTTTTCGCCGGCAGTTCCGCCGAGACCAGCCGCCATGTGTCGCGGCTGCGCAGCGCCGGCGACACCAGCGCCAGGTCCGGCAGCCAGCCCTGCCTGGCCAGTTCGCGCCCGGCCAGCGGGGCGGCCTTCACCCCGCGCCCGGAAAGCGGCCGGTCGAAGTCGATAAGGTCAGGATCGTCCCAGCTCGATTTGGCATGACGCAGAAGAAGGAGTTGCTTCATTGTCGCCATGCCAGCCTTCTCCTGCTCAGGGCGTGATGCGCGCCAGATGCTCGAGGTCGGTCTCCTCGCGCAGCGGATCGGGTGCCATGACCACGGAGGAGCTGTTGTCGGCATCCTCGGCGAAGTGGGCAAGCACGGTACGGCCGCCCTCCATCCGCGCCTTGCCTTCGGCGACCAGCCCGAGCGCCAGCGGATAAAGCCGGTGCTCGGCCTTCAGCACGCGCGCGGCGAGCATGTCCTCATTGTCGCCGACCATCACCGGCACGGCGGCCTGGGCGATGATCGGGCCGTCATCCATGTCCAGGGTGACGAAATGCACCGTGCACCCATGGATGCGGATGCCCGCGCGGATGGCTCGCGCATGCGTATCCAGCCCCTTGAAGGCCGGCAACAGGGCAGGGTGGATGTTGATCATCCGTCCCAGCCACTTCTCGACGAAGCGCACGCCGAGGATGCGCATGTAACCGGCCAGCGCCACGATCTCGGCGCCGAACGAGACAAGTGCGGCGTCGATCGCCCCGTCATGCGCTTCCTTGCTGGTATAGTCGGCTCGCGAAATCACCTTGGTGGCGATGCCGCGCGCCGCGGCGATACCGAGACCGGCGGCATTGGCCCGGTCGGAAATGACGCCGACGATCTCGGCCGGATAGTCCAGGTTGCTGGCCGCGGCGATCAGCGCCGTCATGTTGGAGCCGCGTCCCGAAATCAGCACCACGGTGCGTTTGCGCGCGTTCATAGGCCGATCGAGCCCCGATAGATCACGCCGGCGTCGCGGCGCGGCACGATGCGGCCGATCGGCGTCACGCTCTCACCGGCCTCCTGCAGGACGGCCGCGACCTGTGCCGCCTGGCCGGAGGCGACGGCGAGGATCATGCCGACACCGCAGTTGAAAGTGCGCATCATCTCTGCGGGCGCCACGCCGCCGGTCTTCGCCAGCCACGAGAATACCGCCGGCACCTCGATGGCATCGAGATCGAGCTCAGCGGAAAAATCTTTCGGCAGGACGCGCGGGATGTTTTCAGGAAAGCCGCCGCCGGTGATGTGGGCCAGCGCCTTGATGCCATGCGTGTTACGGATCGCCTTGAGGATCGACTTGACGTAGATGCGGGTCGGCTCGAGCAGCGCCTCGGCCAGCGTGGCTTCATCGTTGAAGGGCGCTGGATCGGTCCACGCAAGGCCGCTGGTGGCGACGATGCGGCGGACCAGCGAAAAGCCATTTGAATGCACGCCCGACGAGGCCAGCCCCAACAGCACGTCGCCCTCGACGATGTCGTCGGTCGGCAGCAACTGGCCGCGTTCGGCCGCGCCCACGGCAAAGCCGGCAAGGTCGTAGTCGTTGCCGTGATACATGCCGGGCATTTCCGCCGTCTCGCCGCCGATCAGCGCGCATCCGGCCTGCCGGCAGCCCTCGGCGATGCCGCCGACGATCGAAGCACCCTGGTCTGGATCGAGCTTGCCGGTGGCGAAATAGTCGAGGAAGAACAATGGCTCGGCGCCCTGCACGACGATATCGTTGACGCACATCGCGACGAGGTCGATGCCGATCGTGTCGTGCTTGCCCGCATCGATGGCGATCTTCAGCTTGGTGCCGACGCCGTCATTGGCGGCGACCAGCACCGGGTCGGTGAAGCCGGCGGCCTTGAGGTCGAACAGGCCGCCAAAGCCGCCGATCTCGCCATCGGCGCCCGGCCGGCGCGTCGCGCGCACCAGCGGCTTGATCTTCTCGACCATGAGATTGCCG
Organism: Mesorhizobium sp. f-mel; assembly: GCF_053850215.1. NCBI lineage: Bacteria > Pseudomonadati > Pseudomonadota > Alphaproteobacteria > Hyphomicrobiales > Phyllobacteriaceae > Mesorhizobium > Mesorhizobium sp. f-mel. Next base: position 127,489 of record NZ_JBSPTO010000009.1, read on the forward strand.
GCATCGATGTCGACACCCGCCTCGGCATAGGTGAGCCCGTTCTTGCGCTTGCTCATTTTCCGGCGCCTGCTCATCGCTGTTTCGTTTGCTTGAGGGCTCTTCGCATGAACGGTTTTGCCCCGCAAGGCAAGGGCGATGGCGGTGTTCAATTAGACCGGCCGAACCGGGCTCCATACGCTCCAGCAGTAGAAAGAAATGCCCGCCAGCGCAGCGGCCAGGGCACCGACGGTCGCTAAAGACCTGACCTCGCCGCTCGGGAGGACTCCGTAGGAGAAACCGGCGGCGATCAAACTTGCCGCCACACTCCAGACACCTGGGTTTAGGTCGACTGACCGCCCGAAAACGAACGCCACGGCGGCAGCCACTAACCAGAGAGGCCAAGACACTAGAAGGCCGACGACCAGTTGAAGAACGAAACTGGTCAAATGATCATGCATCGCTGAGTCGCGGTGTGGAGTCGTTAAAGATGCGAAAGCCAGGAGGCTTTCTGTCACTCCGGCCAAATAGCAAAGTGTGACACGCAGGGCGATTGTAATTCTCTGTGCCATCGACATTCGCTAGCTTCTTTTTCGGTTTGGAGTGGAGCAGGTGAGCGAGCAGAGAGCGTCGCCACTTGCCGTAGCCTCTCATCTCCATCATGTATCATCAAAACAGAAGCGACGGGATATGCGTTTGACCATCCCCAACATGATCACGATCATGCGTTTCGTGCTGGTGCCGGGCGTGGTGCTGGCCATGCTGCAGGCGCGCTGGGACTGGGCTTTCGCCGGCTTCCTGATCGCCGGCATTTCCGACGGCGTCGACGGCTTCATCGCCCGCCACTTCAATCAGTTTTCGCAGCTTGGCGCCTATCTCGATCCGATGGCCGACAAATTGCTGCTGGTCTCGGTGTTCGTGGTGCTGGGCTTCATTGGTGAATTGCCGCTGTGGCTGGTCATCACCATGGTGTCGCGCGATGCGCTGATCGTCTGCGCCGTCGTTTTGTCCACCGTCATGGCCCACCCGGTCGAGATGAAGCCGCTCTTCGTGTCGAAAGCCAACACCGCCATCCAGATCGGGCTGGCGGCGGTGGTGCTGGGCGAACTGGCCCTCGCCCTCGATCTCGACCCGCTGAGGCCGATGCTCATATTGCTGTCCGGGGTCTTGACCGTGGCTTCGGCCGCGGCCTATCTCGTGGCTTGGCTGAGGCATATGAGCGGCTATGGCGAAGGCTCCACACCGGGCACCTGACCAGGACATCGACGCGGCTGCCGAGGCTGCGGCTGCCGATGCTGCCGCGTCTGGCGTGTTTCGCCGCCAAATCCGCTTCTGGCTGATCAGCGCCGTCATCCTCGCGATCTTCCTCTATGTCTTCAGCGGCATCCTGCTGCCGTTCGTCGCCGGCATGGTGCTCGCCTACTTCCTCGACCCGGTCGCAGACCGGCTGCAGCGGCTCGGCCTGTCCAGGCTGATGGCGACGATTGTCATCCTGTTTGCCTTCATCGTCGTTCTGGTACTGGCCTTCGTCATCCTGATTCCGGTGCTGGCTTCGCAGATGGCCGATTTCGCCAGTAAGCTGCCGGAATACCTGACCCGCCTGCAGACCCTGATCACCAGCTTCGATCCGAGATGGCTGGAAGAGAATTTCGGCGTCGACGCCAATGGCCTGCGCGAAGGGTTGAATTCGCTGCTGACCTCCGGCTTCGGTCTTTTGACCACGGTGTTCACCTCGATCTGGAGCTCCGGCGTGGCGCTGGTATCGGTGGTCAGCCTGTTCGTCGTCACGCCCGTCGTCGCCTTCTACATGCTGCTCGACTGGGACCGCATGGTGGCGATTGTCGACAGCTGGGTGCCGCGCGACTATGTCCAGACCGTCAGGGCAATCGCCAACGACATCAACACCGCCACCGCCGGCTTTGTGCGCGGCCAGGGCACGCTGTGCCTGGTACTGGGCGCCATGTACGCCACCGGGCTGACCTTGACCGGCCTGAATTTCGGCATCCTCATCGGCCTGTTCGCCGGGCTGATCTCTTTTATTCCCTATGTCGGCTCGCTGACCGGGTTGGTGCTGGCCGTCGGCGTCGCCTTCGTCCAGTTCTGGCCGGACTGGACCATGGTCGCGGCGGTGGCCGGCGTGTTCTTCGTCGGCCAGTTTATCGAGGGCAACATCCTGCAGCCGAGGCTGGTCGGCAAAAGCGTCGGCCTGCATCCGGTGTGGCTGATGTTTTCGCTGTTTGCCTTCGGCGCGCTGTTCGGCTTCGTCGGCTTGCTGATCGCCGTGCCGGCTTCGGCCGCCGTTGCCGTTCTGGTGCGCTTTGCCATTTCCCGCTATCTCGATTCGCCGCTCTACAAGGGCCACAATACCGAACCTGTTCCGCCGCTGCCGGCGCGTCGCCGCGGGAGCGGTGGGCCGCGCAGTTGAGCCAGATGCCGGACCACAACAAGATCGACCCGCCGCGCCAGTTGCCGCTCGATCTCGGCCACGGCACCAGCTATTCGCGCGATGAGCTCGTCGTCTCCGGCACCAACAGCCAGGCGGTGGCGCTGGTCGACCGCTGGCCGGACTGGCCGTCGCCGGTGGTCGTGCTCGCCGGTCCGGCGGGCTCTGGAAAAACCCACCTGGCCTCCATCTGGCGCGCCCGCGCCGGCGCAGTGAAGATCGACGCCGGGCGGATCGGCGACTGCATGGCGAGCCTCGGCGCGCGGCCGGCCCTGATCGACGATGCCGATGCCGGTCCGGTCGATGAAGAGGGGCTGTTCCATCTGATCAACGCAGTGCGCGGGGCCGGCTCGACCTTGCTCTTGACCACGCGGCGCTTTCCGTCCGCCTGGGGCGTCAGACTTCCGGACCTCGCTTCGCGGCTGAAGGCGGCGGCGACGGTCGAGATCCACGAGCCCGACGATCACTTGCTGGCCGGCGTCATCACCAAACTGTTCGCCGACCGCCAGGTCGAGGTCGAGCCGCATGTCGTGCAATATCTGGTGCGCCGAATCGAACGCTCGCTGGCAACCGCGATGCGGGTGGTCGAGCGGCTGGATCGCACGGCACTGGAGCGCAAGACGCCGATCACTAGGGCGCTGGCCGCCGAAACCGTCAGCGCGATGGATGAGGGGCAGGGCGAGTTCGAGATCTGATACGACAGGCTCAGGCGGTGTCCCATTTCGGGAAATCAGTGCTGGCATCCATCTTGCAAGGTCAGCCTTGCCGGCTAACCCCGGTCCTGATGCGTATCAAATCAGGTTGTAGGCTCGCCGGGAGATGAGGCGGTTGGGGTTCTCTTCCCGGCGAGCTTGCCTTCAAAGGGGGGTCGCCAGTCGCGCGTATACGGCACTGGCAACCGCGCCCACGGAGTAATCGCAATCCCGCTCCGCCCTTGGCTGTTGTAATGGACCGTTGAATGGTCTATTTTCATTGCAAATGTGGACCAGAGGATGGTCCATAGAGGAGGCGCGATGCAGGTATCCGTTACAGACGCTAAGGGACAGCTGACCGAATTGGTGCGTCGTGCCGAGGCAGGTGACGAGATCATTCTGACCCGCCACGGTCATGCGGCCGTGCGCCTGGTTCCGGTCAAGGCAGTGCCGGACAGGAAAAGCCGTCGGGCATTGCTGGAGGCGATGCGCGCATCCGGCGCCGCCAGGGCGAAGGTCGGGCCATCTGCCGCGCGAAGCCAGGATTTTCTCTACGGCGATGATGGCCTGCCTGAATGATCGTGGTCGATACCTCGGCGCTGATGGCGATCGTTCTTGACGAGCCGGAGGCTGATGTCTGCATCGCGGCGCTCGAGGCCGAAGACGTCATTCTGATTTCCGCCGGCACCGTGGCCGAAGCGCTGATCGTCGCGGCCCGGCGCAATGTCGGCGAAGAGCTGTCCGGCCTGATCGACGGGCTTGGTTTCGAAATTGCGGCAGTGACGCCGGCCTCTGCGCGTCGCATCGCCGAGGCCTACGCAAAATGGGGTAAGGGCATTCACCCGGCCGCGCTCAATTTCGGTGACTGCTTCGCCTATGAGGTGGCCAAGGAACATGCCTGCCGCCTGCTTTATGTCGGCGACGATTTTTCAAGGACCGATATCGAAACCGCTCTCTAAGGGAGGAAGCAAGCAGACGATAAGCGCGATCCTGTTTGCCGCCCATTCGCGTCGTCCGGCCGTCCCGGTCGAGACTCGTCACACCGCAACCGCCACCGCTCAGCTTTCGCCGGGCAGGGCCGCTCGTTACACGCTAAAACGCCTGCGATAATCGCCCGGCACCAGGCCGGTTATCCTGGCGAACACTTTGCGGAAGGAGCCGGGATCGTCATAGCCGACATCCCAGGCGATCTGGTCGATGGATCGGGTCGTCGTTTCCAGCATCTCACGCGCCTTGCCGACGCGCAGGTGCTGGCAATACTCGGTCGGCTTGAGGCCGGTGGCGTTGCGAAAGCGGCGCAAAAAAGTCCGCTCCTCCAAGGTCGCATGCTCCGCCATGGTGGTAAGCGTCACATCGCGCGCGCCTCTCGCCTGGAGCCAGTGCTGCACCTTGAGGATGGCCTCGTCGCCATGGTTCAGCCTGGGAGCAAACGGGCTGTAGAAGCGTTGCTCGCGTCCCGGCGGGTCCACCAGCATGAAACGCGCCGTCTCTATCATGACGGTCGGCCCAAGCACCCGGTCGACGAGTTTCAGACCGAGATCGGTCCAGGCCATATAGCCGCCGGCGGTGATGATGTCGCCATCGTCGATGACCAGCTTGTCGGCATTGAGTAGGATGTCGGGAAAGCGTATCGCCAGCGCGTCGCGATAGGCCCAATGCGTGGTCGCAACACGACCCGACAGCAGGCCGGTCTCGGCCAGCACGAAGGCGCCGGCGCAGACCGAGCCGAGCGTCGCGCCCGCCGCATGGCGGGCCCTGAGCCAGTCGGCATAGGGCGCGGCCGCCTCGCTTGGAATCGGATCACCCAGGGTCGGAGGCAAGATGACCATGGCAGGTCCATGGCCAGGGCGGGGCTCGCTGTCGAAGGTGGGGATGACCGTTTGACTCGCCTCTTGCCACTGCCAATGAGTGACGCGAAGCCTCAGCGCATCCGGCGACCGTTCGGAAGCCAGCCGGTTGGCCAGCTGAAAGAGATCGGTGAGGCCCAGTACTGCCGCTTCCTGAACGCCGGGATACACCAGAAGCCCGATTTCGACCGGATCACGGGCCGCCACCATCTGTCAGTTTTGCCTTGTTCAATGTCTGTTTTGCCAATCCTCACCATGACTCCGTTGCGATAGCTTTGTCCACAGAAGGAACCAACCTTCCCCCAACCAATTCAGCCACCTGCATCAAGGAGTAAGAGGATGAGCACATTCACCACCAGGGACGGCACCGAGATTTTCTACAAGGATTGGGGCACAGGCCAGCCAATCGTGTTCCATCACGGCTGGCCGCTCACCGCCGATGACTGGGACAACCAGATGCTGTTCTTCCTCGACAAGGGCTATCGCGTGATCGCGCATGACCGTCGTGGGCACGGCCGCTCGACACAGACGGCGACCGGCAACGAGATGGAGACCTATGCCGCCGATGTCGCGGCTCTGGTCGCTCACCTTGATCTCAAGAACGCCGTCCATATCGGCCATTCGACCGGCGGCGGCGAGGTGGCGCGTTACGTTGCCCGCTACGGTGGCGAAGGACGCGTCGCCAAGGCGGTGCTGATCGGCGCGGTGCCGCCGATCATGCTCAAGACCGACAGCAACCCCGGCGGCCTGCCGATCGAGGTCTTCGACGGCTTCCGTGCCGCTTTGGTCGCCAACCGCGCCCAGTTCTACAGGGACGTGCCGGCTGGCCCGTTCTACGGCTTCAATCGCGAGGGCGCCAAGGTCTCGCAAGGGGCTGTCGATAATTGGTGGCGCCAGGGCATGATGGGCGGAGCCAAGGCCCATTACGACTGCATCGAGGCTTTTTCCGAGACCGACTTTACGGAGGACCTGAAGAAGATCGACGTGCCTGTCCTGATCATGCACGGCGATGACGATCAGATCGTGCCGATTGCCGACTCCGCTCTGCTTGCAGCCGAGCTGGTGAAACACGGCACGCTCAAGGTCTACAAGGGCCTTCCGCACGGCATGTGCACCACCCACCCGGAGATCATCAATCCGGATCTCCTGGCATTCATCCAAAGCTGACGCTTCGCAGCTTCAGGCGGGCACGCGCGGAAATACGGGCTGCCCGTCGGTCGCTGGGTGCTTCGTCGGCCGCAGATGCTGTCCGGCGCAGGTGCGCCGGCAGCACGGCTGCTGCTCGTCGCGGTGAATGAATGGTCGGAGTGGAGAGATTCGAACTCCCGACCCTCTGGTCCCAAACCAGATGCGCTACCAGGCTGCGCTACACTCCGAGTGCTTGCGGGCTATAGGGTTCCGGGCTTTGGAAGGCAACCCCCGAAACGACAAAAACGGAACGAGCGCCATAGAGTGGCAGGGAGTTGCACGAAAAGTCCCCAAACGTCCCACGGCTGTTCATCGCGCTCCTCATGGATAGAAAAATGAAGTAGCCGCGCCTTGTCGCCCTCCGGCGCTACCGGCGCGTCAACCGGCGGCGGTGCTTGGACCATCAATCGCTTCGCCAGCATGAAAGCTGTTGAATTGAGCGATCCTCAGCCCGTCACCAACGATACCACGTCCAGAATTCAGCAATCTTGTGCTCATCGAAATCCGCGCGACCGACAACCTGGAAAAGGTTTAGCTAGCCAATTGCAACGCCCTTCGGGCGGCCAATAGCTTGTGCTTTTCGAAGATCGCTAGCTTCTGCGGATAAGTGATCCGCACCTTGGCGTTGCACCCGTCACATCTGAAGTGCGCGATCGTCCTTAGCGCAGAGCCCTTCCTTACCGCCGGATGCGAGCAATCCGGACATTCGAATGTGAGCGCAACATCAGACAAGTCTTCGGCTAAGCCCATTTCCATCCCCCTTCCCAAGCGCTGTGGCTACACTCTGGCGAGTCTCAATTAGCAAGTCAGATGTAGCAATTCAGATGCCAATCCCATTGTGCCAAAGCGAGACGAGAACGATTTGCATCGGGATTCGCCAAGCGCCTTGGGCGCCGGCACAACGTGCTCGTCACGGCTCCCGCTGCTGATTACCGCGGCCCGAGTCCTTGCGGGCTATAGGTTCCGGGCTGGCTGCGCGACCCCCTAAGAGACGAAAACGGAACAAACGGCAGGGTCTTTTGCCGTGAACCGTCGCGCGGTCACCGTCGGTGGCCCGCCGTGTCGAAAGGTACGGCAGGCATCGGCCTTGCCGCCGGCGGCATTGCGCAGTAATGACGGGAATACAGCGGCGGTGCCGCTTGCCCGTAGCAACGAGGTGTCCATGTCCGCGCGCATTTTCAGCCCAGCCAAAACCGCGATGCAGTCCGGCAAGGCAAAGACCGGCCACTGGGTGCTGGAATTCGATCCCGAGATGCGCAAGAAAATCGATCCGCTGATGGGCTACACCACGTCGGGTGACATGCGGAGCCAGATCAGGCTCACCTTCGACACCCGGGAAGAGGCGGTGGCCTATGCCGAGAAAGAGGGGCTGGCCTTCCGTGTCGAGGAGCCGAAAGAATCCAAGCGCCGCCAGATTTCCTATGCGGAGAATTTCCGCTATGACCGCAGGACGCCCTGGACGCATTGACCGGCAATGCCGGGCAGCCGTCCCAGCGCATGATTCAGCCGGCCCTTGGCGTCGGCCCAGCGGTCCCGTAGCTCAGCTGGATAGAGCACCGGCCTTCTAAGCCGATGGTCACAGGTTCGAATCCTGTCGGGATCGCCAGCATTTTCAGGGTCCGTTCTGGACACATAGGTTACGGTTTATACCGGAGACATGGGTAACCCTTTCGGCCTGAAGGGTTGTCCAGTGGTTCCAGTCTGCATCTCATCGTCGAAATATCCCAAATCATAGTCCATGAAGTTAGTCAGCCAGATTCGGTCCTCGACCTGTTCGATGCCGACGGTCTGACCGGCAAAGACGAGGCTGAGATTGACCTTCTTGCGGTCGAAACAGATGCGCTCGCATGTGGTGACCAACGGCCTTCTCGTGGGAACCGATACCCTTGATCGCTCGGCCAGTTCCGATTGCGTCGTGTCTAGAGGCTCGGGCGGCGGCGCTCTGAATTCACGATGATGCACCTTCATGCAACCACCGCCATGTCTTTGCGTTTAACCGCCTTCAATCCTGCGGAGCGACAAAAATGACGGCGTTCATCCCGATTACAATCTACCTGAATCACAGGCCGATGGTGGTCGCGTCGATACCTGATGCTGAGACGGCGCTTCAGCAACCATGGCCATTCATGGACAAGCCGTCCCGACTTGAAGCAATCCGACTGATCGAGGAATGCCTGGCCGGACATTGCAGTCACCAAGCTGCGTTCGCCGCTTTCGAGGCGGCTGCAACTGAACAGGGACTGCTTAAGCAGAAGCCTCCAAGCGAAGGCCTCAAGAAATTCGACGGGGTTGCTGAAGATCTGATGTGAGGTCGTCCTCGCCCGCTTGCGGATCTTCCGCGAGGGCGCATCTCCGTCTGCGCTGCGTCCCGAATTATTGCCAATTACATGCGGGAGTGGTGCACGAGGAAGAACTTCTGTCGGCGAAACAAGCGCTGGGGCGGTAGGCCGGGTAAAGCAAGCTAACCGAGTGACCCTCCAACCGCTGGTCGGTAGATGCGACGCAGCCGGCGCGCGTAGGATTTCCTACGATCCGGGCACACCCACCCCACCCCCTCGTGCCTGGTGAACGACTGATCGCCCGCCGTGCCAAAAGGTGCGGCGGGCTGTTTTGTTTCGTATGGAACAACTTGGCTAGAGCGAATGTTCGGCTCCTGCAGCACCCACAGACCTGCTGCGAGATCGGATTGCACCCTCCGATCAGCCCGCGTCCTCTCACTCCAGGACGCGGGCTTTATTGCCCGCACGGAACACCAGGCGCGGGCGTGCGTTTCGCCGTCATGAAGCAACTTCTCAGCGAAATGGCCGCTTTGGCTGATCTAAGCTTTAGGTCACGGTGGCGGTTGTTCTGGTTTCCTACGCCATCGGCGTCGCACTGCTTGTCTGGACGGTCGGCGGTTGATCGTTGTCGTTTCCCGGCCGCCGCCCTTGCCTTCCCCTCCGTTGGGGCGCGGGCTTCTGCATGGATTTGAGTTATCGACGGGCGAGCGACAACCTTGGTCAAAAACTTGCATTAGAAACTTGGAACATAAGTGAGACAGGAAACTTGTTGGCGCCATGGGCAAGAACGATGGCGACAATCTTCCTGAGTGGTTTCCGGGCAACCTGCCCGAGGACCCTGTGATCCGAGCCGATATCGCGAAAAGGATTTCGAGAGAGACCGACAGTAAAATTGGGCCGGACGTGGTCACGAAGGCCAGGCAGGATCGCAATCTGGTTGAGGAACTGGAAAAAGCTGACGCCGCCCTCGACAGCCAGCGGTCCGTGGTTCCCTTGTTCCTGGTTGTGTATGTGCTCTCAATGTTGGGCTTGGCAGTGTACGCCCTCGCTGGGTGGTACTTTCTATAGCGTGGTAAGCACCCGCAGCGCGCTCGTATCGACGCTCCTGCAATCATTTCCAAAGTACTAGTCAGGGTGGAACTTTAGCGATTTCTAAAAATTGTCCGTGACCAGTGGGCATGCCCCCTCTCGCTGCCCGCTGTAGATCGGGCCGCGACCCGATCGGGCCCGCGCTCTCCGCCAGAGGCGCGGGCTTTTCAATCGAGAGCCCGTAAGACCGTGGCCGAAGAGCGGGACGACTTCAACAAGGCGTTACCGGTTTTTACGGTGGAGCCATGCCTCTACGGCTATGGCTAGCTCGGTGCTTTTTTGTCGCGCGATTGGGAACAAGCGCCAGATAGGGAAGTTTGGCGTAAGGAGCTTTCTTATGGCTGACGAACAGGATAGAGCGCCGAACAGCCCTGAAATCTTCGTTCAACGCTTGGTCAAAGAAACCGGCATTACCGAAGAACAGGCCCGAGAGCTTATCTTCCTCCTCGGGGCTCATTGGGCATCGCTGCTCCGGGAAGCAAAGTCGCTAGCTGCCAAGCGGTAGGCGGGTTTGTCAGATATATAATCGGCGCCTGGTGAACGACTAAGGCGTCAGCCCGCCGTGCCGAAAGGTGCGGCGGGCTTTTTTGTTGTCCGAGATGTCCTGAAGCGTATTAGTTGCGCAGAATGTTTGAGCCGGAGGGGTGATATGCCGATTTATCGAAAAGCTAAAGAAGCTGGCGTCTTCAGTGCATCCGAAGTAGCTTTGCTGGGCCGTGTGTTCGACCGACTCAAAATTGAGAGCGAATCCGAACATAGGCGCGAAGTACTCGCCTCCCGGATCCTTGCAAATTATACGGCTGGTATCACTGACGAGGACGAACTCGTCTCAGCGTCAAAACTGCCGTTGGGTCGGTAGATGCAACGCAAATAGGTCCTGCTTTCACCGCCTTTTTTCGACCCTCGCTGGAACATAGGTTTAAGCCGGAAGTTCGGGACGTGCAGCATGGTCTTGGTTCCCTCTCAAGACTGCTGCCGGTCGGGCGATGCTCCGATCAGCCCGCGTCCTCCCTCCGTGAGGCGCGGGCTTCTTCGTTCAGGTAACCGAAACGATCAAGGGTCTTCGGACGTCCAGCCCCTGGGGCCGCAACGGGGCCTCGGCCGGTGAATTCAGAGCACCACTGCCCCAGGGACGTTCATGCAACCACCGCCATGTCTTTGCGTGTAACCGCCTTCAATCCTGCGGAGCGACAAAAATGACGGCGTGCATCCCGATTACAATCTGCCTGAATCACAGGCCGATGGTGGTCGCGTCGATACCTGATGCTGAGACGGCGCTTCAGCAACCATGGCCATTCATGGACAAGCCGTCCCGACTTGAAGCAATCCGAATGATCGAGGAATGCCTGGCCGGACATTGCAGCCACCAAGCTGCGTTCGCCGCTTTCGAGGCGGCTGCAACTGAACAGGGACTGCTTAAGCGGAAGCCTCCAAGCGAACGCCTCAAGAAATTCGACGGGGTTGCTGAAGATCTGATGTGAGGTCGTCCTCGCCCGCTTGCAGATCTTCCGCGAGGGCGCATCTCGCGTCTGCGATTCTGCAACGGGGTGCGGTTTTTTGTGTATAATAATGCTGCACGAACAAAATCTCTGGGCGAAGGGGGTTTGTCATGCCGCTTCGTGGAAGAGCAGAGGATTCGGGTGTTTTCAACCCGTCAGAGCTGGCGCTACTTGGCCGCGTGTTCAATCGTTTGAAGATTGACGGCCAATCGGAACAACAGCGCGAGTCGCTCGCGTCCCGAATTATTGCCAATTACATGGCGGGAGTGGTGGACGAGGAAGAACTTCTGTCGGCTTCGAAACAAGCTCTGGGGCGGTAGGCCCGGGTAAAGCAAGCCAACCGAGTTGACGCTCCCAACCGCCGGTTGGTAGACGAGACGCAGCCGGCGCGCGTAGGATTTCCTACGATCCGGGCACACCCACCCCCGCCCACCCTGTGCCTGGTGAACGACTGATCTCCCGCCGTGCCGAAAGGTGCGGCGGGCTTTTTGACTTCCGTATGCAATACCCGGCTCGGGGAGGGCGTTCGGCTTCTGCCGCATCTCCTGTGAACCAAGCTGCGAGATCGGTGTCCCCTCCTGGTCAAGGCCGGGGTGAAGCACTTGCGCGGCAAGGACGATCTTCGGCAACTCGCTTCCAAGGCTTTGGGAAGACTAGGTGCGACGCGACTGTTTTCGCTCGTTAAAAATGAGTATGGACTCTGATCCTGACAGGACTATGAATTATCCGGGCGCCGTTGCCGGGATGTCAGCGCACATCGTGCTCCTGCCCATCAAGGAGGAGGACATGAGAAAGCCTCTAGCGCTCATCTTTGAGGACGAGCCGATGATCGTCATCGATATCGAGACGTCACTCAGAGAGGCTGGCTTCGCGGTGGCCTCAGAGCCAAGTTGCAATCGTGCACGACAAATTTTGGCCCTTGTTGAGCCTGACGTCGTCATCCTGGACGTGCTCTTGCAGGACTGCATCAGCTCTTCGGTTGCTGAAGAACTCCCGTAATATCCCTTTTGTAATTTATAGTGCCACGGACATCGAGGGCCGCGGTGAGGCCTTCAAGGCCGGTACTTTTGTCGCGAAACCTGCGGACGAATCCGTGCTTGTAGCTTTGGCGGATTCCATGGCTAGGGCATCCACGGCTGCGAGAATGCTTCGAGAAACTCGAGAGACGGGTGAGTGCTCTAAAATCCGGTGTCAGAAACTCAAAACCGCGCAACCGGCTACACCGAAGGCATAAAAAACGCGACGAACCGCGCCGTGCCCCGGCATGAGGCTCCACATCAGGCATCTCCGGGGCGAGGAAGAGCTGCGCCCGCCTCGGTGCTGGGCTCCAGCGACGAGGACGCCTCAGTCGCGCTCGCTCGGACCACCCGCCAAATCGAGGAATGGCGGGTGGTCCTTTATCAGCGCAGGAAGGGACTTAGCTGCGCAGATCTCAATTTCGTTCTTCGGTCCAATCGTCAAAGTCCGATTGTTCCTAGCTAACGACCATTCCAATCGCCAGGAACGCGATGGAGACGGCGAAGACCGGAGCGAGCAACCAGCGGGCTTGGTGGACGCTATTCTCCATTGGATTCCTCCCGTGAACTCACAGCGAGCAACTACTACGAGCAGCCGCAGTTCCGGGTGGCGCGATGTCAGGGGCTATTACGCGAAAACAGGTGAGACTTAGGTCCTGTCTCCTATCAGACCGAAGCCCAGGTAAGGAACGTTTGCATCTGCCTGAGGTTTGGTGAGGCTGGCGCGAAGACGATGCCGTTCAGCGCAACAGAGCTCGTATAAAGGAGGCACTTATGAGAATGCGTCTTTCCACTGCAGCCGCGGGGTTTCTGCTGCTGGCAGGTATCGGCGCCGCTGCCGCTCAGGACGTTGTTATCGCGCCTGAACAGGAGACGGTCATCAGAGAGTATGTGAAGAAGCAGCCGCTCGCCTCAGTGAAAATCCCTGGAGTGGAGCTCAATATCGGCTCAACCCTGCCCGAGACGGTCGAGCTTCATGAAGTTCCTGACACCGAATACCGCTACGTGGTCGTCGACAACCGGACCGTTGTCGTTGACCCGGGCACTCGCAAGATCATCAAAATCATCGAATGACCAAAGCGACTGGGAGGACAGCCCGCCGTGCCGAAAGGTGCGGTGGGAAGCCAGCAAGGGAGGAATGTGATCATTATGTCGAACCGTGAGATTGGAGCGTCCCAGGCGCTGCGAATGCGCGTGGCCGACCTCAGCGAGAGGATGCGCGGCGCCCGGATTACCGAGGATGAACTGAAGATCTTTGGAAAAGTCGCAGCCGTCATGGAGGACGGCAAGGGCAGAATCGATGCCGACGATTTGATTGCCGCATCCTTCGTCGTGGAGACGCTGGACTAACAAGCCGCCTCAAAACTCTCCACAATTGTGAAGTGCTGCAATGTCCCTCTCTCCCAGCCTGTTCTCTGTCGGCCTGACTTTCCACTGCCCGCAGTGCAACTTCACCGTCATCAAGAACGGCAGCTGGTTTCAGGTCGTTTCCCATTACAAGTGCGACGGATGCGGACGCGAAATCCGGATTACCTATCCCGACAAGATTGCGATCTTCCAGAAGCACGCGCACTTGGCCACGCCGCCCCGGGAGCACGGTAGAGACGTGTGAGCTCGAATTGCCGGGGTATGGGGCGCGAGCGTCATGGTGACCTTAGATAAACCAGGTCGCTACCAGCCCTAAAGAGGCGGAAAAGATTGCGATCGTAGTAGCCCATCCCAGAGCGTTGGTGGTGCGGCTGTTGACCTTGTCTCCCATGATCCGCGGGTTGTTCGTCATGAGCATGATAAGAAGAAGCAGTGGCGGCGTAGAAAAGCCCTGCACGATGCCGGACCAGACGAGCGCCTTCATCGGGTTGAAACCCAGGAAATTCAGGCCGACAGCAATCAGCGTGAAGGCGCCGATCGCGATATAGAACTTTGGCGCCTCACGCGGCTTGGCATGAAGACTGTGCTTCCATCCAACTGCTTGCGCCAGATCGTATGCCGCACCTGTCGTCATGACCGGAACGGCAAGGAACCCGACCCCGATCACGCCGGCAGCGAACAGTACGCCAGCGGCTGCACCAGCGAGCGGCTTGAGAGCTTCGGCTGCTTGAGCGGCGGTCTCTACGTCGTGCTCGCCGGCTTCATAGAGCGTAGACCCTGTCGACAGGATGATGAAGTACATGATGAGATTGGAAAAGATCATGCCGATCAGGATATCGCGGCGGGAGCGGCGCAGTTCACCGTCCGTGGCACCCTTGCGCTCCTTCAGCGTCGTTCTCCCCTCGGCAATCTCTTCCTCCACCTCCTCATTCGACTGCCAGGTGTAGAGATACGCTGAAAGGGTGGTGCCGATGATGGCCACCAGGATGGACAGGAACTCGCGGCTGAACTCGATCTTCGGAACAAGGGTGCCCCACAGCACGGCTGCCGCATCCGGCTTCGCCATGATGGCTGAGCCGACATAGGCAAGCAGGGCCAGCGCGAGCCAGCGAAAGATGTTACGAATGAGCGTGTAGGAGCCCCAAAGCTGGAGAGCAAAGATCGCGGCCGCGACTACGATCACAATGAGGGGGATCGGAACAGGAAGGAAGATGTTGATGGATGCAGCCATGCCGCCGAGATCGGCGGCTGCTTCGATCGTGTTGCCGATCAGCACGCCCACAAGAACAGCCCAGAGCAGCCACCCTGGGTAGAAGTCCTTGATCGCATGAAAGAGGCCACGGCCCGAAACCTGTCCAAGCTTCGACGAGAGATACACGACAGTGTACATCATCGGCAGCGTTACAGGAGCGGTCCAAAGCAGGTCTGGGCCAAAGCGCGCGCCGGCACTCGCATAGGTACCGATGGCCGAGCAGTCGTCGTCAGCAGCGCCGGTGATAAGGCCGAGTCCAAGTGCTCGTCCGATGCCGTCTTTCTTGTCTTCCTGTGGTGAAGTGGCGTTAGGATCGCGCTGCGTCATTGCGGCCACGCCGCGCTAAGAGCGTAAGGCGCAAGCACGACCGAAACGTCGAGAACAATTACCCAATAGATGTACCGCAGCGCGGGAGTGGAACTCATTCCGGCAAACCTCTACCGCCGTTTCAACTCCGCAATCGGCTGCTTGTTCCAGGGTCAGTCGGGTGTTCAGCGCTCGCCTTGCCATGCCGAAGGCGCGTTCTTCGCTTTGCTGGTCGGCCGGCCTCCATCCTCGCCATGATCGAGCCACGATTTCAATGAGCTTGGGCTTCTTCTAAGCCTTATCTTCGACGGAAGCATACCCAACGTTTTACGAGAAACTCTGCTGGTGTGATTGTCTGGATGAGTTGGCCGATGGTGCGCCAGTCTCTTCGATGGTTCGCGCTGTGCGCGTCGCATCAATGTTTGATATTGCCAAGGCTTGCCCGATCGGATTGAGCTCAGGTGCGTATGGCGGCAGGAATCACACTTGCGCCGGCTACCCTATGGCGGGGCAGGGCGGATCTGAACGGGGCTTTCCCACGAATGACATTGATGGGTGCGGCGGCACTGCTGATCCTGATCCTGACCTATGCCGGCGTTGCCATCGGCAGGATCCCCGGCTTACGCCTTGACCGGGCAGGCGTTGCGCTGCTCGGCGGTGCGGCGATGATCGCCATCGGCGCGCTCAGCCTGGAGGACGCCTACCGCGCCATCAATTTCGACACCATCACGCTGCTGCTCGGCATGATGATCGTCGTCTCGCATCTGAAGGTATCTGGCGCCTTTCGCGCACTCGGCGCCGTTGCCATCGAGCACGCACATGCGCCGTTTATGCTGCTGGTGATGGTGACGCTGCTGACCGGCGTCCTGTCAGCGTTCCTGGTCAACGACGCGATCTGCCTGGTCATGGCGCCGATCGTCGTCCACGTCACCCGGATCATCAACCGCAACCCAATTCCCTACCTGATCGCCACCGCCACGGCGTCGAATTGCGGCAGCGTCGCCACCATCACCGGAAACCCGCAGAATATGGTCATCGGCGCGCTTTCGGGGATTTCCTATCCGGCCTTCTCGGCGGCCCTGGCGCCGGTCGCGCTGTTTGGCCTCGTCGCCGTCGTCGTTATCGTGCGCATCGTCTATCGCGCCGAATTTGCGCGCAAGACCGAGCTCAGCCCCGAGGTCTATCGCGGCCGCATGCTGCCGGGACAGGTGCTCAAGGCCGTGGTCGTCTGCATCGGACTGGCAATCGCCTTCTTTGCCGGCGTTCCGGTTGCCAAGGCCGCACTGATCGGCGGCGCCATCCTTCTTGTGACCCGCGCTATCAAGCCGGAGCGCATCTACCGCGAGATAGACGGGCCGCTGCTGTTCATGTTCGCCGGCCTTTTCATCGTCGTCGCCGGCGCCGAGAAGGCGCTTCTCACCCCCGAGATCATCGCCTCGGCAAAGGACCTCGGGCTGGACGATGTCTGGCGGCTGTCCGGCTTCACCGCAGTGCTGTCCAACATCATGAGCAACGTTCCGGCCGTGCTTGCGCTGCGGCCGTTCATACCCGGCCTGGAGAGCCCCGAGCGCGCCTGGCTGGTCGTCGCCATGAGCTCGACTCTGGCCGGCAATTTCACGCTGCTCGGCTCGATCGCCAATTTGATTGTCGCTGAGCAGGCGCGCGCCGCCGGCAAGGCGCTGTCTTTCGGAGCCTTCTTCAGGGTCGGACTGCCGCTGACGCTGATCACGCTGCTTGCTGGGACTGCGTGGCTGGCGCTTGGGTTTTAGGCCGCCGGCGCAGCAGGCAAGGGCGGTTTCAAGTGCAAGCAAGCCTCCGGACTATCTGGCGTGGGTGGGCCAAAAGGCCCAGATCAGCAAAGCTGCCAAAGCCAGCCAGAGCGCCACGATAAAGAACATTCCCGTCCTGCTTTGCGGACGTGTTTCGAGCGCGGCAGCCTGCGCTCGAAACTCGTCCATCAGCGGCGGCGGAACAAGCCTTATGGCCAGGATTACGCCGAGCGGTACGATGATCAGGTCGTCAAGATAGCCGAGCACCGGAACGAAATCCGGGATCAGGTCGATTGGGGAAAGCGCATAGGCGGCCACCATCCCCGCCACGAGTTTCGCGGACCAGGGCACCCGAGGATCGCGTGCGGCGAACCACAGGGCGACGACATCAAGCTTGATGTCGCGCGCCCGGCTCTTTGCCGCTTCCAGCCATGCTTTCATAGGGTTACTTTAGCACAGATTGTCGTCCGCCTGCATTCGAGCGGCGGTCGCTGGTCGTAGAAAGACTGGACCGCACCGTCCGTGGCGCGTCCCAAAGGATGCAAGGTGCTCTATCGCTCCGAGGATTCGGTGCTGCTCGCCGGCTTCGAAACATAGGCGTCGGGAAAGTCCTGCGAGGCGACATCGTCGGCAAGGCTCCTCAGCTTTTCGGCCGCGGCCGCCCCTAAAATCGCCTCGAAGCGCCGGTTGGCCTCGACCGACACGACATATGCCTGCTGGTATCGCTTTTCCGAGTGGCGTCAGCACAGCATGTTTCGTTCGCCGGTCGTTGACATCCTGGCGGACCTCTATCAGACCGCGCGCTGTGGGACGCTGCCCGCGCCACCCTGTTCGCGCCACCCTGTTCGCCGCGACGCAGACCGGCGAGCCGGCGCCTCGCTACCAGGTGGCTTGATGCCGCCCGACCGCCCTGCGCGTGCAGGGCGGTCTCTGCTGGCTTGGCTAGGGCGACGTCACCGTCATTTGGCCTTTCATGTTCGGGTGGAAGCGGCAGAAATAATCGAACGAACCTGCCCTCTTCAGCGTCAGGCTCGCCGATGTCTTCGGCGGGATCATCACCTCCCAGCCGCCTGTGACGGTCGCAGTGTGGGCGAACACGTCTTTGTTGACCCACTCGATAGTGTCGCCGACCTTCGCCTCGATGCTTGCGGGCGAAAACACCAGCTTCTCGATCGTCACCTCAATCGTTTCGGCCTTGGCGGATGTGGCAGCAATAGTTAGCGCCATTGCAATCCACAGATGCCGTTTCGACACCGTCGGTGCTGTACTCATTTCAGCATGCCGGCGACATGTTCGGCATGCTGTTCATGGCCCTGGAATAGCTTCAGGCCGGTCTCCAGCAGGCTCTTCAGTTCGGCATTCTCGGCCGAGGGGATCAGCAGGGTTTCGAGCGCGCCGTTGACCTGCTTGTGATAGGCGACCTCGTTGTCAACATAGGCCTTGTCGAACGCGGCGCCGTCGAGCTTGGCGAGCTTCGCCCGTTCCTCGTCCGCCGCCTTGGTCAGCGCCTTGCTGGTGGCGTTGTCCTCTGGCGTCACGTTGAGCTTCTTGACCAGGTCAAGCGCTTGTTTGTTTACGGCTTCATGGTCTCGCACCATGTCTTTGGCGAAGTCGAGAATCTCCTTGTTTTTCGATTTCTTCAGCGCTTGCATGGCCGCCTCGACGTCAAGCACGCCGGCTGTGTAGGCGATGTGGGCGATCTGCGGGTCGCTCGGCTTATCGGAGGCTTGCGCCAACGTTGCTGTGCTGAGCAGGAAAAGCGCTGCCAGTGCGGTGGTCGATCGAATAAACATGACGTTCTCCTTCGCCGGATGCGAATGGCTCCGGGCATTTCCAGTTGACGATGATTGGATGCCGGGCGGGGGCAAACGTTCCCGGGAATTCGGGAAAAATCAGTCTCTAAAGCCAAGCCGCTGCATCACCGCGGCGGTCAGCCGTTCACACCGGCGGCCGGCGAAGGGGAAGGCATCGAGCAGCACCGGGCCGATCTGATCGTCCAGCGCCTTGCGGACGAGGGCGCGGGCCCGGTGCAGCCGGGTCTTGACGGTTTCGGGCCGCACATCAAGCAATGCTGCGGTCTCGTCTATGCTGAGACCCTCGATCACCCGCGCCACGAATACTGTCCGGTAGACATCGGGAAGGCGATCGGTCGCCCGTTCGACAAGCTCGAGGATCTGCCGTTGCGCCATCGTCCGCTCCGGATCATCGCTGGGATTAAGGGGAAACTTGATGATTTCGGCTTGTAGACTTTGCGGCATCGCTACCGTTCGCCGCCTTTTGCGCAAACGCCCAAGCGCCTCATTGATGACGATGCGCGACAGCCATGTGGCGAGAGAGGATTCGCCGCGAAAATCCCCGAGCTGGGCAAAGGCCCTGACATAGGCCTCCTGCACGATGTCCTCAGCCTCGCTGTCGTTGCGGACGACGCTGCGGGCGATACGATAGAGCCGCTGATTGTGCATCTTGATAATGGTGCGGAAGGCTCCGCCCTCGCGTGCCAAGGCGCGGCCGACAAGCTGCATCTCGCCAGATGCGGCGGGCATGACGGTCGCAGCCGTGAGCGGTTTCCTCATCGCGAGCCAATCTCCTGACCGGAAGCAAATCCTCCGATCGAAACATTGGACGGACTAACCGAGAAAAGGTTCCCGAACATTTTCCCGGCGGCCCGACTACGCTACCGCTTCGACCAGCAGCTTGTCTGCAGCTTGCGCGCGCCGTTGCGGCCAGCAGATCGGTCTGCGTGATCAGGCCGAGGATGCGCCGTTGGAAGACCCTGCCGTCGCTCAAGCAGCCGCCGCCGCAGCGAGGCCGCGCGACAGATCGTCTTTCAGGTCGTCGACGTCTTCAAGCCCGATCTGCAAGCGAATGAGCGGGCCGTCATAAGGGCCCTTGGCGACGACGCGGTCGCCGAGGAAGACCGGCACGGCAAGGCTCTCATAGCCGCCCCAGGAATAGCCAAGGCCGAATATCCTGAGCGCGTCGAGGAAGGCATGCTGCTGTTTCTGGCCGCCGCCCTTGAGGACGATCGAAAAAATGCCGCTCGAGCCGCAGAAGTCGCGCCTCCAGAGAGCGTGATCGGGGTGGCTGGCAAGCGCGGGATGCAACACGCGCGCCACGCCCGGCTGGCCCTCCAGCCAGGCGCCTATGGCCAGTGCGCTGCGCTGATGGTGGTCGAGGCGCACGCCCATGGTGCGCAGGCCGCGCAGCACCTGATAGACATCGTCGGGCCCGGCGCAGCAGCCCATCGTGTAGAACGTCTCGCAAAGCTGTTTCCAGCAGGCCTTGTTGGCCGACGCGGTGCCGAGCAGCACATCGGAATGGCCAGCCGGGTATTTCGTCGCCGCATGAATCGAGATGTCGACGCCGTAGTCGAGCGGGCGGAAGTAGAGCGGCGTCGCCCAGGTGTTATCCATCATGACGATCGCGCCTGCGGCGTGTGCCGCGCTGGCGATGGCCGGTATGTCCTGCACCTCGAACGTGTTGGAGGCCGGCGATTCGGTGAACACGACCCTGGTGTTGGGCTTGATCAGCGCCGCTATACCGGCACCGACATGCGGATCGTAATACTCAACCTCGACGCCCAGCCGTTTCAGCATCGTGTCGGCGAAATTGCGGGTCGGGTGATAGACGGAATCGACGATCAGGACATGGTCGCCCGCCGACAGGAAGGCGAGCAGCGGCACCGTCACCGCCGCCAGGCCCGAGGGCACCAGGATAGTGCCGGCCGAGCCTTCGAGCGCGTCGATCGCGCCGGCAAGCGCGTCGGTGGTCGGCGTGCCGCGCGTTCCGTAGGTGTATTTCTGGCTGCGTGCCGCCATCGTCGCCGCATTGGGATAGAGCACGGTCGAGGCATGCACGACCGGCGGATTGACGAAGCCGAAATAGTCTTGCGGATTGTTGCCCGAATGGGCAAGCCGCGTGTTGATGCCCATTTCGTTGCCGTCTTTTGCCATTGCGCTTCGCCTCTGATGAAGCGCTAGCCATAGTGCGGCGGCATTGGCGGCGCAACCGTTCGCCATCCGCCAGCCGGCGGACTTTGGATATGCCAATTTATCGCACGACAAGTCAGTGATGAGCCGTAAATCCGAGCGACGGGTTTTGCCGGCCCAGCCCCCAATTTGCGTTGACCGGGCTTTGCCGGCTTTGTTCGCATGGCTGGCTAATTTCCAGGCGCGTTTGTCTGCAATTCAGGCATTTGCGGCAATTGGTTTTCAAACTCTTTCGGTTTAGGTCATTTCCCTTGACCTCACTGAAATAATCGCCTTCGATGCAGTTCGTGAATGGGAGGCAGCGCGTCGGTTGCGATGCGGGGTTCCGGGAATGGGCCGGAACGGGAAGCTGCGTTCACACGGAAAAAGTCAGGTTCGCCTGAAAAAAACAGAAAAGGGTCTGTGGGTTATGAAACACATTGCAATCGGCATTCTGGGCGCCGCCGCGCTTGGGTTGGTGGCTTCGGCCGCGTCGGCGGCCACGCTCGACGACGTCAAGGCCAAGGGCTTCATCCAATGCGGCGTCTCGACCGGTCTGGCCGGCTTCTCGGCGCCGGACGACAAGGGCGACTGGCAAGGCATCGATGCGGATTTCTGCCGCGCTGTCGCGGCCGCCGTTTTCGGCGATGGCACCAAGGTCAAGTTCACGCCGCTCAGCGCCAAGGAACGCTTCACCGCGCTGCAGTCAGGCGAGATCGACATCCTGTCGCGCAACACCACCTGGACCATCAACCGCGATACCGCACTCGGCCTGAACTTCATTGGCGTGACCTATTATGACGGCCAGGGCTTCATGATCAACGCCAAGAAGCTGCCGGGCGTGAATTCCGCGCTGCAGCTTTCCGGCGCGGCGGTTTGCGTGCAGAGCGGCACGACAACCGAGCTCAACCTTGCCGACTATTTCAAGTCGAACAAGATGGAGTACAACCCGGTCGTCTTCGAGAAATTGGAAGAGGTCAACGCCGCCTATGACGCCGGCCGCTGCGATGTCTACACCACCGACCAGTCGGGTCTCTACGGCATCCGCCTGACGCTTGGCGCCCCGGCCGACCACGTTGTGCTGCCCGAGATCATCTCAAAAGAACCGCTTGGACCGGCCGTGCGTCAGGGTGACGACCAGTGGTACCACATCGTCAAGTGGACTTATTTCGCGTTGCTGCAGGCCGAGGAACTCGGCATCACCAAGGCCAATGTCGACGAGATGAAGAACTCGGACAACCCGGAGATCAAGCGCGTGCTCGGAACTGAGCCCGACACCAAGATCGGCACCGATCTCGGTGTCTCCAATGACTGGGTGGTCAACATCGTCAAGGCTGTCGGCAACTATGGCGAAATGTTCGAACGCAATGTCGGTTCGGGCAGCCCGCTGAAGATCGCGCGCGGCATCAACGCATTGTGGACCAAGGGCGGCCTACAATACGCTCCGCCGATCCGCTGATCGAAATGTGATCCGGAAGGCAGCTTTCCTGCCTTCCGGTTTCTCTTTCCAGGGGATGGTTGAATGGCATCGCAGGAAATTCTTCGCGAGGAGCCAAGCCGCGGCTCCTTCATCAACGATCCGAAGGTCCGGGGCATATTCTTCCAGGCGGTGGTCGTCATCGTGCTGGTGGCGTTGGTTTGGTGGATCGTCCAAAACACCATCGACAATCTGACGCGCCTGCGCATTGCATCAGGCTTCGGTTTCCTCAGGGGCCGCGCCGGCTTCGACATCAGTGACAGCGCCATCGCCTACTCGTCGGATTCCACCTATGGCCGCGCCATTCTGGTCGGCTTCATCAACACGCTCATCGTTGCCGTCTCCGGCATCATCACCGCGACCATAATCGGCTTTATCCTCGGCGTCGGCCGACTTTCGCACAACTGGCTGATCCGCAAGATCTGCACGGTCTATGTCGAGGTCTTCCGCAACATCCCGCCGCTGCTGGTCATCTTCTTCTGGTATTCAGGCGTGCTTTCGGTGCTGCCGCCGCCGCGCGAGAGCATCAATTTGCCGTTCAGCTCCTTTCTCAACCAACGTGGCTTTTATTTTCCGCGCGCCGTGTGGGGCGAAGGCTCCTGGCTGATCCTGGTCGCTCTGCTTCTCGGCATCGCCATGGCGTGGTTCGTCGCCCGCAAGGCGCGTCAGCGGCAGATGGCGACCGGCCAGCAATTCCCTGTGTTCTGGACATCGGCGGCTTTGATCATCGGCTTGCCGTTGCTGGCCTATGCGCTGAGCGGCTTCCCGCTGAGCTTCGATTATCCAAAGCAATCGACCTTCAACCTGACCGGCGGCTTTCAGGTCAAGCCGGAGTTCCTGTCTCTCTACCTGGCGCTGTCCTTCTATACGGCCGCCTTCATCGCCGAAATCGTGCGGGCCGGCATCATGGGCGTCAGTAAGGGGCAGACCGAGGCAGCCGGTGCGCTCGGGCTGCGGCCGGGATCGATTCTGCGGCTTGTCGTCATTCCGCAAGCCATGCGCATCGTCATTCCGCCGCTGACCAGCCAGTATCTGAACCTGACTAAGAACTCGTCGCTGGCCATCGCCATCGGCTACCCGGACCTGACGGCGACGACCGGCACGGTGCTGAACCAGACCGGCCAGGCGATCGAGTGCGTGCTGATCATGATGGTGGTCTATCTCGCGCTCAGCCTGTTGACGTCGGCGATCATGAACGTGGTCAACGCCAGAATGGCGCTGGTGGAGAGGTAGCGACATGCAGGAGCACGACCTTTCCTTCGTCCGCGTCGAAATGGCGCTGGCACAGTCGGCGCCAGCAAGTGAGCGCGGTCTGGGCGCCTGGATACGCAAAAACCTGATTGCTTCGACCGGCGACACGATCCTGACCATCATCGGCATCGTGCTGGTCGCGATGATCCTGCCGCAACTGATCAGCTGGGCTTTCATCAACGCCCAATGGACCGGCACCGACCGTACTTTCTGCGCCACGGTGGCGCAGGGCGGCATCCAGCCGGATGGTTGGTCGGGCGCCTGCTGGGCCTTCGTCAACGCCAAATTCGGCCAGTTCATGTTCGGCCGCTATCCGATCGATGAGCGCTGGCGGCCGATCCTGGTCGCCATCCTGTTTGTGGCGCTTCTGGTGCCGCTGCTGATCCCGAAGGTGCCGCGCAAGGGGCTGAACGCAATTTTGTTCTTCGGGGCGCTGCCGATCGTTGCTTTCATCCTGCTGGTTGGCGGCGTGTTCGGCCTGCCGCATGTCGAAACCTCGCTATGGGGCGGGCTTCTGGTGACGCTCACCCTGTCCTTCGTCGGCATTGCCGTGTCGCTGCCGATCGGCATTGTGCTGGCGCTGGGGCGGCGATCGAAGATGCCGATCGTCAAGATGCTGTGCGTCATCTTCATCGAGACGGTTCGCGGCATCCCGCTGATCACCGTCCTGTTCATGGCCAGCGTCATGCTGCCGCTGTTCCTGCCGGCCGGCGTCACCTTCGACAAGTTCTTGCGCGCGCTGATCGGTGTCTCGCTGTTTGCCGCTGCCTATATGGCCGAAGTGGTGCGCGGCGGCCTGCAGGCGATCCCCAAGGGCCAGTATGAGGGTGCGGATTCGCTCGGCCTCGGCTACTGGCAGAAGATGGGCCTGATCGTGCTGCCGCAGGCGCTGAAGCTGGTCATTCCCGGCATCGTCAATACCTTCATCGGCATGTTCAAGGACACCAGCCTGGTCTCAATCATCTCGATGTTCGACCTGCTCGGCGTCGTCAAACAGAATTTCTCCGACGCCAACTGGGCAACGCCGCAGACGGCCAGGTCCGGCCTGGTGTTCGCTGCCTTCGTCTTCTGGATGTTCTGTTTCGGCATGTCGCGTTATTCGATGTTCACGGAACGCCGGCTCGATACCAGCTACAAACGCTAAGAACAAAAAAGGGAACCTTCCATGGCCACAGAAAATGCAGTCAGCGCGGAAGAGATCAAGGTCAATGCCGCCAAGATGCAGGTTTCCACCACCGACGTCGCCATCGACATCATCGCTATGCACAAATGGTACGGCGAATTCCACGTGCTGAAGGATATCAATCTGAAGGTGATGCGCGGCGAGCGCATCGTCATTTGCGGCCCTTCGGGCTCCGGCAAATCGACGATGATCCGCTGCATCAACCGGCTGGAAGAGCACCAGAAGGGCAAGATCATCGTCGATGGCAAGGAATTGACCAACGACCTCAAGAAGATTGACGAAGTGCGCCGCGAGGTCGGCATGGTTTTCCAGCACTTCAACCTGTTCCCGCATTTGACCATCCTGGAAAACTGCACGCTGGCGCCGATCTGGGTGCGCAAGACGCCGAAGAAGCAGGCCGAGGAAATCGCCATGCACTTCCTCACGCGCGTCAAGATCCCGGAACAGGCCAACAAATATCCCGGCCAGCTTTCCGGCGGCCAGCAGCAGCGCGTCGCCATCGCCCGCTCGTTATGCATGAACCCGCGCATCATGCTGTTCGACGAGCCGACCTCTGCGCTCGATCCCGAAATGATCAAGGAAGTGCTGGAGACAATGGTCGGCCTCGCCGAAGAGGGCATGACCATGCTCTGCGTCACCCACGAGATGGGCTTTGCCCGCAAGGTCGCCAACCGTGTGATCTTCATGGATCAGGGCCAGATCGTCGAGCAGAACACGCCGGCCGAGTTCTTCGACAATCCGCGCCACGAGCGCACAAAACTGTTCCTGTCGCAGATCCTGCACTGATCGCTCTCACGCGAATCAAAAGAGCCCGGCCGAAATCCTGCCGGGCTCTTTTGCGTCTGGGCCGTCAGCCGGCGATTGCGCCCAGATTGCGAGGCCGTACCTCATGAAAAAGCCGTCCCTCGTGAAAAAGCTTGGGCGTTTTCTCGCCATTCTGGTGGTGGCAATCGTGCTTGCCGTGGTTTTGGGCACATTCATTCCACGGCCGCTCTTGCCGGCGGCCGCCGCCGATCCCGTAGCCACCAGGCACATCCTGGTGCTGAAAAATCCGATCCACACCGATATCGCCGTCCCGGTCGATGACGACGTGCGCAAGCGCTTCCATTTCCTGGTCGATGGCGGCATTCCGGCCGACATGGCTGGGGTCCGCTACATCGTCTTCGGCTGGGGAGGCCGCGCCTTCTATCTGGAGACGCCGACCTGGTCGGAACTGAAGGCGGTGCCGGTGATGAAGGCGCTGACACTGGACGCATCGGTGATGCATATCAATGTCGCCGGCAACGTTGTCGAGCCGCACCCCGACGTCGCCGGCTTCGACATCAGCGAGGAGCGTTTTGCGGCGCTGCTCGACTTCATCACCGCGAGTTTCCAGCAAGGGCCGAACGGTCCCATCCCAGTCGAGAATGCCGCCTATTCCAGGTTCGACCGCTTCTACGAAGCCAACGGCCACTTCAACGCACTGGTTGGCTGCAACACCTGGACAGCGGCGGCTCTGCGTATCGCCGGCCTGCGGACAGGCTGGTGGAATCCGCTGCCGGCCTCGCTCGACCTGTCGATGCGGATTTATAATTGATGCTTGGCACTAGTGTCCGACGGTTCCGGCACCTGCCGGCCATAAAGCCAATCGAGATCGGCGGCGAGCCTTTCCGGAGAGCGCAATCTCAGAAACAGGTTGCGCGCGACCGCCACCGGCCCGGAAGCGTGCCAGGCGAGACGGTTGACAGCACCGCGGCGGGCGACCTTGGCGATGCGCGGGCGCCGCACCTTTTCCCAGGCGGCAAGGGCGTTCCAGGGGTCGGCAGGCGAGGCGGCGACAAAACCTGCAAGGGTTGCGGCATCCTCGATCGCCATCGCCGCGCCTTGCGCCGCAAACGGCGTCATCGCATGCGCAGCGTCGCCGATCAGCGCGATGCCGGCGGGCGTTGTCCATGGCTGTGCCTGGTCGACCGTATGGATCGGCCATGCGGTCCACGGGCCGGCATCCTCGGCAAGCCGGGCCAGTGCTGCCGCCGTGCCACGCATCGCGCCGACGAGGATGTTAGGGTCGGCGTGGCCCGACCAGCCCTCGGCGATGATCTCGCCCCTGGTGAAGGCGGCCAGGTTGAACGCCGTGCCGTTGCTGACCGGATAGGCGACGAGGTGAAAACCGGGATGCAGGAAGGCGGTCACGCAATTGGCGGCGCCGACCGCCGCAAGCGCTTCTCCCGCGACACTGTCTGCACTGATCGTAGCGCGCCAGGCAAGCTCGCCCGAAAACCGGCTTTTGGCCGCAAACCCGCCAAGAGCACGGATAGCCGACCACACGCCGTCGGCGCCGATCAGCAGAAAGCCGTCGGCTTCGACCGTCTTGCCGGCAATCTCGACTGTTGCCGTGGTATGGCGCGGTCCTGCGGCGATGCCGCCGACGCGCGCGCCGGTGACGAGACTGATGTCGGGCTGTTCGGCAAGGCGCGCCATCAGCGCGTCTTGCAGATCGGCCCGATGAGCGACGAGATAGGGCGCGTGCCAGCGCCTTTCGGCTTCTTCGCCAAGCGGCACCCGCGCCAGCTCGCGCAGTGTGGCGGCGTCCTTGAGCACGACCGCCTCCGGCCGCACCGCCGCCGGCAACAGCCGGTCGAGCACGCCGAGCTGGCGAAGGATGCGCGTTGCGTTGGGTGACAGCTGGATGCCGGCGCCGGCTGCTTCGAGGCGCGGCGCCTGTTCGAACAGCCGCACCAGATAGCCGCGTTCGGAAAATGCCAGCGCCGCAGTCAGTCCGGCGACGCCGGCTCCGGCGATAACGACCTGCCGGGACCGGATGTCGTCCATGGGGATGGCGTGCGCCTCAGGCTGCCTGAGGGATATAGAGGCATCCCGCAGGCTGCGTTTCCGTCGCCTTCAGCTTTGGCGAATAGCGAAAAAGCGTCGAGCAATAGGGGCAGACCTTTTCATTGTCGTCGCCCATGTCGAGAAACACATGGGGATGGTCGAAAGGGGGGTTGGCGCCGGTGCACATGAATTCCTTCACGCCGATGTCGATCGCCGCATAGCCCGCATCGTTCTGGAAATGGGGAATGGAACCGCTTGCCATCGTCGTCTCCTACATTTGCCGCATGACCCCGGATCACGCGCAAAAAATCAAAATTCCCGCCGCGTCCTTTGCGAGTCCAAGGGCGCGCCGCGCTGTAGCCTGGATTGCATCTGGATCATAAGCTGTCTCTTTGCAAGATCGATGAAATCAAACTGTCGTAAAAGCCTGTCACAGGATAAGCTAAGCCGGTTAAGGCATGGCCCCGAAAACCGAATTCGGTTCGCTGGGGATCGTGCGTAGCTTAAGAGCGGTAGAGCGTCCTTTGCGCGTCCGCAAAGACGCGCGGCGCTGTGGCCAGCGGGTGCGAAACGAGCAGGAACCATGAACGAACTAAAGCCGGTGCAGAGCGAATTCACCACTGTCGAGGTGGCGAGCCCCGAGGGCGGCAACCCGGACCGCTTCGTGAACCGCGAGTTTTCCTGGCTGCAATTCAACCGCCGCGTCCTCGAGGAATCGCTAAACGCCAACCATCCGTTGCTCGAGCGTGTCCGCTTCCTATCGATTTCGGCCGCCAATCTCGATGAGTTCTTCATGGTTCGCGTCGCCGGTCTCGCCGGCCAGGTCCGCGAAGGCATCACGCTGAAGAGCCCGGACGGCCGCACCCCCGAACAACAGCTCGAACAATTGCTGCGCGAAGTCGAGCGTCTGCAGGAAGACCAGCAGAAAAGCCTTTCCGCGCTGATGCTGCTGCTCGACAAGGAAGGCATCGAGAGCATCAGCCGCGATGGGCTGACCAAGGACGAGAAAACCTGGCTCGAGGATCATTTCCAGGAGCAGGTGTTTCCGGTGCTCACACCGCTGTCGATCGACCCGGCGCATCCATTCCCGTTCATTCCCAATCTCGGCTTCTCGATGGCCCTGCAATTGCGCCATCGCAGGAATGGCGAGGAGATGAGCGCGCTGTTGCGTCTGCCGGTGGCGCTGAAGCGCTTCATCCGCTTGCCCGACCGCAAGCGTCATGTCCGCTTCATTCCGCTGGAAGAAGCGGTCGGCCTCTACATCGGCAAGCTGTTCCCCGGCTACGAAGTCAAGGGTTCTGGAACGTTCCGCATCATCCGCGACAGTGACATCGAGGTCGAGGAGGAGTCCGAGGATCTCGTGCGCCTGTTCGAGACGGCGTTGAAGCGGCGCCGCCGCGGCTCGGTCATCCGCATCGAATTCGACAAGCTGATGCCGGCCGAACTGCGCGAGTTCGTCGCCGGCGAGCTTGGTGTCTCATCGAGCCGCATCAGCGTGCTCACCGGTCCGCTGGCGCTCAGCCAGATTTCCGAGATCGTCGCCATCGCCCGCGACGATCTCAAATTCACGCCCTATAATCCGCGCTTTCCCGAGCGCATCCGCGAGCATGGCGGCGACTGTTTCGCCGCCATCCGCGAGAAGGACATCATCGTTCATCACCCCTATGAATCCTTCGACGTTGTGGTGCAGTTTCTGCGCCAGGCGATGGCCGACCCGGAAGTCGTGGCGATCAAGCAGACGCTCTATCGAACCTCGAACGACAGCCCGATCGTGCGCGCTTTGGTCGACGCGGCGGAGGCCGGCAAGTCGGTTACCGCGCTGGTCGAGCTCAAGGCGCGTTTCGACGAGGAAGCCAACATCCGCTGGGCGCGCGACCTCGAGCGCGCCGGCGTTCAGGTCGTGTTCGGCTTCCTCGAATTGAAGACACACGCGAAAATGTCGCTGGTGGTGCGGCGCGAGGACGGCAAGCTGCGCAACTATGTGCATCTCGGCACCGGCAACTACCATCCCGTCACCGCGCGCATCTACACCGACCTGTCCTTCTTCACCACCGCTCCGACGATCGCCCGCGACGTCGCCCAGCTGTTCAATTTCATCACCGGCTACGCCGAGCCGACCGATGAGATGCGGCTGGCTATCTCGCCCTTCACGCTGAGAAGCCGGATTCTCAAGCATATTTCAGACGAGATTACCCATGCGCTGGAAGGCCGGCCGGCCCGCATCTGGATGAAGATGAATGCGCTGGTGGATCCGATCATCATCGACGCGCTTTATGACGCCAGCCGCGCCGGCGTCGAGATCGATCTTGTCGTGCGCGGCATCTGCTGTCTGAGGCCCCAGGTGCCGGGCCTGTCGGAAAACATAAGGGTCAAGTCGATCGTCGGCCGCTTTCTCGAACACAGCCGCATCTATTGTTTCGGCAACGGCCATGGACTGCCGTCGGACGGGGCGGTCGTCTACATCTCATCGGCCGATTTGATGCCGCGCAATCTCGACCGTCGCGTCGAAACCATGGTGCCGATCACCAATCCAACGGTGCATGAACAAGTCCTCGGCCAGATCATGCTGGGCAACATCATGGACAACCAGCAAAGTTTCGACGTATTGGCTGACGGAACCTCCCGGCGCGCCACGCTTGAGGAGGGCGAGGAACCGTTCAACGCGCAGGAATATTTCATGACCAATCCGAGCCTTTCCGGACGCGGTGATGCGCTGAAATCGCATGCGCCCAAGCGCATCGCGCAGTTCAAGCGCCGCAAGAAAAACGCCGCAGCGACCGGCTGATGATTTCAACGTCCCAGGGCCGGCTTCAGGACCGCCGACCGCTGTCCATCATCGACATCGGGTCGAACTCGATCCGTCTTGTCGTCTATGAGGGGCTGGCGCGCTCGCCGACCACGCTGTTCAACGAAAAGATGCTGGCCGGCCTCGGTCGCGGCATCGTCTCGACCGGAAAGCTCGATCCCGAGGCGGTGACCCGCTCGATGGAGGAGTTTCGGCGTTTCCGCGCGCTGTCCGAGCAGGTCGGCGCCGAGCAAATGTATGTGCTCGCGACCGCCGCCGCCCGCGAGGCGGTCAACGGTCCCGATTTCATCCACCGCGCCGAAGATGTACTCAAGACCGAGGTCCAGGTGCTGAGCGGGCGCCAGGAAGCCCACTATTCCGCGCTTGGCGTCATTTCCGGCTTCCACCCGGCCAACGGCATCGCCGGCGACCTCGGCGGCGGCAGCCTCGAACTGGTCGACGTCGATGGCGAGGCAATCGGCGACGGCATCACGCTGCCGCTGGGCGGCCTGCGTCTGCAGGACATGGCCAAGAATTCACTGGCCCAGGCGGCAAAGATAGCGCGCGACGAATTGGCACGGGCAAAGCTGCTGAAAGGCGGGCAGGGCAGGCCGTTCTATGCGGTCGGCGGCACCTGGCGAAACCTCGCCCGGCTGTACATGGAAATGACCAGCTATCCGCTGAGCGTCATGCACCATTACGAGATCGGCATCGACAGCGCTACGAACTTCCTCAAGCAGGTCGCCAAGGGCGAGATCGAGAAGGTAAGGGGTATCGAGGGCGTCTCAAAGAACCGCCGCTCGCTGCTACCCTATGGCGCCATCGTGCTGCAGGAGATCATGGCGGCGATGCAGCCGTCCAAGATCATCGTCTCGGCGCTGGGCGTGCGCGAGGGCTTCCTCTATTCGCTGCTCGACAAAGCCGATCAGAAGGCAGATCCGCTGATCTCGGCCTCGGAGGAACTCGCCCGGCTGCGTTCGCGCTCGGTCACCCACGCGCATGAGCTTGTCGAGTGGACGGGCAAGACCTTCGCCGCCTTCGGCATCGAGGAGACGGTCGACGAGGCGCGTTACCGCCAGGCCGCCTGTCTGCTGGCCGACATCGGCTGGCGCGCACATCCCGAATATCGCGGCAAGCAATCGCTCAACATCATTGCCCACGCCTCCTTCATCGGCGTCGACCATCCCGGCCGCGCCTTCCTGGCGCTGGCCAACGCCTACCGTCATGAGGGCATCTTCAACGAATCGATCGCGCCGGAAATCAAGGCACTGGCGACACCACGCTATATCGAGCGCGCCCGCGTGCTGGCCGCCGTAATGCGCGTCGTCTATCTGCTGACGGCGGCGATGCCGGGCGTCATGCCGCGGTTGAAATGGGAGAGCCGCGGCAATGGCGTGCTTGCGCTGGTGCTGCCCGCGTCGCTGGCCGACCTTTACGGCGAGCGGCCGGCCGGCCGGCTGGCACAGCTGGCGAGGGTCACCAACCGCCGGCTGGTGCTGGCGGTCGAGAGCGGCCCCAATATGCCAGCCAAGTAATCTGGCTCAGACAAACAGCTTGTGCCGGTCAAGTCGTTTCAGGGCCGATCCGAAGTATCCGCCCATCAAACGAATAGGCGCCGGCGCCAGCCATCGCCAATGCCAAAAAACCGCCTGATAAGGCGATGTCCTTCATCAGCATCTGTGAATGCATGAAGGTCAGCGTCGGATCCTCGCCGCCCTGGCCATAATGGCCGATGAAGCCTGCCGCGATGCAGAAGGCGGCAAGCAGAAGCGCAAAGACAGGTGTCTTGAAGCCGACGAGGATGAGCAGCCCGGCGATCAGCTCGAACAGCCCCGTGCCCCAGGCAGCAAGCGTCGGCAGCGGTAGGCCGAGGCCGGCGAAATAGCCCGATGTGCCGGCGATGTCGCTAAGCGCGTGAAAGCCGGACGGAACGAATAGCGCGGCGAGCAGCAGTCGGGAAAGCAGTAGCAGCGCATTGCGGGGCATTTGGTCACCTCCGAGGTCGGCCAGCCGGTTGGCTCACCCCGACGTCTCGATCTTAGCAGAAATTCGAGCCAGGCCACTCGGCCCGGCCAATCGAAGGTCGTTAGATCGACAACGAAAAAGGGGCGCGAAAAATTCCGCGCCCCTTGCTGCACTAGTTATAAGCCTGCGTCAGCCGCGCTTGGCGTCGACCGAATAGGCGCCGGCGCCTGAGGAAGCCAGCACGAGGAAGCCGCCGGCAATCGCCAGGTTCTTCATGAAGCTGATCATCTGCATCTGATCGGCCCAGCCGGTGTGGGCGACCAGTCCCGTGGCGACGGTGAAGATTGCCAGCACCCAGGCGGTGATCCGGGTCTGAAAGCCGATGAGGATGGCGAGACCGCCAAGCAGCTCGATCAGGCCGACGACAATCGCCGTTACGGTCGGCATCGGCAGGCCCATGCTGCCGAAGTAACCGGCGGTGCCGGCAATCGCAGTGAGCTTGCCGAAACCGGAAAGCACGAAAATGACTGAAAGCAGAACGCGGCCAAACAGGATGGTGGCCGAGGCGTTGGAAACGGTGCCGGAACCGGCAACGGATGTATTGGTAGACATGATGGGCTCTCTCCGGAAGGGTTGCGTTGCCCATCCACATAGAGCAGGGCGACTGTTCACCAAAGATGCAGATTTGGTTACAGATTGTTCACAGCAGTAACGTTTTTGCGATCAGCTCAAAATCATCCCGGATGCGTCATGTCCTCCGGGCGCACCAGGCGGTCGTAGTCGGCCTCGCTGACCAACCCGGTGGCCAGCGCTTCCTCCCGCAAGGTTGTACCCTTCTTGTGCGCGGTCTTGGCGATTTTGGCGGCGTTGTCGTAGCCGATGGTCGGCGCCAGCGCCGTCACCAGCATCAGCGAGCGGTCGAGTGCGGCCTTGATGTTCTCTTCCCGCGCCTCAATACCCACGACGCAATTGTCGGTGAACGAGATGGAGGCGTCGGCGAGCAGCTGCACCGATTGCAGGAAATTATAGGCCATCAGCGGGTTATAGACGTTGAGCTCGAAATGGCCCTGGCTGCCGGCGAAGGTCAGTGCGGCATTGTTGCCGAACACCTGGATGCAGACCTGCGTCAACGCCTCGCACTGGGTGGGGTTGACCTTGCCCGGCATGATCGATGAACCCGGCTCGTTTTCCGGCAGCGACAGTTCACCGAGGCCGGAGCGCGGGCCGGAGCCGAGCAGACGAATGTCGTTGGCAATCTTGAACAGGGCGCCGGCGCAGGCGTTGATGGCGCCATGCGAAAACACCATGGAATCGTGCGCGGCCAGGGCCTCGAACTTGTTCGGCGCGGTGACGAAGCCGATGCCGGTGATGTCAGCGATTCGCGCCGCCACCTTCTCGGCAAAGCCGATCGGCGCGTTGAGGCCGGTGCCGACGGCCGTGCCGCCTTGCGCCAGTTCCTGCAGGCCGGGCAGCGTCATCTCAATGCGTTTGATCGCCGAGGCGACCTGCGCGGCATAGCCGGAGAATTCCTGGCCAAGGGTGAGGGGCGTCGCGTCCTGCGTGTGGGTGCGGCCGATCTTGATGATGTGGGCGAAAGCTTTGGTCTTGGCTTCGAGCGCCGCATGCAAATGCTTCAGCGCCGGCAACAGGTCGTGCACGATGCGCTCGGCGCAGGCGATGTGCATAGCCGTCGGATAGGTATCGTTCGACGACTGGCTCATATTGACGTGGTCGTTGGGGTGCACCGGTTTCTTGGAGCCCATGACGCCGCCCAGCAGTTCGATCGCCCGATTGGAGATCACCTCGTTGGCGTTCATGTTGGATTGCGTGCCCGAGCCGGTCTGCCAGACGACCAGCGGGAAATGATCGTCGAGCTTGCCGTCGATGACTTCCTGAGCGGCTTCGACGATCGCCTTGCCGATGGCCGGGTCGAGCCGCTTCAGCTCCATATTGGTTTCGGCCGCCGCCCGCTTGACGATGCCGAGCGCGCGAACGATCGACGCCGGCTGCTTTTCCCAGCCGATCTTGAAATTGCCCAGCGAACGCTGCGCCTGCGCGCCCCAATAACGGTCGGCGGCGACGTCGATGGGACCGAACGTGTCGGTTTCGGTTCTGGTCTCTGGCGCGCTCACTTGTGTCTCCAGTCTGTCGAATTCGGCACCGGCGTATCGCGTTGCACAAATGGCTTCAAGCGGAGATTGCGAGCCGCAAGGATGCAAATCGGTTGAACGAACCTCACTTCCTTCAACCGCAGGGGGGAGAAGGAAGAGGCTTGCCTCTCACCGCCCAAGCAGCGACTGTGAGGTTGCAGATAGGCGCAAGGTCTTGGTCGATCTAGCCAGACATGACTGGGCCTCCCGCTCGAGTGCCTGCCACTCCGGGGAACTGGCAAGGGCTGCCTCGTGGCGGGCATGGGCGTCCGCGCTGTCGAAGGCGGTGACACTGATGAAGACGTTTTCACCTGATCTCACCGGCAGGCGGGGAAAGCTGTTTTCGGCATGTTCGGTGACAAACGCAGCAAGTGGCCGTGCGCCAAATTCCGCCAGCGTGGGAATGGCGTCGGTTTCGAAGCGGCTGGCGAAGTCGGCCTCGGCGCCGGGCCGCAGATGATGAATCTTGATGACAACACTGTCCGACAAGCGATTGTCTCCGCTTGGCTTTTCGTAAGCCGGCACGGCTGTCCGTTGTGAGCCTGTCAGCTGGAAACCCGCGCCCGGCCATGCCGGTTTCAGCAACAGCACGTCGTCGGAGGAAATCATCGTGGCGTTGGCGGCATCGCGCCAGGCCGCCCATACGGGTCCCTCGTAGAAAGCGGTCAGCGAATTTTTCCGCGCTTCCATACCGTCGAAGCCGCGCAGCCAGACGAACATGTCAGGCCGGTCGAGATCGCGGAACTGACCGATGATCGTCATCCCCGCCGCTTCCTGACCCTCGATCAGGTGACCGTCGAAGACGTCGATCAGCGTGTCGCGCCGGCCAGGTTTCAGTGTGTATTGCCTGAGCTCGACGACCGGCGAGGCGTTGAGGCTGGATTTCGACGGGGCATTCGGGGGCAGGCTCATCGCACAATCTCCAAAACAGGGTGTTCATCCTGTTTTATAAACAGACCGGTTGTCCTGTTTTGTCAATCTGCTATCGTATGGAAATGTCAGCAGAGATAACCGCTCGCCTGAAGATGCGGCCCGGGAAACGCACCAACGACCCGGGCGGCCTGCGCAAACGCGTGCTCGATGTCGCCGAAGCCTCCTTTCAGGCGCGCGGCTACCACGCTTCCAGCCTCGGCGACCTGATGGCGGCGGCGGGCGTCACCGGCGGCGCGCTGCATCATCATTTCCCGACCAAGAAGGCGCTGGCGCTGGCGGTGATCGAGGAGCGGGTCTCCGCGGCCGTCGAAGAAACATGGATCGCGCCGGTGCAGGCGGCAGGCTCGGCGCGCGAGGGCGTGCGCGGCGTGTTCGAGGCCGTGGCGGCGGAACTGGAGCAACAGGGTTTCGTGCGCGGCTGCCCGCTCAACAATCTGGCGCATGAACTGTCGCTGGCCGATACGGATTTTCGCGCTGCCCTTGCCGGCATCTTTTCGGCATGGCGCCAGGCAATCGCCGACAAGGTTCGGGCCGACCAGCAGGCGGGCAGGGAGCAGGACACCAATCCGCAGCGCTTCGCCGCGCTTGCGGTCGCGACCTATTCCGGCGCCATGTCGATGGCCAAGACGACGCAGGATTCTGGTGTGCTGCGGGATTGCCTGAACGCGCTGGAGCAGGCAGCTTCCCCAGTTTCGTCATCCAAGGGCGGAGCAGGAGCGAAGCGACGTCGCAGGGCGCTGCGGCAGTACAAAGCCTTTTGATGCCGGAGCGCCAGTCGCCCTCTGCCCTGCCGGGACTTAATTTGGCAGCGGTTTGATCACCTCGTAGCCGACCACGCTTTCGCCGCTGGTGCCCTCGTCATAGCGCCTGGCCAGAACGGCCTGCAGGTCGGGCGCGTACAGCGCGGTGAATTCATCCTGTGTCTTGCCGGCCTCGTTCTTGATCGTCTGCCTCACGGCGAGCACGTTGTATTTGCAGTCGCCCAGGCTGAAGGTCTCCTTGCCCTTGACGTTGATCTCGAGCGTCTCGGTGCCCTTCGGTTGTTTGTTTGCTGCGAGACGGACGAATATCGTCTTGCTCTTCGCCCCGGCCTTGAGCGGAAACAGCTTTCTGAGATCGGAAAACGGGATCATGGCAAGCTGACCGGTCTCGCTGTCGCGAAACACCTCGATCAGGCCGCCGAACAGAAACTGCGTCTGCGGCGATTGGGATTGGTATTCGTTGGCAACCGACACCATTCCAGCCGCCGCCGGTCGAAACTCGCTGTGGATGCCGGGCCTTTCGAGAATGAAGCCGGCCTTGGCGCCTTTGGCGTCGATACACTCGGCACCATGAGCGGCGCTCGCCAGGATGGTGAGTGCCGTGCCGATGGATATAGTCTTCATAGCGTCCTCGTCTGCCCGGCAAGTTGAGTCCTGACACTGAAGGAATGCCAGACCTGCGGCACCGTGTCGACATACCGTTCGAGCCAACTGGACGAAGAGGCGCCGGCTGTGCTGAATCTCGCGTCATGAATCGCATCTCGGCAGGATCACTCTCCCGGCGCAGCTTCCTGGCACAGGCGGCAGCGTTTGCTGCAGCCGGCACCCTTGCGCGACCGGCGCTCGGAGCGACCGGGCAGGGCATTCCGCCTGTCGACGCCACCTTCCTGTTCGTCGCCGATGTCCATGCCTGCCGCATGGCCAGCGGGCTGAGCCCCAATTGTCAGCAGGAAGGCAAGACCGACGCCGCCTTGCTGCGCAGTGTCGCCGCGTTGAACGCCATCGGCGAGAAGGACTGGCCGGCCGAAATCAACGGCATAGCCACCGGCCTGCGCTCAGCCGGCAGCCGCATCGGCACGCCGCTCGGCCTCATCGTCGGCGGCGACATGACCGATGACGGCGGCGGCCAGGTCACCCAGCCCAGCGAAGGCACGCAGCTGCTGCAGTTCAGCCAGCGTTACCAGCAGGGCGTCGGTCCCGATCGCGTGCATATGCCGGTCTATGTCGGGCTCGGCAACCATGATCTCGACCAGAACGGCCCGCCGCAGCACGTCGACTGGTACCGCCGCGAAATGCGCGATTACGTCGAGGTCAACCATCGTGCCGGCGTGTTCTTCAAGCCGCCGGTGCCGGCCACCAGTTACGATGTCGACACCGACTGCTACTCATGGGACTGGGGCGGCCTGCATCTCGTCCAGACGCACCGTTTTGCCGGCGACGCCGGCCACGGCGCGGTATCCAGCCTACCATGGCTGGAGCAGGATCTGGCGACCTATGCAGCGGATCGCCGCCCCGTCATCCTGTACCAGCACTATGGCTGGGATGTTTTTTCGACCGAACGGTGGAATGCCGCCAAAAGCACCTTCGACGATGACGGTACCGGTCCGCCGCATTGGTGGAGCGAGGCGGACCGGCAGGCGCTGCTGGCGGCGCTGAAGGGCTACAATGTCATCGGCATATTCCACGGCCACCAGCACGAGACACCAATGATCTACCGCCGCGACGGGCTCGACCTGTTCAAGCCGAAGGCCGCCTATATGGGCGGCTTCGCGCTGGCGCGAGTGACCAGCGACAGCATGGACGTTGTGCTTGGCGAAGCCACCGGCGACAACGGCGAGGTCGCTTTCACCAACGCTTTCTCCAAGCGTCTTAGTTTCTAGCCGGCGGCCGAGCCGCCTTTTTCTTCACCCGCCGGACGATCTGGCGAAGGCAGGTCTGGAGACGCCGTTCGAGACGGCTCTGTGCCGACCGGGCCCGGCTGGCACATCACCAATCCTGCGAAAGCAGGCCTCGATCAGCGGCGCGCGTCAACAAAATCGTCATCAAGCCATCCGAACAGGAACGCTGAACACGAGCTGCAGTTGACAAGAGGAGAGGATCGGCATAATAGGTAACCAAATGGATACGTATTATGCCGCAGGCTGACCATGACCGTTCCGTTTTCCGGGCCATCGCCGACCCGACCCGACGCGCCATCCTCGACCGATTGCGCCTGGGGCCGGCGCCAGTTAACGAACTTGCCTCCGCCTTTTCGCAGAGCCGGCCGGCGATCTCCAAGCATCTGCGGGTCTTGCGTGAGCTGCGCGTCGTCTCCGAGCAGAAGATCGGCCGCGAGCGGCTCTACCGGTTGGAGCCGGCCGAGCTCAAGGACGTGGCCGACTGGATCTTGCCCTATCGCGATTTCTGGCAGGCGAGCCTCGGCAATCTGAAATCCTATCTGGAGAGCGAATGATGACCAGCAACGACAGACCGCGCGCGATCGCAGACGTTTCGTCGGGCACCATCCTTGCCACTGTGACGATCGCAGTGCCGCCGGAGCGCGTGTTTCACGCACTGACCGCTGAAGACCAGATCCCGCTCTGGTGGGGTTCGGACGAACAGTACCGAACGACCAGACATATCGCAGACGTGCGGCCGGGCGGCGCTTGGCGTTCGGAAGGCAAGGGCGCCGACGGCGAGGAATTCCATGTCCAGGGTGAGTATCTGGAGGTCGACCCGCCGCACAGGCTGGTGATGACGTGGAAGGCGCCGTGGGACGGCGACAATGTTACTACCGTCGTATACATGCTCGAAGCGGTCGAGGCAGGAACCCGGCTGACCCTGCGCCATCAAGGTTTTGGTGCGCGCAAGGAGTCGTGCCGCGCCCACGGCTCCGGCTGGGAGCACGTGCTCGGTTGGCTGGGCGATTTCCTCACCAGCGAGGGGCACGGCAAGCCACAGGCCGTGTTCCACTGCAGGCTCATACCGCCACGGCCCGATTTCGCCTTCACGATGACCGCTGCGGAAGAGGCGCTGATGAAGCAGCATTCGGACTATCTGCACCGCAAACTCGCCGAGGGCAGGGTGCTTTTGTTCGGACCGGTCGCCGATCCAGCCGGGCCATGGGGCCTTGGCATCGTGCGGGCCGAAGACGAACAGGGCGCCAGGGAACTGACCGAAGCTGATCCGACGGTGCGCTCCGGGCTGGGCTTCCGCTACGAGATCCTGCCGTTGATCACCGCGGTGACGTGAGCGCGGTTCCTCCGACGCATGCAAGAACGCCCCTCGTGCTTCTGCGCGGGGGGCGTCCTGTTGTCGTCAGCCTTTCTCAAGATCGCTCTTTCAAAATAACTTTCGACATATGCAAAATGCATGAGAGCCAAAACGGTTCCCGCATGTCGGTGTGATTTTGCAGTCGGGCTCCCGTCGATTCCGCGCAGCCAGCGGCGCGAGATGTTACCGGGCGCCAAAGGCAAAAATTGACACGGTGGCAAAAGAAGTCTAAAAGCAATTCGTCGATATTTGTTTGACCGACTTTTGTTATCCGCGTGTCCAGGCGCGCCTTTGACGAACTTCCCCCATCAAAATCGAGACAAACGCTGTTGTGCATTCACATGACGGCGAACGAATATTTGCCACGGAAAGGGTTCGTTATGAGCACAGGCACAGTTAAATGGTTCAACGCCACCAAGGGTTTTGGTTTTATTCAGCCTGACGACGGCTCGGCCGACGTATTTGTCCACATCTCGGCCGTAGAACGCGCCGGAATGCGCGACATCGTCGAGGGCCAGAAGCTCGGCTACGAGATGGTCCGCGACAACAAGTCGGGCAAGATGTCCGCCGATCAGTTGAAGGCGGCCTAAAACGGAATTCAGCTTCGCCGGTGACCACGGATGTACTGGCACCGGTGAACGGCGAATTCCAGCGCATGACCCGGGAAACATCAGTTTCCAGAAAGGATCATGCGCGGATGAGAAAGTGTCAGCGGGTTCAACTGGACGCGCGGCGCTTCAGCGGGAGGTCAGGCAATGCCTGGCCTTTTGCATTTCGCGCTTCAAAAATTGGAAAAGAGCACCGCGCGTTCGCTTGAACGTGTTAAGGATGCTCAGCAATTTGAATCCGACTGCCGTATTGCTTTGTGCGTGGTCCTGGTCGAAAGACCGGTCTCGCCATTTTGCGGCATCATGCTCCGAACCGGGAGAAAGACCTTGACCGCTACTTCAAAGAAACCCCGCGACCAGGCCGAATCCATCTTCAGCAAGGCCCAGACCCAGTCCATGTCGCTCAACCGCATCATTTCCGAACAGGATGCTGTCAGCGAGGCCCGGGAAGCCAAGACCGCGCGGCTGCGCGAACTGCGCCTGGAAAAGGAAGCCGACGAGATGGCTGCGGCCGCCGCGCTCGCAGCCTCGCCGAAGCGCGTGGGCAAACGCTGATGGCCACCAAGCGCGTCCCGCAAAAGGCGATCGCCGCCGATTCGACCATCGCCGATGTCGTGGGAGAGCTCGACAAGCCGGTCGAATATGTCCGCCGGGTGCTCGAGAAGCTGGAGCGCTGCAAGCGCGCCCATGGCGATGCCCAGGTCAGGCTCGGCGTGCGTGGCCGCTCCGAATGCCCGAACTATCTGATCGAGTATGTCCGCGAGAATGCCAAGACCCACGAGCGCGTCACCCATCAGGATGCCGCCTATAGTGGCAGCACGCATCGCGAGCTGGCGCCCCGGCACATCGAGGAGACCAGGAACTGGTCGCCCGAGGAAATGAACATCACGGCGGTCTCGGCGCTGATCGGCCGCCTTCGCAACCCGAATGCGCCATCATCGCGTTTCTCCGACGAGGATTGATATGGCCATAAAATTTTCAGCCAAGGATCAGCCGGCGGCATCTGCTGTCACCGCAAAGCTGGCCAAGCCGGCCGCCGCGCCGAAAGCCGACGTTACCGCCGAGGCCGCGACCGATCTGTTCAAGTCGCCGGCAGATGTCGCATCGCGCAAGACTAGGAAGAAGAAATAGCGCCCTTGCCGCGAAACGCCGATCTGAATCCGGTTGCGTCAGGGCTGCTTGCCTTAGCGAGCGCCGGGAATTTTTCCTCACTGGAGGAGCGCGCCGCCCCTCTCTTCGATTGCCAGAGCTGCGGCGCCTGCTGTTCCTATTTATCCGAATGGCCGCGCTTTTCGACCGAGGATGACGCACAGCTCGACCTGATCCCGCAGAAGTATGTGGCCGCCGACGAATCCGGCATGCGCTGTGACGGCGTGCGCTGCTCGGCGCTTGCCGGCGAGGTCGGCAAGTCGACCACCTGCGGCATTTACGAGGTCAGACCGGACGTCTGCCGCGCCTGCATGCCCGGCGGCGACGATTGCCTGATGGCGCGTCGCAGCCATGGCCTGCCGACGCTGTGATAACGGCCTCAGATAGTGTTTTTGTATATCAGGCCATCTTTCATGATGATTTTGAAGTTGTTCGCTGGATCGGCCACCACGTCGAGGTTCTCCAGCGGATTGCCTTCGACGAGCAGGAGGTCCGCGAGCGCGCCTTCTTCGATCACGCCGAGTTTCCCCGGATAGGGGTTGCGACGGCCCGACAGCGCGAGGAGCTCGGCATTGGTCCCGGTCGCCATGACGAGCGCTTCGGCAGGCGTGTACCAACGCACGAGCGACGCCAGAATTGCCCCCTGCTGCTTCGCCAACGCGCGGGAGAACAGGACATCGGTGCCCCATGCCGTCTTGATCTTGTATTTCTTCGCGAGTTCGTAGGTCCTGCCGATGCCCGGCCACACCTCATCGGCCTTGGCTCGCTCGACCGAACCCTCTTGGAGGCCTGTCCTCATCAATTCGGGAAGCGGCTGCAAGCTCAGCCAGATGTCCTTTTCGGCGATCAGCTTGGCGGTTGCCTCGTCCATGAGGAAGCCGTGTTCGATGCACTTGACACCAGCCGCGATAGCCTTCCGGATCGCATCCGAGGTGAAGGCGTGCGCGGCGACGTAGGTGCCCCAATTCTCGGCAATTTCAACGGCGGCCCGCAGTTCGGGCTCGGTGAAGGTGGTGACGTCGAGCGGGCTGTGGGGCGACGACACTCCGCCGCCCGCTGTCAACTTGAGCAGCGCGGCCCCCTGCATGAACTGCTCGCGGGCACGCAAACGAACCTCGTCGGGGCTGTCCACAACTATGCTGCCGCCGTTCCTCTCCATGGGAGTGAACAAGCCGCCGATCGTTCGAGGCAAGTCGCTGAGCTGGCGGAAATCTCCATGCCCGCTGGTCACGGTGATCATGGCTCCGGACGGATAGATGCGCGGTCCCGCTATGATGCCTTGATCTATCGCGCGCTTGAGGCCGAACGCCGGCCCGCCCACGTCGCGAACGGTGGTGAAGCCGCGCATCAGCGTATCCGTCGCCTCGTCGCCGGCCGCAAGATTGGCGAAGCCGACGTCGCCCATCGCCTCTGCCGGCGTGGACGCAATCAGCATTGCGTGCCAATGCGCATCGATCAGCCCCGGCATTAACGTTCGCCCGTTGCCGGCAATGCGCCGCGCGCCTTCGGCCGCGATGGGACTTGCCGAGATCCGCGCGATCACATTGCCCTCGACCAGCACATTCGATGGGGCCGAAAGTGCAGCGCCTTTTCCGTCGAAGATGCGGACGTTTTCGAAAAGCACGTCGTCAGCGGCCGCAGTTGCGCAAAGTCCGAGCACGAGGGCTGCCGCAAGCATTTCTCTGCCTGAGCGAAGGATCATGAAAGCCGTGCGGGCAGAGAAAACGGCTGCGGCGCAGGACACGGCATGCGCCACCACCCCGCTTTTTGTCAGGTCCTGCGATCCAAAGGATTTGTGACACATGACGGTTATCCTGCTTCAGGAGGAGGTGGTCACGGCGCAAGGACAAGTTCTAACTTATACGGCATGGTCGTCAAGAAGCGTTCCAGACTGGTCTCTTTCGCGGTGAAGGGTCGTTCGAAGGTCTGGCCGATCGTGGTGATACCAGGGCAAGCAGTGCATGGTTCGCCTGAGGAAGCCATCAGACGAGAAAGCGCGCCCGGAATGGGTGGGAAGTAGCCGTTCGGTTCATCTGCCAGATCAAGCACGTTGCCAAGAGCGGGATATTCGCCTTGGTCTTTCCTGCGAGGCAGCCTCCAGAACCCAGGAGAAGGATTGGTACGGGCTACCCTGTCGCTCCAGTCTTGTCACTTAGGTCGGGGCACGCGACCAGGCGCCCACTTCCGAGCGGCTCACGATCACGCTACCCGCCTCGATTTCGAGCTGCATGCGCTGTCCCAAAGTTTCAATATCGACCTCAGCGGCCGTCGCAACTCCCCGGCTCTGTATTTCCGGCAGCATCGTGACAATGAGTTCAGCGGTCTGGTGTGACCAGTCGAAACCGTTCCTGGTTCCCCAACAACCGCCTCCAAGTGCATTGAGAGCGCGGTCAATCCAGCCGCGCGGAAGCCGCATCGAGCTTGATACCCATATTGGTCTCGATACCGCTGCGCCGGAACGTCTCGACGATCCATCGACAGCAGTCGTTGTAGGTCGGCGCTGGCGGCTGGATCGACAGCCGTTCCAATCCGGCTCATGGAAGACGATGGTCCCACCAGGCCGGAGGTGACGAGCGACGTCTCAGCCATCAGGCGGGCATCATTAACCCGATCACGCGAAGAATCTTGCTGTCTGCGGGTATAAGACCCGGGATGCGCGTGCTCCACGTCGGCTGTGGCGCGGGCGACGTTACATTCCTGGTTTCCGAGATGGTTGGCAGCGAAGGTCAGGTCATCGGCGCAGATCGGGCTCCGGCGGCTCTTGCGGCGGCGGAGGGGCGCGCGGCGGCGCATCCGATCCAGAAAGTCAGCTTCCATGAAGGCGATCCCGCGGCACTCTCGTTCGACCGACCGTTCGACGCCGTGATCGGCCGCTATGTTCTGATGTTTCAAGCCGATGCTGTGGCCATGCTGCGTGGCGCCTGATCTCACGATCGGAATGGACGAGAATATACGGGACGTGAACGTCGACACGTGCGCCATCAGCGACTTCCATGGCGTGCCCCCCTCATACGACTGTTCCCCAAAGGCAAGATCGCGTAAGTCGACGACTATGCGCCGATGCGGCAGCCAGTCCACCAGACTGGCTGTTGACCTCAATGCGAATGTCGCTTCAGGGGCAATGCTTGAAATGAGACACTACCTGGCTCCCGGGCTGGCTTGTGCCCGCGCGGTTCGCTGGCTACCTTGCCGACGGGCAGGGCACAGGAGGATCATCCGTGAGCATCGAATTCTTGTTGACCTCGCTGATTGTCGTGGCTTCGCCCGGCACTGGCGTTCTCTATACCCTGAGCGCCGGGCTTTCGCGCGGCGCGCGCGCCAGCATCATCGCTGCTTTCGGCTGCACGCTCGGCATCATTCCGCATATGGCGGCCGCCATCACCGGTCTGGCGGCGCTGCTGCACACCAGCGCACTCGCCTTCGAGACGCTGAAATATCTGGGCGTCGCCTACCTGCTCTACATGGCGTGGAACACGCTGAAAGAGAGCGGCAGCTTGAGCGTCGGGCACGATGTCGCGCCGCACTCGGCCGGCAAGGTGATCACCTCGGGCATTCTCATCAACATCCTCAACCCGAAGCTGTCGATCTTCTTCTTCGCCTTCCTGCCGCAATTCGTCAGCACCACCGAACCGCGTGCGCTGTCGAAGATGCTGGAACTCAGCACCGTCTTCATGCTTTTGACGTTTGTCGTCTTCGTCGGCTACGGCATCTTCGCCGCCTCGATCCGCAGCCATGTCGTGTCGCGGCCGATGGTGCTGACCTGGATGC
Source organism: Mesorhizobium sp. f-mel (assembly GCF_053850215.1). Taxonomy (NCBI): domain Bacteria; kingdom Pseudomonadati; phylum Pseudomonadota; class Alphaproteobacteria; order Hyphomicrobiales; family Phyllobacteriaceae; genus Mesorhizobium; species Mesorhizobium sp. f-mel. The sequence continues at coordinate 172,274 of NZ_JBSPTO010000009.1, forward strand.
GCCGCACCTTCGCCGGCGCCTTCGTCGCGCTCGGCGCAAAACTGGCGCTGACCGAGCGATAGCACCTGTTGGCTATCCCTTGACGTATCCCATCGCCTCGACGATCTGCCCGTCCGCTACGCGCATCAGATTGACGCCGCGGATGGAGTTGCCGTCGGCACGCCAGTAACGCCAGCGGATTGTCGCCCGTTCACCGGCGACGAACGTCTCCTCAAGGTCGAAGCGGGTGCCGGGTTCGCTGGCGATTGCCGACCATAGGCCGACGCACGCCTCCCGCCCGGCATGGCGGGCGCCATTTGGCGCCGGCATGGTATTTTCGATGACGCAGTCCTCGGCCACCAGGCCCGGGAGTGCCGACGGATCATGATTTTGGAACACGTCGTTGAAGCGCCGCATGATCTCGGCCGTCCGTCTGGATTGGTCGTCTGGATGGACGAGCATGATGCTATTCTGTTCCATCTTGGGACCTCCTGATGTCATTTTCCGCAGCGGCGGCCGTTACGAGGTCGGCCTTGAGCCTGATATCCGCCACGCCGGCCAAAGCCCGGGAGACCAGGCATGTCGTCTTCGCGGATTGGGCAAGCCGCTGGAATTCCTCGGGCGCCAGCGCCGCGATCTCGGCTTCCGTTTCAAGGTCGATGCGGGTGATCGTCGGTCCGGCCGTGCTGGTGCCGAGATGCACCTTGGCGACGGTGTGGATTCGTACGGGGACATGACCGCCGCTGCCCAGTATGGCGCTCAGCGCCATTGAAAAGCAGCCGGCATGCGCCGCCGCAATCAGTTCCTCCGGATTCGTGCCGGGACTGTTTTCGAAGCGCGACGGGAAGGAATAGGTGCCTTCGAAGACGCCGCTGCCAAGCCGCAGGCGGCCCGAACCTTCTTTTAACGACCCCTGCCATTGGGCCTCTGCTTCACGGATGGTCATTTTATCGTTCTCCTCTTACACGTGAAGATATATAGACTGATCTACATATTATGTAAACCGATTGTTATATCTCGTGCAAGGTCTATAATGCTGACTCCTGACAGAGGTTGACATGGCCAACGATACCCGCACCCGCATGATGGAGGCGACGGCGCTGCTGCTGAGGCAGCGCGGCTATCACGGTACTTCGCTCAACGACATTTTGAGCGCCTCCGGTGCGCCACGAGGATCGCTCTATTTTCATTTTCCGGGCGGCAAGGACCAACTGGTCATCGAAGTGACGCGCGACAGCGTTGACAAGGTGACTCAAAGGCTTGGCGAAGAGCTGGCTGCCGAAAAAGATCCGGCGGTGGCCGTCCACCATATCTATCAGTCGGTCGCGCGCATGCTGGAGGACAACCAGTTCACGCTTGGCTGCCCAATCGCGCCCGTGGTGCTGGACTCGCCGACCGACGTGCCGGAGCTGGCCGAACTGTGCCGGTCGGCTTTCGAGCAATGGATAGGCTTGCTGCAGGCGGCCTTCGTCAGGGCAGGGGTGCCCGAGCGCCGCGCCCGCGCTCTGGCGCTGCTTGTCGAATCATCGCTGGAAGGGCTGATGGTGATCGCGCGCGCCACCCGCGACCGTGCCCCGGTGCTGGCGGTGGCCGATGAAGTCGCCGCGCTGGTAGAAGGTGCTTTGCCTGCCGAAGAGGTCGCGGTAACGGCGAGCTGATATTTTATGGCCTTCATCGCATCGAAGCCGGCGCGGAGCCCTGCCGAAAGCGCCGAAGGCCGAACAAGAGATGGCTCCAGCCCTGCGATCCATGCCGTAACTATTGCCAAAGCGTACAGCGGTACAGGAGGTCTCGCCCGCCGATCGCGGCTGGCACGGCGAATGAGGTGCGTAACAATTAAAAAGGGCGGCATCGCTGCCGCCCTTTCCGTATCTGAAGGCTGATGGGCTGGATTAGAAATCCATGCCGCCACTCAAGCCCGCTTGCGGGCTTGAGCATTATCAGTTCATGGGCGTGCTGATGGATTTCCTTAGAAATCCATGCCGCCCATGCCGCCCATGCCGCCGCCGCCCATGCCGCCAGGCATGCCGCCGCCAGCCGACTCCTTCTTCGGAGCCTCGGCGATCATGGCTTCGGTGGTGACCAGCA